>JAZNFJ010000024.1:0-25195 GCA_045589035.1 Candidatus Avilachnospira sp. | reverse complement strand
ATCCGAGAGACCCGTTTACGGGTAGCAAGTAATCCTATGCGTGGCTGGCAGGCCAACCCAAAGCGCATTTATGCGCCGCCAGTAATATTAGGGCTATGCCCGAAAATGAAATACCCCCCGCTATGCGGGGGGATATTTATTGCAAATGATACCGATAATTGGCATCGGGGCTCATATTAGGATTTCACAATTAAAATCCGACGGATAGGCTCATGATTTCTGTGGCATGGATGGTTAAGGCAGATGAATGGGTGTTCCAGAGACAAAATCAAAAAGCCTGATCATAAATATCTCCTAAAAGGCGGAATGGTTTGTATTTGTCTTCATTAAAAAAGCAGAGAAAGAATTAAAGACATCCTTACGGATGTCTTTTTAGCGGAGAGGGAGGGATTTGCTTTTCTGCGGAAAAGCCACGCCGGTTGCGACATGCCCCCGGCATGTCGCCAAGAGCCGGCTTTCAAATCCCTTGCCCCAGAATACCATAGCAAATAAAAAAGGACTCACGCACAAGCGAAAGTCCTTTTAGTGGCGGAGTGGGAGGGATTTGAACCCTCGCGCGCTGTTTAGACGCCTACTCCCTTAGCAGGGGAGCCCCTTCGGCCTCTTGGGTACCACTCCATAAACTATATATTGGAGAAAATGGCGGAGAGAGTGGGATTCGAACCCACGGCACATTGCTGTGTCACTGGTTTTCAAGACCAGCTCCTTAAACCGCTCGGACATCTCTCCGAATGACCCCACTATTCTATCATATGAGCAGCATGATGTCAATGCTCATTTTCTGCTGCGCGAGGGGAAAAGGAAAAGAAAAGCGGCGCCTTTTGGCGCCGCTTTTAAATTACTGTGGATTAGTGAGCGATGGTAGCTTCCACGACATCCTGATAGAACCAAGCATCGGTGGGGTTGTCGATGTAGTTCTTGGTGTCAACAGTCTTGCAGTTGGTGCGCCCCAGAACACGGTTCATGACAGCAGCAACTTCAGCACGGGTGATGGTAGCTTCGGGCAGGAAGGTGCTTGCGCCGTAGCCCTTGATCCAACCCATAGCCTGAGCCATGGAGATCTCATCATATGCCCAGTAGTTCTTGGGAACATCTCTGTAGCTGGTGGTGTACTTCTTGGTGGCAGTGGTGTTGGTGTAGAAGTTAGCCAGCATGGAGATCATCTCAGCACGAGTGATGTACTCGGTGGGTCTGTAGGTAGTAGCCTTGCCAATCACACCAGCGTTAGCCAGAGTGGAAACTGCTTCGTTGTACCAAGCATCGGAAGCGACATCGGAGAATGCGTTAGCAGAGGAGTAGTAAGCCTTGACAGTATTCTGATCCAGCAGACGGTACAGCAGAACTGCGAACTCTGCACGGGTCATCTTGTTGTCGGGACGGAACTCGCCCTTGCCGTAGCCCTTCAGATAGGCAACATGGCTGGTGGTCAGCTTGGGAGCAACAGTAACGGTGCAGTCGTTGTAGTAGCCGTTAACAGGTGCGAACACTGCGTAGACAACAGCATTGCCGCGAGGCATGGTCAGAGTAGTGGACATGGAGTGCTTGCTGGTGAAGCGGATGTTAGTATCGCTGTACCAGCCGATGAACTCGTAGCCGTAAGCATTCTTAGCGGAAACTCTGACAGTCTGACCGGCATTATAGTAACCGGTGCCGAATGCATCAATTCTCTTGGAAGTGTTGTAGCTGTAGTTATAGCCGGGCTTGGTGTTGGTGGTGTACAGCTCGTTGCGATAGGTGGTGCGCTCGAACAGGTAGCTGTAGTCGAAAGCATCGCAGTCATAACCGCCGTAGCAGTAAGTGCAGAAGCGATCCTTGCAGTTCTTGTAGTTGTGATAACGATCGTTGTAGTCGTTGTAGTAGCCGGTGACATAAGCCTGAACAGTCAGCTTATACTTACCGTTGGTAGGACGGTTGTCACAGTCGGGCTTCCAGGTGGGCTTGTTGCCGGGGATGATGGGATCCTTATCTTCACCATAGACAGGGGGTTCGTCGGTGATGGCTTCGTCGATGAAAGCAATGAAAGTGAAGTTGCCATCATCACCGTTCATGATCTTCAGCATATTCTCATAAGTGAAGACTTCGCCTGCTTCGAAGACATCGTTTCCGAGGCTCCAGCAGAGGTTATCAATGGATTTGCCGGGCAGGGTGAACTCGCCGCCCTCCTCCAGAGAATGGGGGAGAATGGTTCCCAGTTCAGGAACACGGGAAGTGTTGTAGTTAATCATAATCTTGGGGCTTGCAGGGGTTGCAGGGACGATGAGATCTTCTGCGCTGGCAACCATAGTGAACATGCCAACCAGCATGACGAGAGCCAGCAACAGGGACAAGATTCTCTTGCTGTTTTTCATAATAGTTTCCTCCAGTTTCATGTTGTTTTCTCCTGCGGGGCGGAATAGGAAGAAAACTGTCGCACCGCTGGATATAAATACCTACAGTCATTCTAGCAGATAAGATCTTGTTTGGCGATTACAATTTGTTACTATTTTGAGGAAATTTACATAATTTTTTGAAAAAATGACACGGAAAAGGTCACCGTACCTTATGCGGCAGACGACAAAGGCACTTCCTTGCGGAAGTGCCTTTGTAATCCATATTAATAACCGGGCTTGCCCAGCAGCTGGAACATATTCTTCTTGTATGCTTCCACACCGGGCTGGTTGAAGGGGTTGACACCGGTCATGTAGGCGGAAACACCGCAGGCGAACTCAAAGAAGTAGATCAGACGGCCGACTTCTTCTTCGCAGATGGCATCCATGTACAGGACGGAGACGGGAACACCGCCGTCGATGTGTGCCTTCTTGGTGCCTTCCATGGCCTTGGTGTTGACATAGTGCAGTTTCTTGCCTGCCAGATAGTTCAGACCGTCCAGATCGGCATTGTCGCCGGGAACAGTCATGGAAGTACGGGACTTATCGAAGAACACCACAGTTTCCTGCAGCATACGCTCGCCGTCCTGGATGTACTGACCCATGGAGTGCAGGTCTGCGGTCAGATCCACGGAAGCGGGGAAGATACCGATCTTATCCTTGCCTTCGGATTCGCCGTAGAGCTGCTTCCACCATTCAGCCATGAAACGGAAGGAGGGCTCGTAGGCAGCCAGAACTTCCACCTTCAGGCCCTTGTCATACTGAGCCTGACGCTGAGCAGCATACTGAGCAGCAACGGACTCGGTGCCGTTGTTCAGGCAGTCCTCGCGTTCCAGCTGTGCGCCGCGCATGAGGGCTTCGATGTCAATACCGGCAACAGCGATGGGCAGCAGACCCACAGCGGTCAGAACACTGTAACGGCCGCCGACATTGTCGGGAACCACGAAAGTTTCGTAACCTTCGTTGTCAGCCATGGTCTTCAGAGCACCGCGGGCGCGGTCAGTGGTAGCATAGATGCGGTCCTTGGCGCCGTCCTTGCCGTACTTCTTTTCCAGCAGTTCCTTGAACAGACGGAAAGCGATGGCGGGCTCGGTGGTGGTGCCGGACTTGGAGATGACATTGACGGAGAAGTCGCGGTCACCGATCATAGCGATGGTGTCAGCGATGGCATCTGCGGACAGACCGTTGCCGATGAAGTAAACATCGGGAGTGGACTTGGGCAGAGCATTGTAGTTGGGGCTCTTCAGCAGTTCGATGACAGCACGGGCGCCCAGATAGGAACCGCCGATACCGATGACGACCAGAGCCTTGGAGTTCTCCTGGATGCGCTTGGCAGCAGCCTGGATTCTGGTGAATTCGTCCTTGTCATAGTTGACAGGCAGATCCACCCAGCCAATGTAGTCGTTGCCGGCGCCGGTACCCTTGACCAGAGTGTCAATGGCGGCAGCACAGCGAGCCTTGTCAGTTTCTGCACAGAAGCCAACGGCTCCGCTGCGGTCAAATTTCAGCATGATATATTCCTCCTAAAAGATATCTACATTTTTATTCCAGTCCCAGCATGGCGGCGCCGATGATACCGGCATCGTTGCCCATGACGGCAGGGACGATTTCACCGTGAGAATCGAAGAAGCATTTTTCCAAAGTCAGCTTCCGCAGGGGTTCGAACAGGAAGTCGCCTGCATGGCTGACACCGCCGCCGATGGCGATGACTTCCGGGTCCAGCAGATGGACTACGGAAACGCAGGCAGCAGCCAGATGATCCACATACTGATCAAAAACAGCCTTGGCAGTGGGATCACCGGCCTTGGCACAGTCAATGGCATATTTGGCAGTCATTTCTTCTGCCTGTGCCAGTGTGCTTTCCGGATGCTCCCTGGCAGCCCGGAGGGCATCCCGGATCAGAGCGGACGCGGAGCAGTAGGCTTCAATGCAGCCCCGGACACCGCAGGTGCAAAGTTCACCGCCGGAAACGATCTGCATGTGACCCAGTTCAATACCGCGGCGGCAGCCGCCGGAGAACATTTTGCCGTCCAGAATGACACCGCCGCCAACACCGGTACCCAGTGTCAGCAGAACACCGGTCTTATGCCCGGCAAAGGCACCGCACCCCAACTCTGCCAGCGCAGCACCATCGGCATCATTGGCGAGAAAAGCGGGAAGACTTTGAAATTCCTTCTGCAGCTGCTCCCGGAAGGGGACATCATGGAAATCCAGATTGTGGGCATCCAGAATGATACCGCCGGTGGGGTCGATACTGCCGGGGACAACCACACCCACATGGTGCAGCTGATCCATAGTCAGCCCGTGTTCTTCCACCAAAGTGCGGACGGCCTCTGCAATCACTTTTGCCACACCTTCACCGCCAATGTGAGGGAAGGGCAGAACAGTTCTGCGGACGATCTTCAGATCTTCGTCCACCAGACCGATTTTAATCGTGGTACCGCCGATATCAACACCGATTTGGAACAAGAGAATCACTCCTTGCACAAATTCCGGGATTTTACTACTATATTATCAAGAAATTTACGGACAATGTCAAGGGTTAAAAAGTGCAAAACAACGCAGTTGGAAACAGGCTGTTTTTGTGGTATAATCCAATCAACTTCAAAGAAAAGTATGGAGGCAGGCATATGACACAGGCTGAATTCCGGGCACTTGCGGAAAAAACATTGATATTGGATGGTGCCACCGGCTCCAATCTGATGAAAGCTGGCATGCCCCGTGGTGCCTGCGCGGAAAAGTGGATACTGGACCACCCGGAGGTTATTTTAAATCTGCAGCGGTCCTATGTGCAGGCGGGGAGTCAGGTGATTTATGCGCCTACTTTTACGGCCAGCGAACCCTATCTTGCCCAGCATGGTCTGCAGGATGAACTGGAGACCATCAATGCCAAGCTGGTGGCATTGGCGAAACAGGCTGCCGATGGAAAAGCCTTCGTGGCAGGCGATATGACCACAGTGGGCAAGCCGGATGTTCCCTACGAAGAACTGCTGGCGGTCTATACCCGTCAGGCGGCTGCACTAAAAAATGCCGGTGTGGATCTGTTTGTGATCGAAACCATGATGGGTCTGGAAGAAACCATGGCAGCTTTGGAGGCTTGTAATATTACGGCAGAGCTGCCGGTGATGTGTTCGTTCTCCGTCACCTCTGACGGCATGCTGTATTTTGGCGGCAGCATTTATGACGCAGCCCCGCAGCTGGAAGGCTTTGGTGCTGCCGCTGTGGGCATCAACTGCTCCTGCGGTCCGGACCAGATGATCGCAGTGGTGGAGAACCTTTCCAAAAGTCTTTCTGTGCCGGTGATCGCCAAGCCCAACGCCGGTATGCCTGTGATCGATGAGAAGGGCAATGCGGTCTACTCCATGGCACCGGAAGAATTTGCCATGCAGATGAAGAAACTGCGGGAAGCCGGTGCAAAAGTCCTTGGCGGCTGCTGTGGCACAGACCCGGACTACATTGCGGCAATGTGCGTTGCATTATAATCGAAACACCTCGGGCTAAGCCGGATGTCTTTCTATTATTCTTCTGTATTGTCCCGCAGCAGATTGTACTTGATGTCCCCCAGCTTCTGGGAAAGATCCACATAGTACTTGTGGGGGTTTTCAAAGCGGGTGACTTCGTCCCAGAGGGAGTCCACTTCCTTCTTGCAGTAATCCTGAATTTCCTGCAGGGTGGGCAGTTCGTAGACCAGCTTACCCTTTTCGAAAATGGGCACCAGCAGCTCTCTTGCGGTGTAGTTGTAGACCTTCTTCCGCTTCCAGGTGGCTTCGGGATCGAAGATCACGATGTCCTGACTGTCATCCACGGTTTCATCATGGACACACAGATAGTCGGCAATGGCCTTGCCGGTGTCGTTGCCGTAGAAGCGGTAGAGTTTCTTGAAGTGGGGATTGGTGATCTTGCCGATGTTCTCGCTGATTTTGATCTTGGGCACGATTTCGCCTTCGTCGTTCTCCACTGCCACCAGCTTGTACACACCGCCGAAGACAGGCTCGGATCTGGCGGTGATCAGCCGCTCACCAACACCGAAGAGGTCAATGGCAGCACCCTGACGGAGCAGATCTGCAATGATGTACTCATCCAGAGAATTGGAAACAGAAATCTGGCACGACTGCCAGCCGGCATCATCCAGCATCTTTCTGGCTTTTTTGGAAAGGAACGCCATATCACCGGAGTCCAGACGGATACCGCACTTGGTCAGACCTCTGGGCTTGAGAACTTCGTCAAAGACGCGGATGGCGTCGGGAATGCCCCGCTTGAGGGTGTTGTAGGTGTCCACCAGCAGGGTGGGATTGTCGGGATAGGTTTCGCAGTAGGTCTTAAAAGCCTCATACTGGGTGTCGAACATCTGCACCCAGGAGTGGGCCATGGTGCCGCCGGCATGGACGCCGAACAGCTGGTCAGAGAGGGTACAGGCCGTACCGGCACAGCCACCGATATAAGCGGCTCTTGCACCCAGCACAGCACCGTCCACACCCTGTGCCCGACGGGAACCGAATTCCAGAACGGTCTTGCCCTGTGCGGCTCTGACCACACGGTTGGCTTTCGTGGCGATCAAACTCTGATGGTTCAGAGAAAGCAACAGATATGTTTCAATCAGCTGCGCCTCAATGGCGGGGGCGCGGACAGTGAGCATGGGTTCTCTGGGGAAGATGGGTGTGCCTTCGGGCACAGCCCAGATATCGCCGGTAAAACGGAAATCCTTCAGATACTCCAAAAATTCTTCGGAGAACTGATTTCTGCCGCGGAGATAGGCGATATCTTCTTCGGTAAAGTGCAGGCTTTGAATGTACTCCACTACCTGCTGCAGACCGGCGGCAATGGCGAAACCGCCGCCGTCGGGAACACTGCGGTAGAATACATCAAAATATGTGATCTTGTCTTTGTAACCGTGTTGGAAGTAACCGTTGCTCATGGTGAGTTCATAATAGTCACAGAGCATCGTCATGTTCCAGGGCTGTTTGACATCCATGTGAAGCACCTCTTATGTATATGGTAAGTCTATTATAACACAAAATCTGTGAATGGCAACTGTCTTGTCAGTCCGCCGTGATATTTGGCGGACTGACAGACATGCCGGGGTTAGTCTTTGAGATTGTCCAGCATTTTGCCGGCTTCGTGCTTGATGGCCTGTGCGGCATCATCAGCCATGCGATAGGCATGAGAATGCTTGGGCAGCATGAGCACTGCGGCGGCACCGGCCACCATGCCCAGACCCACAGAAGTAAGCAAAGATTTCACCTGCATCGTTCATCCCTCCCTTTTTAGTTTGCCCGGAAGGAGAGAAAAAACAGACTGATAATTTCGGAAATCACGGGAGAATATGTATCAGCAGTCTGTTTTAAACAGACTGCTGCTGGGTTTACCGACCGCCGGTCATGCCGGTACCGGAGTTGCCGTTGGCACCGAAGGAGCCACCCATGCCGCCGCCGTTGGTACCGCCCATGCTGCCGTTGGAGCCGCTGCCCATTCCGCCACCGTTGGCACCGAAAGTGCCGCCCATACCACGGCCGTTGGAACTGCCGCTGTTGGAGCCGTAGCCCATACCGGAATTGCCGCTTTCATAGCCGCCTCCGTTGACTCTGCCGTCGGGTGTGGTGGAGACGTTGCCGTTGGACTGTCCTTCGCCCATGCCCATCATACCGCCGCAGGCGGTGAGAACACCGGTGAGCATCAAAGTAGCCATGAGAATTGCGATCATGCGTTTCATAATCATTCCTCCTGCGTTTTGTCATGTGCTGCGGAAATAGTATGTGCTTCTGTATTTTCGTTATGCTGGAAAAAGTTGAATTTTGTATATTAAAATTTTTTATCCGATTGATTTATGGTGCAAGACCATGTATAATAGTCAAAGAATATGACACAAAGGGGAGTCACCATGAAAAAGCTTACTGTGAAAAAGGGCGCAGAGTGCATGGCATGTCTGGAATGTGTCCGTGCCTGCTCCAACGCATTTTATAAGGAATTCGATCCCGACAAGTCCTGCATTCAGATCGTGGACTTCAAGGGTAAGGCCAAGCCCATGGTCTGCGTGCAGTGCGGCAAGTGCGCTACCGTCTGCGAGTACGGTGCCATCACCCAGAACGCAAAGGGCGTCTACATGATCAACAAGAAACTCTGCGTCGGCTGCGGCAAGTGCAAGGACATCTGTCCCTTCCATGTGCTGGTCAAGGCTGAAGAAGCAGAGCATGCTTCCAAGTGCATCGCCTGCGGCATCTGCGTCAAGGCTTGCCCCATGGAAATTCTGGAAGTTGTGGAAAAGTAATACATACCGAATCAGACAATATGCGTAGAGTGACCCTCTACGCATATTTTGTATATTGCGTAAGGATGTGATCCTTTGAAATTTTTGCATTTGTCCGATTTGCATCTGGGCAGAAGGCTGTATGATGTGTCTTTGCTGGAAGATCAGCAGGAGATTTTGCAGCAGATTCTGGAACTTTTGGATACCCGTGGTGCCGATGCGGTTTTGCTGGCAGGCGATATTTACGATAAGCCCGTCCCCTCAGCAGAAGCGGTGCGGCTGCTGGACTGGTTTCTGACCCAGCTGGCAGACCGGAACAAGCCGGTCTTTATGGTCAGCGGCAACCATGACAGTGCCGAACGAATTGCCTTCGGCGCCAAACTTCTGGATGGCAGAGGGGTCTATGTATCTCCTGTCCTGGAGCAGATCACAGCGCCTGTGACCTTGGAAGATGAATATGGACCGGTTCATATCTATCTGCTGCCTTTTGTGAAGCCCATTCATGTCCGTCGGCTGTTCCCGGAGCAGGAAATCGGGGACTATACGGAAGCCATCCAAAGTGTCATTGAGGCATGGTCACCGGATGAAACAGAGCGGAACATTCTGGTGGCCCATCAGTTTGTCACCGGTGCGGAACGAAGCGAATCGGAAACCGTGTCCGTTGGCGGGCTGGACGATGTGTCCGGTGCAGTCTTTGCGCCCTTTGACTATGTGGCATTGGGGCATCTTCATCGGGAGCAGTTTGTGTTGCGGGAAACCGTCCGCTATTGCGGCACACCGCTGGCCTATTCCTTCTCTGAAGAGGAAGAGAAGTCCGTCACCTGGGTGGAACTGGGAGAAAAGGGCAATGTCACCATTGAAACAACACCTCTGCAGCCGATCCATCCTGTGCGGACAGTCAAGGGCACCTTTGAGGAATTGCTGAAGGGTACGTCTGAGGATTACCTGCGGATCATTCTGCAGGATGAGGACGACATTCCCTATGCCATGCCTCGCCTGCATCATCGGTATCCCAATCTGCTGCGGCTGGAATATGACAATCTCCGTACCAGAACGCAAATGCAGCTGGAACCGCTGGAAAACATGGAACTTTCTCCCATGCAGATGCTGGAGGATTTTTACCGATCCCGAAATAATCAGCCCATGGCAGAGCCTTTGCGGGAACTGGCAAAGGCATGGATGGAAGAGATCTGGGAGGGTGAACCATGAGACCCTTAAAACTGACTATCAGCGCCTTCGGTCCTTACGGGAACGAAGTGCATCTGGAAATGGATAAGCTGGGCAACCGCGGACTGTATCTCATCACCGGCGATACCGGTGCCGGCAAGACCACGATCTTTGATGCCATCTGCTTTGCTCTCTATGGCGAAGCCAGCGGCAGTAACCGCCGGTCAGATATGCTGCGGAGCAATTTTGCCGAGCCAAAGACTCCCACTTTTGTGGAACTGGAATTTTCCTGCGGCGGAAAAATCT
The DNA here is from genome assembly GCA_045589035.1 of Candidatus Avilachnospira sp. Lineage (GTDB taxonomy): Bacteria > Bacillota > Clostridia > Oscillospirales > Oscillospiraceae > Avoscillospira. The sequence continues at coordinate 15,112 of JAZNFJ010000024.1, read as the reverse complement.
ATGTGGTTCGCCGCAGCCCGGAATATGACCGCCCCAAGGAGCGGGGCGACGGTATGACCACGCAGAAAGCAGAAGCCAGCCTGATTTTCCCGGATGGCAGACAGCCGCTGACCAAATGGAAAGATGTTACGGCTGCCATCACGGAACTGATCGGACTGGATAAGGAGCAGTTTTCTCAGGTTGCCATGATCGCCCAGGGCGACTTTATGCGGCTGCTTCTGGAAAAAACGGAAACACGAAGCAAGGTCTTCCGGGAAATTTTCCATACGGGCCGTTATCAGCGGTTTCAGGAAAAGGCACGGCAGGAAGCGAATGCTTTGCGTGCAGACTATGAAAATCTCCAGAGAGGTATGGAGCAGTACGCGGCGGGAATCCAATGCGATCCGGAGCGGCTGGAGAAAATCACGGCAGAAGACGGTGCGTTGGAACTACTGGCAGAACTGCTGAAAGAAGATGAAGCTGCTCAGCAGAAGCAGCAGGAAGAAATCCTGCAGCTGGAAACTGCCATTCAGCAGCTGGACGGACAGTTAGCCCAGGCGGAAGTGGCTGAAACCGGCAGAAAAGAGCTGGCAGAAGCCCAAAAGCAGCTGCCGGAAATGGAAGAAAACCTGCAGACCAAGCAGGCGGAACTGTCTGCCTGTGCAGATAGTCCGGAAAAGGTCAAAACCCTTCGCCTGCAGGCGGAAACCCTGCGGCAGACACTGCCTCAGTACGATCGCCTGTCTGCGATCCAGGCAGATCAGTCCAGATTGCAGCAGAATATTACTTTGGGCAAGGAAAACCGGGAGAAACTGGGGAATGCGGATCTTCGCTGCCGCAAAGCAGTGGAAGAGATTGAAAAGGAAACCTCCCTTTTGATGGAAACCGCTCAAAAGGTGGCGGATCTGGAAGCTGCCGGAAAAGAAGTGAAAGCCAGAAGGGAAAAGCTTGCAGAATTGCAGGAGGCAGGAACGAAACTGCAGCTTGCACAGGCTTCTCTGGAGTGCGGACAGAAGGAGTATGTTCTGGCACGGGAGGAGGCAGACCGGCTGTCGAAATCCTACGGCGAACTGGAACGGCTGTATCTGGATCAGCAGGCGGGTATTCTGGCATCTGGTCTGGAAGCAGAACAGCCCTGCCCCGTGTGTGGCTCTTTGCATCATCCTGCCCCGGCAGTCAAGGCAGAGCATGCGCCGGATCAGGCAGCCTTACAGGAAGAAAAAGAAAACTTAGAAAAAGCTGTTGACCGCCGTGACCGTGCCAGCGCCGAAGCCCACCGCCTTGGCGGACAGGCAGCGGCAGCAGGGGAGCGGTTTGACACCCTTGCCCTTGGAATCCTTGGCATCACGGATGAACAGCAGGCATTGAAAATGCTCCCTCTGGAACAGAACGCAGCCGAAGAAAAACTGCAGCAGCTGCGAGCGGCTTATACTGTAGAAGAGTGCAGAAGAAGAGAACTCCAGAGCAGACAGGAACAGCTGCCTCAATTGCGCAGAGAACTGGAAGAGAACACCGAAGCCTGCCGGAAGCTGGATGTGGAACTGGCTGCCTGGGAAGCGGAATATGCTGCCATGCAGGATGCGGTTTCCCACCAGCAAGAAAATCTGGCTTACCCGGATCGAAAGGCAGCAGAGGAGCAAATTCGCGTCTATGAGCAGCAGGCAGCGGATCTGGAGCAGTATTTGCAGACCGTACAGACTGCCGTTACCCGGGCGGAGCAGGAACTGCATCAACTGAAAACCAGAATGCAGTTGTTGCAGAAGCAGATTTCGGAACTGGCAGAGTTTGACCTGCAGCAGCTGCAGGCGCAAAGAGCGCAGCTGGCAGAGCAGCGGAAGCTGGCTTTGGATGGTAAAGAGCAGACTGCCCATCGGCTGACGGTCAACAGGAATATTCTTGCGCAGCTGCAAAGCGGTATGGAAAAGCTGAAGCAGATCGGTCAGAAATGGACCATGGTGCGGAGTCTGGCTGATACCGTCAACGGTGCCATCAGCGGCAAAGAGAAGATCATGCTGGAAACCTACGTGCAGATGACTTTCTTTGACCGGGTCCTGCGCAGAGCCAATATCCGTCTTTTGGAGATGACCGGCGGTCGGTATACGCTGCAGCGGAGAAAGGCAGCCGGTTTCCGCAGCCAGTCCGGCCTGGAACTGGATGTGGTGGATCACGGAACGGGCATGGCACGCAGTGCCGCATCTCTTTCCGGCGGCGAATCCTTCCAGGCATCCCTCAGTCTGGCACTGGGCATGTCCGATGAGCTGCAGCCTGTAGGCGGTGTGCGTCTGGAAACCCTGTTCGTGGATGAAGGATTCGGTTCTTTGGATGAAGAAGCCCTGCGGCAGGCCATGCAGACCCTGCAGGGGTTGTCAGAAGGGGATCGCCTTGTGGGCATCATCTCCCATGTGGATTTGCTGAAGCAATGGGTGGATCGTCAGATCCGTGTGGAACGGCAGCTGGATGGGCAGAGCCGTGTCAGGATTTGTCTGGACCGTTGAGAATTTGTCGAATCTTGTCGAAAACTGTCGGAATTTGTCGGAGGAAGTCGATGAAAAGTCAACTTTTTAGCCATAAAAACTGTTGAAAATGATGGATATATGTGCTAAACTTGGATTATCGCAGCGATAACAAGACAGTGTCTGAAGGAGAACAAGATTATTACTTTAGGAGAGGGCTACTTACTATGGATCATCGGAAGAGAATTCTGATTGCGGACGGCAACGAAGAATTTTGCCTGAAGTTAAAGCAGACAATGGAGCAGGTACCGGAGTGGGAAGTGGTCGGTGCGGCAATGGACGGAGTGGAGGCCGTGGAATTGCTGCAGAAGACCAATCCGGATGTCATTTTGCTGGATCTGCTGCTGCCGAAACTGGATGGCATTGCTGTTTTGCGTCAGGCGGCGGAATTGGGTAAGGCACCTGTATGTATGGTGCTGACTGGCTTTTTGACGGAGTATGCTGCCACAGCTGCGGCAGGACTTGGCGTGCGGTATTTCATGGCCAAACCCTGTAAGTTCAGCGCAGTGGTGGAACGCCTCCATGAAATTCTGGCAGGAGAGGAACAGGGCAGAAAACAGCAGGTCCGCCGTGCGGAAGTCAATATCGAAGCCATGGTGACTTCCGTTATTCATGAGATCGGTGTCCCTGCCCATATCAAGGGTTATCAGTATCTGCGGGAAGCCATCAAGATCGCCATCAATGACATGGAAGTCATCAACGCGATTACGAAGGTGCTCTATCCGCAGGTAGCAAAGGCATTTTCCACCACGCCTTCCCGTGTGGAGCGTGCCATTCGCCATGCCATCGAGGTGGCTTGGGATCGTGGGGATCTGGAAACCCTGCAGCGGTTCTTTGGATACACGGTTTCCAACACCAAGGGAAAGCCCACCAATTCGGAATTTATCGCATTGATCGCAGACCGCCTGCAGCTGCAGCTGCGGGAACTGGATCGTGCCGTCCCCGGCCGGATTGGTTAAGAATGCTGAAAAAGAAACAGCAGCGAGTTCTCAGAACTCGCTGCTGTTTTTCATATAGTTACCGCTTTGCAATCACTTCGCACTCCACCATTGCGCCTTTGGGAAGCGCACAGACTTCCACGCAGGAGCGGGCAGGAGGGTTGGAAGGGAAGTACTCGGCATAGATGCCGTTGAAGGTGGCAAACTGGCTCAGATCGGTCATAAACACGGTGGTCTTGACCACATTGGAGAAGTCCAGCCCTGCAGCATGCAGCACAGCCTTGATGTTGGCAAACATCTGGCGAGTCTGTTCTTCAATGCCGCCCTCTGCCAACAAACCGGTTTCGGGGACGAGTGGAATCTGACCGGAGCAGAAAACATATTCACCGCAGTCCATGGCCTGGGAGTAAGGGCCCACAGCAGCAGGTGCGCCGCTTGTCTGGATTACCTTAGCCATACGGCAACCTCCTTAGTTGACATAATATAATTATTTACAACTTACTGGCGCTGGAACTTCCATGCCAGATATTCGTCATAAGTGCCCATGCGATCAATGATAGAACCGTCGGGCTGGAATTCGATGATGCGGTTGGCAACAGACTGGAGCATTTCGTGGTCGTGGGTGGCCAGCAGGATATTGCCGGGGAAGGCAATCAGGCCCTTGTTGACAGCCTGAATGGACTCCATGTCCAGATGGTTGGTGGGCTGATCCATCAGAACTACATTGGCACCGGAGAGCATCATCTTGGAGAGCATGCAGCGGACTTTTTCACCGCCGGAGAGAACATGGACGGGCTTGAAGGCATCTTCGCCGGAGAAGAGCATTCTGCCGAGGAAGCCGCGGAGATACACATCGTCCTTCTTCACGGAGAACTCACGAATCCAGTCCACAAGGGACTCTTCGTGACCTTCAAAATATTCCGTGTTGTCCTTGGGCAGGTAGGTCTGGCTGGTGGTCTGCCCCCACTTGACGGTACCTTCATCCGGTTCCATTTCGCCCATGAGGATCTTGAACATGACCGTCTGTGCCAGTTCATTTTCACCAACAAAGCCGATCTTGTCGCCCTTTTTCAGATTGAACGTGACCTTGTCCAGCAGCTTCACACCATCAACAGTCTTGGAAACATCAGTGACAAAGAGGATATCCTTGCCCACTTCCCGTTCGGGGGAGAAGCCCACAAAGGGATAGCGTCTGGAAGAAGCAGGCATTTCTTCGATGGTCAGCTTATCCAGCAGTTTTCTTCTGGAGGTTGCCTGCTTACTCTTGGCTTTATTGGCAGCAAAGCGGGCGATAAAGGTTTGCAGCTCCTCAATCTTTTCCGCGTTGCGCTTGTTCTTGTTCTTGATCAGACTCTGGATCAGCTGAGAGGACTCATACCAGAAGTCATAGTTACCCACATACATCTTGATCTTGCCGTAGACAATATCCACGATGTGGGTGCAGACGGTGTTGAGGAAGTGGCGGTCGTGGCTGACCACGATGACTGTGCCCTCATAGTCCAGCAGGAAGTCTTCCAGCCAGTTGATGGCTTCGATATCCAGGTTGTTGGTGGGCTCGTCCAGCATAATGATGTCGGGTTTGCCGAACAGGGCTCTTGCCAGCAGGACCTTGACCTTCAGTCTGGGGTCAGTATCGCCCATGAGGTCATAGTGCAGTTCCACGGGAATGCCCAGACCCTGCAGGATGCGGCTGGCATCGGATTCAGCTTCCCAGCCGTCCATTTCTGCAAATTCTGTCTCCAGTTCTGCTGCGCGCAGGCCGTCTTCCTCAGAGAAATCCTCCTTGGCATAGAGCGCGTCCTTCTCCTGCATCACGGCAAACAGCTTCTCGTTGCCCTGAATGACCGTGTCCATAATGGTCAGCGCGTCGTACTGGAACTGATCCTGCTTCAGAACGGACATGCGGACATCGGGCTGGATGGAAACATGACCGGTGGTGCTCTCCAGATCGCCGGAGAGGACTTTCAGAAAGGTGGATTTACCGGCACCGTTGGCACCAATGATACCGTAGCAGTTGCCGGCGACAAACTGCAGATCGACCTGTTTGAACAGGACACTGCCGCCAAACTGGATGGAAAGATTACTGACTGTGATCATAAGATAATTACCTCGCAAACATATTGGGTTTATTATACCATATCAGGCAAAAAGTGGCAATAAGGCATTGCCTGCGAAAATCCGGCCTATGGCAAGACTGCACACCCTTCTTCGAATACATACCATACCCGTTACCCATGCAGCCAGCTCAGAAACGGCATCCTCACGGCACACGCAGAGATCCGCTTAATGCTGCTCGGTTCCCCGCCTGACATGGTTCACGGGACTGTGTTGCGCGAGACCGAAACCTCAACACCGCTTACATGGGTCAGACGATACAGTATGCACCCTCAGTCGGGAGTTCATCCCTGCTGTAGCGGATTGCAGGTTACAAGGCACCGCTATCTCCCCGACTAGTGCAGCCTTGCCACAGGCCGGACCTGTGGACAAAGCGAATATTTAATTGGATGGATTACATCTTGCTTTCGACGAAAGCGACCAGTTCACCGATGGTGGCGATCTTCTCTTCCACTTCCAGCTCAATGCCCAGATCGTCTTCCAGATCCATGACCATCTCGACGGTGTCCAGGGAGTCGATACCCAGACTTTCGAAGGTGGTGTCGGGAGTGATGTCTTCCATGGGAATGTCCATCTGTTCAGCCAGGTACTTGGCGATTTTTTCAAACATACTAAGATCCTCCGTTTCATCTCGTGGATGGTATTTTACCGAATCTATACGATTGATATAATACGGATTTTTCAAGGAATGTCAAGCAAAAAATTCTTCCGATCAGTTGAGGAAGTCCCGGAGTTTCTTGCTTCTGCTGGGGTGGCGGAGTTTCCGAAGAGCCTTGGATTCAATCTGGCGAATCCGTTCTCTGGTCACGTCAAACTCCTTGCCGACTTCTTCCAAAGTGTGGCTTTTTCCGTCCACCAGACCGAAGCGCATCCGCAGAACCTGCTCCTCTCTGGGGGAAAGGGTGGCTAAAACCTCCTCCAGCTGTTCCCGCAGCAATGCATAGGAGGCGGCTTCCGCAGGCTGAGAGGCTTCTTCGTCCTGGATAAAGTCACCCAGATGGCTGTCTTCTTCTTCGCCGATGGGGGTTTCCAGAGAAACAGGCTCCTGTGCGATCTTCAGGATTTCCTCCACCTTGCTGACTTCCATCTTCAGTTCTGCGGCGATTTCCTCGGTGGTAGGCTCACGGCCCAGCCGCTGTACCATGGAATGGGAGGTGCGGATCACACGGTTGATGGTTTCCACCATATGGACGGGGATGCGGATGGTCCGCGCCTGGTCGGCAATGGCGCGGGTGATGGCCTGCCGGATCCACCAGGTGGCATAGGTGGAGAATTTGAAGCCTTTTTCATAGTCGAATTTCTCCACGGCCTTCAGAAGGCCCAGATTGCCTTCCTGTACCAGATCCAGAAGCTGCATGCCGCGGCCTACATACCGCTTGGCAATGGATACCACCAGACGGAGGTTGGCTTCGGTCATGGTCTGGCGGGCTTTTTCATCGCCCTTGCTCATCCGTTCTGCCACAGCCATTTCCTCTTCCGGGCTGAGAAGGGGAATTTTGCCAATCTCTTTCAGATACATCCGGACGGGATCATCCAGTTTAACACCGGCATCGGGTACGAACTCCTCCGGATCTTCCTGGGCGGTCTCCGTTTCTCTCAATTCGTCTTCTGAGGGTGCATCTTCATCCAGCAGTTCAGGGGTCAGCAGATCCAGCACATCGGTCACATCGATCTCAATGCTGAGATTTTCCAGCAGATCATAAAACTGTTCTGCCTGCTCATCGGTTGCCTGAACGGCATCCAATGTTTCGATCAGTTGCTTGGAGGAGACCTTTCCTGCTGCTTTTCCTTCCGTCAGAAGCCGCTGCAGTTTTGCTTGGGAAGTTTCGCTGAGATTCATGGCAGCCAGTTGTTCCATTGCTTTTTCCATAAGATCAACCTCCGTATCCTTTCTTCTCCCGCAGCCGTGCCTGCATGGCTGCCAGGGCATCCTCACCGGTTCGCAAGGATTTTTCGTACTCATTTCGGATCACATGGGCACAGTCCTGTGCCACCTGATCAGAGGACAGGTCTTTGTATCGCTCCGTCAGAGCGGTCAGATGGCTCATTTCCTCTGCTGTAAATTCACTTTGCAAAGAGGAAAGGCTGATGGGTCGCTGCTGCAAATGACAGTCCAGCAGCAGTCGGAAAGCCTTGCCCAACAGGGGGGAGGAGAACTGCTCCGGCAGCAGCTTGATCTGCGGCAGCATGGTGGAATCGAGGAGAATCTGCGAAAGCAGCTGTTCTTCTGCCCGTGCGGACTTGGGGTTTGTGTAGGAAATCCCCTTGGCCTTGGGCTGAATTTGCGTTCGCAGATCCAGACTGGCCTGCTCCTGCTTTTTCTGTTCCCGTTGCTTGCGCCGCTTGTAGGCTCTGCCAATTTCGAGCTGCATGGTTTCCGGTGTAATGCCCGCAGCTTCAGCTGCCCGTCTGCCGTAGACTTCCCGGCTGACGGAAGATGTGAAAGTGGAGATCAGTTCCGCTGCCTCTTTGAGGAAAACGACCTTCTGGTCATCCTGTGTCAGATCAAACTTGCTCTGCAGACTCAAAAGACGGTACTCTGCCTGATTTTCCGATTGATCCAGCAGAACACGGAAACGGTCTGCGCCATACTTCTTGAGGAATTCATCGGGATCTTTTGCACCCTGCATCCGCAGAATTTTCACCTGCAGACCGGCCTTTTCCAGCATGGGAATGGCTCTGCGGGTGGCATTCTGACCGGCTTCGTCGCCGTCGTAGGTCAGCACCACCTGCTGGGTGTGCTTGGCCAGCAGCTGGGCATGTTCTTCCGTAAAGGCAGTGCCCAGAGAAGCCACGGCACAGTCAAAGCCGTACTGGTGCAGAGCAATGGCATCCAGATAACCTTCCGTCAAAATAATCCGTCCGGCAGTGCTCTTTCGCGCCACATTCAAAGCAAACAGATTTTTTCGCTTGTTGAAGATGATGGTTTCGGGGGAGTTGAGGTACTTGGGCTTGGAATCATCCAGCACTCTGCCGCCAAAGCCAATGACATTGCCGCGCACATCGATGATGGGGAACATGAGCCGGTTGCGGAAACGGTCATAAAGACTGCCTTTCTGGCTTTTTAAGACCAGACCTGCTTCCAGCAGTTCCTCCTTGGTATATCCTTTTTTCGTCATACTATCCAAAAGACCGCTCCAGCCGTCCGGTGCATAGCCCAGACCGAACCGGGTGACGATGGATTTGGACAGTCCTCTTTTGACGATATAGTCCCGTCCGGGCTGACCGACGGGGCTGTTCAGTTGTTCGTGGAAATAGCGGGCAGCTTCTTTGCAAAGGGCGCGCAGCCGCTCCTGTTTGCGATATGTAGATTGATTTTCTCTGTCTTCCGGTACTTCCATGCCGGATTTTTTGGCAAGGAAGCGGACAGCATCGGGGAAGTCCAGACCTTCCACTTCCATGATGAAGTTGACCGGTCCGCCGCCTTTGTGGCAACCGAAGCAGTAGTAGATATTCTTGTCCGGTGCCACGGAGAAGGATGCGGTTTTTTCATTGTGGAAGGGGCAAAGACCGAAGAGGTTGCTGCCCCGGCGGGTGAGAGCCACATATTGTCCAACCACATCTTCGATGGGGTTGCGCAGGGACAGTTCGTCCAGAAATGCAGATGGAAATGCCAAAACAGAAACCTCCTTTCAAAAAATGCTGTTTATCGTGCTTGCCAGGCAGAGGGGACAAAGATCTCCTCGTATTTGTAGACGGCAAACTTGTCGGTCATGCCGGCGATGTAGTCACAGATGACGCTGGAAATGCCGTCAAAGTCCAACTGGGGGACAAAATCAGCCGGCAGCTTTTCCGGATGATCGGAATAGTATTGATAAAGTGCCTGAATGATGCCCCGAGCCTTGACTTCCTCACCCTTGGCGATGGGGTTGCGGTAAACCCGCTCAAACAGGAATGCACGCAGCTTGTCCATGGCTTCGGAAACCTCCGGGCTCATGGAGAGCACACCGGTGGCGGTTGCGGTGGTGATCATATTGGTCACAAGGGTGTTGATCCGCTCCTTGTGGCTTTCGCCCAGCACATAGGAAATCTCTCTGGGAATGTCCTGCAAAGAAAGCAGTCCTGCCCGGATGGCATCGTCCAGATCGTGGTTGATATAGGCGATGCGGTCAGAGGTACGGACGATTTGCCCTTCCCATGTTTCCGGGATCTGGTTGCCGGTATGTCCCAGGATGCCCATGCGGACTTCGTAAGTCAGGTTCAGTCCGCGGCCTTCCTTTTCCAGTTTGTCCACCACACGGAGGGATTGCTCATTGTGATGGAAGGGGATACCTGTGATCTCAGAAAGTGCCACTTCTCCGGCATGACCGAAGGGCGTGTGTCCCAAGTCGTGGCCCAAAGCGATGGCTTCGGTGAGATCTTCGTTGAGCCGCAGGGCACGGGCAATGGTTCTGGCAATACGGCTGACTTCAATGGTGTGGGTCATGCGGGTGCGGTAGTGATCGCCTTCGGGCTGCAAAAACACCTGTGTCTTGTGCATGAGTCGTCGGAAAGCCTTGCTGTGGACAATGCGGTCCGTATCCTGCTGATAGCAGGTGCGGACATCACTTTCCTCCTGCGCCCATGCACGGCCGCGGGTCAGAGCAGACTTCTGCGCCTGCTGACACAGCTGATCGAATTCCGCCTGTTCCAAATATTCCCGAACGGTCATATCCATCACCTCGTATGTATGTTACGATAAAATATGTCCCATTAGTTACTCTTTTGTGTCAATAGGGAATGCAATGTATTCCTGCCCTGTGACCATGCCTTCCAGTGTACCGGCGGAAATATCCACCACACGGTCCAGAAAAGCCTGTGTTTTGGCAGTAGGGGTCAGAACTTCCAGTTCAATATCCGCGCCATACTGGGTATCACGGATGATGCCCTCATAGCCGGAAACCTCCTGCTTCATCCGCTCGTACCAGGAATAGGGAACGGGGAGATAGATCACATCCCAGACCCGCTTCATGGATTTGCCTGCGGCATCCACGGCGATTTTGGCAGCATGGCCGTAGGCACGGAACAGACCGCCTGCCCCCAGCAGAATACCGCCAAAATAACGGGTCACCACGCAGCAGACATTGTACAGGCCCTCTCTTTGCAGCACCTGCAAAGTGGGCATGCCGGCAGTGCCGCCGGGCTCGCCGGCATCGGAAAACCGGGTAGGACCGTCCTTGATGATATAGGCATAGACATTATGACCGGCATCCCAGTATTTTTCACGCATTTCCTTCAAAAAGGCCAGGGCTTCTTCTTCGGTTTCTACCGGTCGGATATGACCGATGAAGCGGGATCGCTTCTCCGTAAATTCCGCCTGAGCCGCTTTGGTTGGAATCAGATATTCGTCCATGATTACTCCTGACTGAGATACTGACGCAGTTTGCCGTAAAGGGCTTCATCGCAAATGGCGTCCACTTCAATGCCCTCTGCCAGATACTCTGTGGCAAGGACCTTTGCCTGAGAATGAAGCATATCCAGCATACCGCCTGCAGAGTAGGGCAGCAGGAAGGTCGCGTGGATCAGACCCTTGTTCAGATTCTTTTCGATGAGTTTCAGCAGCTCATCCATATGCATACCGGTCTTGGCAGAGATGCCCAGGCGGTTTTCGCCTCTGGGAATGTCATCTTCTTCCACCAGATCGGCTTTGTTATAGGCTTCAATGACGGGGATACCGGGTTTTGCCAGCTGTGCGATCAGCTTGTCTACCACCTGAATGTGTATATCCCGCTCCGGATCGGAAGCATCGATCACATGGAGCAGCAGATCGGCATACTGCAGTTCTTCCAGGGTTGCCTTAAAGGCCTCCACCAGATGATGGGGCAGTTTTGCGATAAAACCGACGGTATCCGACAGCAGAACATCGGTGGTATCCGAAACGGTCAGCTGCCGGGTGGTGGTGTCAAGGGTGTCAAACAGCCGGTTGTTGGCGGGAATGCCTGCACCGGTCAGATGGTTGAGGAGGGTGGATTTACCTGCGTTGGTATAGCCGACAATGGCGACCACGGGTACGGAATTTTTGATCCGCCGTTCTCTCTGAACACCGCGGATTTTCCGCACTTCCTGCAGTTCCTGCTCCAACTTCTGAATCCGCTTGCGGATCAGACGGCGGTCGGTTTCCAACTGGGTTTCACCGGGACCTCTGGTGCCGATGCTGCCTTCCTGCCGCTCCAGGTGAGTCCACATACCGGTCAGACGGGGCAGCAGATACTTGTACTGCGCCAGCTCTACCTGTAAACGGCCTTCGCGGGTTTTGGCACGCTGGGCAAAAATATCCAAAATCAGACCGCTGCGATCCATGACCATGACACCGGTCATCTGTTCCAAAGCCCGCTGCTGGGAAGGGGAGAGGTCGTTGTCAAAAACGATCATGTTGGCTTCTGTGGAAGCCAGCAGTTCCTTCACTTCTTCTACCTTGCCCTCGCCGATAAAGCTGTGGGGGTCGGGAGAGGGGCGATTCTGCAGCACCTTGGCGGTACAGGAGCCGCCTGCGGTTTCCAGCAATGCTTCCAGTTCCTCCAAGGTTTCTTCTGTGGCATTTTCTTCCCGGGTGAAGATACCGGCGTTCAGACCCACCAGAACTGCTTTCTCGATCTGCTTTTTCTCCAAAGGTTCCATAAATTCTCCAAAAAATTCCAAAATATGAAAAAAGCCCGCACCAATAGGGTGCGGGCTTCGGCGATTACTTCAGGCCGTACTTCTTGTTGAAACGATCAACACGTCCACCAGTGTCAACCAGCTTCTGCTTGCCGGTATAGAAAGGGTGACACTTGGAGCAGATTTCGACGCGGATATCACCCTTGGTGGAACCGGTCTCGATCACTTCGCCGCACGCACAACGAATGGTAGTCTGCGTATAGTTGGGATGGATGCCTTCCTTCATGTTGTTCACCTCTTTCTCGTGTGGTAAAAGGGCATAGCCCTCTAATTTCATTCGCCATGGTATGATAACACACTTAAACATGATTTGCAAGTGTTTTTTTCGAAAAAAGCCAAAAACACACCCCCGACGCCTGTCGGGGGTGTAGTAAGTGAAATGAATGGTTCTGTTTGCCAGTTATATTTGTTGTTTCCTTTCGTCTCCTATATAAACCAGCTCTTATCGGAGAGCCAGAGCCGACGATCAATTCAATCTATTCATTTATAGTCAACGGATCACGCATCCGTATGCGTTTTTGATCTGGCCCTTAGGCTTACCTCAGTACATGGGACTCATTCCTTTCATAATGTTTGGTGGTGTTATCGGTGTACATTGGAATCAGTCCTTTCTGTAGGTAAATTCTTATCTCCCTTGCGGAGTTCTTTTGTGGCTTCAGTCTACTATATTTCCTGCACCTTGTAAATTCGCAAAATAAATAAAAAAACAGGAAAATCTTCTACTGGCACTTTTTGTCAACCTGTGTTATAATAATTGTGTTGGGGCTTTCTGAGCCCTTTTAGTCTTTTGTAAGGAAGGAATTGTTATGATCGCAGCCGTAGTCAATGCTGTTGTTGTCGTCCTGGGTGGTCTGTTAGGACTGCTTCTGGGCGGAAGATTGAAAGAAGAATCCACCAAGACCGTGGTCAATGCGCTGGGCATCTGTGTCATGGTCATCGGTATCACCAGTTCCATTGTCACCTCCAATATCCTAATCGTGATCATGTGTCTGGTTGTGGGCACCATCATCGGTGAAGCCCTGAAGATCGAACACCGCCTGGATACCCTGGGTGACTGGCTGAAATCCAAGGTTGCAAAAAAGGGTGCAGGCCGTTTTACAGAAGGGTTTGTGACCGCCAGTTTGCTGTTCTGCGTTGGCTCTATGGCCATTATGGGCAGCTTTGATGCAGGTCTTCGCGGTGACTACAGCACGATCTTCGCCAAGTCCGCTCTGGACGGTGTTATGGCTGTGACCTTTGCCGCCACCATGGGCGTGGGCGTTTTGTTCTCCGGCGGTGCAGTTTTGGCCTATCAGGGTGCTTTGACTCTGCTGGCAGGTCTGGTAGAGCCTTTCCTGTCCGCGGCTGTGGTGACGGAGATGAGTGCCGTGGGCGGTGTGATGCTCATTGCCACGGGCATGAATATTCTGGGTCTGACCAAGGACCGGATTCGGGTGGGCAATATGCTGCCCGCATTGGTGCTGCCGGCTGTGTGGTTCGGGGTGTCCGGTTTCTTCGGATAAATCTTTGAAATCATCACAATTACGGTTGCTTTTTCGACAGGAATTTTGCATAATATATAAAAGTGCAGAAAGGCGGAGCATATATGCAGCTGTTGAAGGATAAAATCAGAAAAGAAGGCAAGATTTTGCCCGGCAATATCGTCAAGGTAGACGGCTTCCTCAACCATCGGATCGATATCGAAATGATGGAAGCCATCGCCAGGGAATTCAAGCACCGTTTTGCGGATAAAGAGATCACCATGATTCTGACGGCTGAAGCCAGCGGCATTGCCCTCGGTACCATCGCCGCCAGAGAATTTGGCGTGCCCATGGTTTTTGCCAAGAAGGCCAAGAGCGATAACATCGAAGGCGGTCTGTATGCCAGCGATATCTTCTCCTATACATATAAGAAGAAAGTCACCCTTCTGGTCAGCAAGGACTGGATTTGCAAGGATGACAAGGTTCTGATCATTGATGACTTCATGGCCAACGGCGAAGCCATGCGCGGTCTGTGCGACATCGTCCGGGAAGCCGGTGCGGAACTGGTGGGTATCGGTGTTGCCGTGGAAAAGGGCTTCCAGCATGGCGGTGACCGCATCCGGGAAGCCGGCATCAATATTCAGTCTTTGGCAATCATTGATCAGGCGGACGAAAACGGCTTTGTGTTCCGGGAAGCATAATATGAACGATATGAAAAAAGGTTTGTTTTTTGCCTTTGAGGGCATCGACGGTTCCGGCAAGAGTACCCAGATCAAGTATCTCATGGAGCATCTGCGGCAGCAGGGGATCACCTGCCATGAAACCTGTGAACCCTCGGAAGGTCCTGTGGGAACTATGGTGCGGCAGATTTTGACTGGCCGTATGAAGGCCGATGGACGGGTTATCTCCGGCCTTTTTGCTGCTGACCGCCTGGATCATCTGACCAACGAGGTCAATGGCATTTGCAAGGAAATCGACCGGGGTATCACCATTGTGACGGATCGGTATTATTTCTCCTCCTATGCCTATAACGGTGTGGATATGGACATGGACTGGGTCATGGAGTGCAATCGTTTCAGCGCTGAACTGCTTCGTCCTACCTTGAATATCTTCCTGGATATTCCCGTGGATGCGGCACTGGAGCGAATCTCCAAAAACCGCCTGCATACGGAGCTCTATGAAAAGGAAGAACGGCTTCTTGCCGTTAGGGAAAACTACTTCAAAGCCTTTGAAAAGACCAAAGGTGTGGAGCAGGTGGCGATCATCGATGCCAATGCCCCGGCAGAAGTGGTAGCAGACCGTGTCTGGAAAGCGGTCAAAGCTTATTTGTAATAAATATCCCCCCGCATAGCGGGGGGTATTTCATTTTCGGGCATAGCCCTAATATTACTGGCGGCGCATAAATGCGCTTTGGGTTGGCCTGCCAGCCACGCATAGGATTACTTGCTACCCGTAAACGGGTCTCTCGGAT
>JAZNFJ010000023.1:0-20931 GCA_045589035.1 Candidatus Avilachnospira sp. | reverse complement strand
CCATAAGGGCGATATCCTGCTGAACGGTCATACCCATGTGCCCAAGTGCGTGGAGCATGACGGCTGGTGGTATCTGAACCCCGGCTCTGTGTCCATTCCCAAGGAAAACAGCTGGCATGGCTACATGATGCTGGAAAACGGCTGCTTCCAGTGGAAGGATCTGGATGGCACTGTGCAGATGGAGCATCGGTAAAGGCAAAGAAAACCCCCATGCGATTTCTCGCATGGGGGTTGCTATATCAGTTAGCAGTAGAAATCCTTGATCTTCTTGGCTCTGGAAGGATGGCGCAGCTTCCGGATGGCCTTGTTTTCGATCTGGCGGATACGCTCACGGGTGACACCGAAATGCTGACCTACTTCTTCCAGGGTGTGGGTGCGGCCGTCGTGCATACCGAAGCGCATACGCAGCACATCGGCTTCCCGTTCGGTCAGAGTGCCCAGGATTTCACTGAGGGCTTCTGCCAGCAGGGTGTTGGAAGTGGCATCGGCAGGGCCGAGGGTGTTGTCGTCTTCCACAAAGGAGCCGATGGTGGTGTCTTCTTCGTCACCCACGGGGGTGTCCAGAGAGAGGGTATCGGCGGCAGTTCGGTTGGCTTCGATGATCTTCTCGATGGGGAGATTCAGCTCAGCGGCGATCTCTTCCAGTGTAGGCTCACGGCCCAGTTCCTGCACCAGCTTGCGGTTGCAGCGGGTCGCTTTGTTGATGACCTCAACCATGTGCACGGGAACACGGATAGTACGGGCCTGATCGGCAATGGCACGGGTGATGGCCTGCCGAATCCACCAGGTTGCATATGTAGAGAACTTGTTTCCCTTTGTATAGTCAAACTTGTCCACAGCACGAATCAGACCGGTGTTGCCTTCCTGGATCAGATCCAGAATGTGCAGACCACGGCCGGAATACTTCTTTGCAATGGAAACGACCAGACGGAGGTTGGCTTCTGTCAGCTTGTCCTTCGCAGCTTTGTCACCTTCGGAAACCTTCTGTGCCAGTTCGATCTCTTCTTCTGCGGACAGCAGCTTCACTTGACCGATTTCCTTCAGGTACATACGAACAGGATCATCCAGGTTATACTCAGCGGCCAGTTCCACGGGGTCAACCAGGACTTCTTCTTCATCATCGGGCAGATTCAGGTCCAGATCCATGGAGGAATCCATTTCCATTTCCATGTCCAGTTCCAGTTCTGTGCCTACGATCTGGATACCCATAGCTTCAAAGGTATCGTATACATGTTCGATCTGCTCTACGGAAAGATCCAACTTTTCCAATTCGGCATTGAGTTCACTGGACTGAATAGAACCTTCTTTCCGAGCCTTTGCAATCAGCGCAGTGACGGGGGACTTAACATCTTCCAAGGGATTTGTGTTCTTAGAGTTTGCCATACAACATCCTCATTCCAATGTAAATAATCAAAACAATGACAGAATGCCATTTTAATCGTAACTAACCCATTATATATCTTTATTTTGAGGCTTGCAAGGGGTAAAAGGTAATTATTTTGAAAAAATTGGATAAAAAATAAAGTTTTTGCCGCTTTGGCTGTATCGCCTTTCATTATCGACAAAAATTCCTGTGTTCATACAGGGTTTGGACGGCAAAAAACTGGGGAAAATACAGGCAGTACATGAAAAAAGGAGGAATGTTGTGAAAGTACGGGACTGTATGAACAGCCATGTGATCAGCATTGCGCCGGAGGAAAGTGTTGCCGTTGCCGCCAGACTGATGGCGCGGCATAATATCGGTGTATTGCCGGTGCGGGCAAGAGATGGGAGTCTGTGCGGTATTGTGACCGACCGGGATATGGTGGTGCGGTGTATGGCTCTGGAGCGGTCTGCTGCGGAAACTTCTGTGTCGCGGATCATGACTGATCGGGTTGCAACGGTGCAGCCCACCACCAGCCTGACGCAGGCAGCAGATCAGATGGCGAAAGAACAGGTTCGCCGCCTGCCGGTGGTAGAGGGCAGACGACTGGTAGGAATGGTGAGTCTGGGCGATCTGAGTCATCGGGAGGATTATTCCATGGAAGCTGCCGAAGCCCTCAGCGAGATCACTGCAAATGTGAAGCAGTGGTAATCTATATGGAATAAGAAGCGGATTGCCGCGGGTCTTACGACCCTCGCAATGACCGAAGTTAAGGTGTCATTGCGAGCAGCGAAGCTGCGTGGCAATCCGTCATTGTGCGCGCACTCAAACAACCTCCACACACACAAACAACCGCGCCGGGAGGGGGTGTGGGGGAGAGTGGCTTGGTTTGCGGGAGCAAACCTTCAACGCTCTCCCCCACAGTCCTTTTCATCCAATACTTTTGGGACTTGCCAAAAGTATTGGCCGTCGGAGACTGGAATCCGCAATTTGCGGATTTCACACACCTCTCAGCTTCGCTCCGCTCAGCAGCTCCCCTCAAGGGGAGCCTTTTTAGAAGTGCATGGCAATCCGTCATGTATTCGATTTTGGATATTGCTTTTGGAATATATGAATTTCAAATTAATTGCGATACAATACAGGCGAGGTGATAATATGCACATAAAAAGTCTCTCCATTCGAATTGAAGAAGAAATGCTGAATGAATTGCGAATGATAGCAAAAGAAGAAAGTCGTTCTTTAAACAGTCAAATATTAGTTTTAATTCGTAATTACATCAAAGAGTACAGAAGAATGGAAAACGAGATACCTATATATAAATAGCATCCGGCGGAGCCGGATACAATCCATTGTCAATTTTCAATTGTCAACTAACAAAAAACCCCCGATGCCGAAGCATCGGGGTTTTTGGTGTACATTACATATCGAAGGGGTCCAGACCCAGGACGGGGTGGGCCACTTCAGACAGGAAGGTCAGCAGTTCTTCGGGATCGCCGCTGCCGCAGTTGGTTTCGTCTGCGATCATGTCGGTGAAGTTCTCGATGCCATACAGTTCCATGGCAGTTTCGTTGACCTTGTCCTTCACCTGCTCCTTCAGTTCGCTGGGCAGCCAGACCAGACGGGCCAGACCGCCTTCGGCCTTCAGGAACTTCTTGGAAGCGATGAAGTGCTTGCCGTGACCCATGAAGCCGGGAGTCTGCACGCCGCCGCCGGTCATGGAAGCCATTTCGGAGAAGGTCATGCCAAGAGGAGTCATGCCTGCGAATTCACGGCAGGTGATGACAACGCCCATGGAGCAGGGCTCAACGCCGCAGATACATTCGAAGCAGCCGCAGGAGGTCATGGGATCCTGGAACAGGGAGTACAGAGTAACATGCTCCAGAGCACCGTGGGAGTACTCGCAGATGGCTTCGTCGATGTCTTCGTAACGGCCAATGTGCTCGTCCACGCAGCGCTCCTTGGTGACCACCTGGCAGGGACCCTGAGGATCCAGCTCGTTGGTAGCCTTGGCATCCAGCCAGGAAACGGCACCGCACAGACCCAGACGCTCGGGAGTAACGATACAGACGTGGCTGGGGGAGAAGGCCTGGCACATGATGCAGGAGTAGAAGACGTCGACGGACTCGTCGGTCATGGTCTTCAGACGCTCGTCACGGGTATCGAAGACCTTGTTGGCAGCCTTGCGCAGTTCGTTGTTCTTGTCTTCGCCGACAACAATCTTGACCTGGCACTTGTCAACAACAGCTTCAAATTCGGACTTGATCTTGGCATACAGGACTTCGCCGATGTGCTTGAAACGGAAGCCTGCATCGAAAGCAGCCTTGGACACACGGATACGGATCATGTCGCGCTGACCGGTGTGCATAACGCCTTCCACGCAGTTGAGGAATGCATGGATCTTACGTTCCATAACGGGCTCGAAGTCGGGCTGCATAGCCTTGCCGGCAACCTCGATGGTGTAGGACAGGGAAACCATGGAGCCGCACTCGATCTCGTCCAGCTCGGGGCCTTCCACGACGATCTTGTGGTCTTCCACATCGCCGGCTTCCTTGGTCTGGACCAGCTCGAAGCAGTCCACCTTGGCGCCGTAGATGTCGACCTGCATGTCAGCCTTACGGATGACCTCGCCTTCGAAGGCGGAGGAGTAAGCGACGGGGATCTCAATGTTGGTAATCTTCAGCTTGATGCCGCGAGCTTCCAGAGAGGTCTCGATCCAGTCGTTGTAGTTGTCATAGATGATCAGGGACTTGGGAACGGCCCACATGTCTTCGTGATCGTTGGTGATAACGGGGAAGCCCAGCTTGATAGCGCCGGCGCCGCAAGCGACGGTGATGTCGTTGACGGGAGCGAAGGCGTTAACAAAAGCATTGATGCGGTCGAAGGTGTAGCGGTGGAAGCCATCACAGTCACCGGGCTGGATGTTGCCGAAGAACATAGCGGCACGGACAACCAGGGAGATGACATGGCCGACGGACCAGATGTCCTGACCGACGGGAACAACACGGACGCCGAAGCTCATGCTGATGCCGGCTTCGTAAGCCTGATCGATGACACCACCGATGAGGAATACGAAAATACCACGGGACTGATAGCCCTTGATCAGAGCGGCAGCTTCCTCAGTGGAGGGAGCGGGCCCGATGATGACGACGAAGCCGGGGATATCGCCGGTAACCAGGGGAACACCCAGTTCACGGACTTCTGCGTCGGTGAAGTGGCCCCAGTACTTACGGTCGGGAGAACCGGCCTCACCGTAGGGAGCGGGGTTACGGGCATACTTGCATGCCTCGATCATCTCAGCGGCGATGGCGGTGCCGACACCGGACTGGAAGATGGAGTTGGTCTTGGGCTCGCGGAGCATCATGGCCTTCACATCAGCCAGAGCTTCCTGCAGCTGACCGACAGTGGTGACCTTCTTGCCGATATAAGCATAGATACAGGCCAGGAAGTAAGCGGTGTTGGGCATGGTCATGGGTGCGTCGGCACCCAGTTCAGCTACCAGCTGGTTCACATCGGCTTCGGCCTTGGCGAACATTTCGTCAGAGCCGGCGAAAACGCGATCAAATAAGGGTCTAGCCATTCTATTCATTCCTTTCGAAAACCGTTTATTATTCTTGAGCATCGATGGCAGCTTTGATGGCGCGGATCTCGTCCACGGCCTTCCGGCTGCAATCATAAGGGGAAAGGCCTTTGCGGTCGGCGTCGATGACGTCGGCATTGTAACTCATGAAGCCCAGCAGGTCTTCTGCGGGGATCCGGCTGCGGATAAATTCCCGGTCGGAGTCGTCCCGGACCTTGTTGGCAACCACTCGCACCTTGTGTACCCCGATATCCTTTGCCAGCTGCTTGATCCGCTCGTAGGTCTGAATGGATCTTGCGCCGGGCTCGATGACCACGATGAACTGGTCCACCATGCTGGCGGTGCCGCGGCCCAGATGTTCCAGACCGGCCTCCATATCCATGACGACCACATCATCCTTGCGGAACACCAGACTGGAGAGAATGGACTTGAGCATCACATGCTCAGGACACACACAGCCGGTACCGCCGGTATCGATGGTGCCCATGACCAACAGCTTGACGCCGTTGATGTCCTTGGACAGCTTATCCGGCAGGTCGGAAACCTGCGGGTTCAGTTTATAAAAGGTGTTGCTGGCATTGGCGGCGGTGCGTTCCTTGGCAAGCTCCTTCATCTTGGCGACGGGGACGATGTCGTTGACTTCTTCTTCCGTCAGACCCAGAGCCAGGCCCAGGTTGGCATCGGGGTCTACGTCGGCGGCCAGCACAGTGCGGCCTTCATCGGCGTAGAGCCTTGCCAGAGTGGAGGACAGGGTGGTTTTACCCACACCGCCCTTGCCGGTGACTGCTATTTTCATGAGAAAAGACCTCAGACAGTAATGTTATCAGATACCCAGATGGGCGCGCTTTGCTTCGATGGCGTCCATCATCTTCTGGCACAGCTTCTCCATGTCGGTTTCGACAGTGAAGTTGGCTTCGACCCACTGCTTGATGCCGTCTTCGCCCTGCAGCAGGCGGGTGACTTCGGTAGAGCCCTTGGAGTAGGGATCAACGCCCAGGAAGGTGTCGATACCGGTGGCCACGACGTAGTTACCGATGGAAACGGCCTTTTCGGACATCCATTCGGGAGCGCAGCCGACGGCGGGCAGTTCGGAGATGTTGCAGCCCCAATCCTTAGCCAGATCGGAGACCAGGATCATCATACGGGAGATATCCACGCAGGAGCCCATGTGCAGAACGGGAGGAATGCCCACCAGTTCGCAGACACGCTTCAGGCCCTCGCCGCAGTATTCCTTGGCATCGGGGTCCATCAGACCGGCCTTGGCAGCAGCCTGAGCGGAGCAGCCGGTGACGACCAGAATGATGTCGTTCTTCAGCAGGGTCTTCATCATTTCGATGTGACCGTAGTCGGGGCGGACCTTGGGGTTGTTGCAGCCGACCATGGCCACAGCACCGCGGAGAACACCGGCCTTGACGACGTCGGCCAGAGGCTTCAGAGTGCCCATCTCATCCACGTGGGAGTTGCAGACCACATCGAGGGTCTTCTTGATGGTTTCCACAGAGTAGCCGACACGGGCCTTGGTCTTCAGATCGGGAATGTGGACCAGATCAGCCTTACGGTTGGTGAAGTTCTCAACAGCCATCTTGACGATTGCCTTGGCGCTTTCGCCGGCGGTCTCGGGGCTGAAGCGGATGAACTCAGCATCGGGGATCTGTGCGATGGGGGAAGTGGTGATAAACTTGGTGTGGAAGCACTTGGACAGGGGGCCCAGTGCGGGGAAGATACACTGCACGTCCACGACGATGGCTTCGCAGGCGCCGGTCAGAACGACATTTTCCTGAGACAGGAAGTTACCTGCCATGGGGATGCCGTGACGCATGGCCACTTCGTTGGCGGTGCAGCAGACGCCGGCGATGTTGATGCCCTTGGCGCCGACAGACTAGGCCAGAGCGATCATTTCGGGATCGTTGGCGTAGTGAACGATCATTTCGGACAGGGAGGGATCGTGGCCGTGCACGATGATGTTGACCTGATCCTTGTCCATAACACCCAGGTTGGCTTCAGTGTCCATGACCTTGGGAGTGCCGAACATAACGTCGGAGAACTCGGTGCCCATCATGGAGCCGCCCCAGCCGTCTGCCAGACCGGAACGCAGAGACTGACGGATCAGTGCCTCGGGTTCGGAGGAGCAGCCCATATGGGTCATGTGCAGGGACTGGACCACTTCGCGGTCAATGGCGCGGGGCGTGATCTCAGCGTTGTCCCACAGCTCTCTGGTGTGGGGATGTACGCGGTCAGCGAACTTCTGGTAGCCGAAGGGCTTGCCGTATTCCATCAGACCGATTTCAGCCATTTCGTGAGCCAGAGCATAAATGTCCTTGCCCTCGGTCTCCACACCCCATTCCTTGGCGATGCGGATCAGCTTTTCGGGATCCTTGACGGTGTAGTTGCCGCCTTCGCGGGTCTCGTGGAGGGTGTGCATGATTTCACGGCCGTGGTCGGAGTGCGTTGCAGTACCGCCGGCGGTGAAACGCAGGTAGTTACGGGCAACGATGCCATGGACATCGCAGCCGCAGATGCCGCGGGGTGCCTTGGGGGTGATGCGGCAGGGACCCATGGAGCAGATACGGCAGCAGGTGCCTGCTTCGCCGAAGCCGCAATGGGGGGTCTGGTTCTTGACGCGCTGCTGCCAGGAGTCGGCACCGACTTTTTCGCCGGTTTCCAACAGTTTTGCAGTCGCCTCTTCCATTGCTTCAATTGTGATTAAGCGATCCCAATCCTTCAATGTAGTGTTCCTCCTACTAAAAATTGTTTTTCTCGCAGCAAATGACCGGATACGTCCAAGCGCATTCGGGCATTCTATTCGACTGTAATCCATTCTAACAATTATTTAAGGTGAAGTCAACGGAAATTGCCGTTTTTTTACGCGATTTGGAGGAATAAACAAAAGGAGAACAGGGGTTTTTGTGTAACCCCCCGGGGAGGATGGAAAAAACAGGAAAAACCTGCATGGGAATGTGTTTCCCATGCAGGTTTTTTGTTGGTTTTCTATCAATTGGTATGGACGCGGACGTGGGGCACATCCATGGTGACGCCATGGGCGGCGTAGGACTGCTTCACACGGGAGAGAATGGCGAAGTAGGCATCCCAGTAATCGGCATTCTTTACCCAGACACGGAGGGTGTATTCCACAGCTCCGTCCTTGAAACCGCTGAGCTTGACAAATACCGGCTGGTCTTCCAGCACCAGATCGATCTGTGCAGCCTCGGTGATGGCGGCGATGACAGCTTCCTCAGCACAGTCGGCGGAGGCGGTGAAGGTGAAGTCCACCCGTCTGGTATCCTCGGCGGACACATTGACGATGACGTTGGAGGTGACACTGCTGTTGGGCACCAGAATCATCTGGTTGTCCAGGGTGTTCAGCTTGGTATGGGTCAGGCCGGTCTCCACAATGACGCCGGTCTGTCCGCCGATGGTGACATAGTCGCCGACCTTGAAAGGCTTGGATATGAGCAGGGTCACGCCGCTGAAGAAGTTGCCCAGAATGCCCTGAATGGACAGGGATACGGCAACACCGGCGATGCTCAGCACAGCCAGCAGAGAGGCGGTGTTGATTCCCAGAGCAGGTGCTACGATCATAATGGTCAGGAAGATCAGCAGTACCTTCAGGGTGGAGCGGATGATGGCGTGGAGGCTCTTATCCAGCTTGCTCTTGTTCAGCAGCTTGCCGGAGGCGGCCAGCAGGATACGGGAAACAATCAGGCAGACGATCAGCAGAAGGACTGCCTTCAGCAGGGCAGGCGCGATCAGCACAATGGCGGACCACAGGGACACAAGGGCATTTCCGGGTACAGCGGTCATGAATATCACTCACTTTCTTTGGTTGTATCTTCATCGGCAGGTGCCTCTGCGGCAGCCTCCGGTAAAGCCTGTTTATCAGCATTGACATAGGCCATCAGTTCCTCGCCGGTGATGGTTTCCTTCTGCAGCAGGAACAGGGCAATTTCGTCCAGCAGGGCTCTGTTTTCCTTCAGAACGCGGCCTGCATTTTCGTAGCATTTTGCAAGGAGCATCTTGATCTCGTCGTCTGCCTGTGCGGCGGTGCCGTCGGCACAGTTCATCATGGTGCTGCCGTCCAGATAGGGATTGGAAACGGTGGAAAGTGCCATGAGGCCAAACTTTTCACTCATGCCGTACTGGGTGATCATCCGGCGGGCCAGTTCTGTGGCGCGCTCAATGTCATTGGCGGCACCGGTGGTCATGGAGCCGAAGACCAGCTGCTCGGCGGCACGGCCTGCCAGCAGGGTTTCCAGTTCCGTCAGCAGTTCTTCTCTGGAGGAGAGGAATTTTTCCTCTTCCGGCATGTGCAGGGTATAGCCCAGTGCGCCGGAGGTATGAGGGACGATGGTGATTTTGGTCACGGGCATGGAGTGCTTCTGCAGGGCGGAAACCAGAGCATGTCCCACTTCGTGGTAGGCCACCATGCGCTTTTCCGTCTCTGTCAGCACCGTACCCTTTTTCTCTGTACCGGCAATGACCACCTCAAAGGACACCAGCAGGTCCTCCTGATTGACGGCCTTTCGACCCTGGCGGACAGCCCGGAGAGCGGCTTCGTTGACCAGATTGGCCAGGTCCGCGCCTACGGCACCGGCGGTGGCCTGTGCGATCTTCTGCAGGTCCACATCCTCTGCCAGCTTGATATTTTTGGTATGCACCTTCAATGTCTGCAGACGGCCCTGGAGGTTGGGACGGTCCACTTCGATCCGGCGGTCAAAACGGCCGGGTCGGAGCAGAGCTTTATCCAGAATTTCCGGACGGTTGGTGGCGGCCAGAATGACCACACCCTTTCCGGAATCAAAGCCGTCCAGCTCTGCCAGCAACTGATTGAGGGTCTGTTCCCGTTCGTCGTTGCCACCAAATTTGGAATCGCGGGTGCGGCCAATGGCATCGATCTCGTCGATGAACACAATGGCAGGGGCGACCTTGGAGGCCTGCTGGAACAGATCACGGACACGGCTGGCGCCGACGCCCACAAACATCTCCACGAAATCCGAACCGGAGATGGAGAAGAAGGGGACTTTGGCTTCGCCAGCCACAGCCTTGGCAAGCAGAGTCTTGCCGGTACCGGGAGAACCCACCAGCAGTGCGCCTTTGGGGAGTTTTGCACCGATGGCGGTGTATTTTTGTGGATTGTGGAGGAAATCGATGATCTCCACCAAAGATTCCTTGGCTTCATCCTGACCTGCCACATCGGCAAAGGTCACACCGGTTTCCTTTTCCATATACATCTTGGCCTTGCTCTGTCCGATGCCGCCGATACCGCCGCCCATATTTTTGCCCATGGAACGGGTGAGCAGGGAGAACAGCAGATAGAACATCAGAAGCGGTGCCACCCAGGAAATCAGGATGGACAGAATGGGATTCATCTGCTCCTCAATATGACCGTCGGTCTTCACACCGACAGCAGTCATCTTTTCAATCAGTCTGCCGTCGGTATAATCGGTCAGTCGTCCGGTGTAGTAGATCACCTGTTTGTTTTCGGGCTTTGCGGCTTCTTCCTTGGTGAGGATCAGAAAACGGTCTTTCTGAATCTCTACCTGGGATGCCTGACCCGTGCCTAGAATACCCAGAAATTCCGAATAGGTGATTTTCTGGAGATAGGAATTGGTGATGGCCGTGTGGACCAGATTGATGATAACCGTAAACACCAAGGCAATGATGATCAGAGTGATGATATTCTTCGGTTTTTTGGCATTATTGGGATCCCCGTGGGGAGTGTTTTTGTTCGGGATGTTCTTTTTTGGATCAAAACTCAAGGCGAATGCCTCCTTTATCGTAACATGCCGTCATGGCAGATAATAATTAATACTACCATAGAATCAAAATAGTTACAAGGTGAGCGGGGGTAATTCGTGTAAATTTTCTGTGAATGGGGAAAAGGGGAAATATCGGAAATTTTGGTGCTTTTGGCTTGTAACCGGAGGGGATTCCTGTTATACTATAATCTGGTATGCTATCGAATGAAAGATGGTGGAAAATGATGAATGAGAAAAGAAATGACCGTCCCGGCAAACGGGATTTCCGAGACCGCCGGGAAGAGCGGCGGGAACTGGCGGAAGATATGATCGAAGGCCGCAACGCGGTGACGGAAGCGCTGAAGAGCGGACGGACCATCGATAAAGTGTTTATTGCCTCCGGCGATACGGACAAGGCTCTGGCACGGCTGGCGGCACAGGCAAAGGAAGCCGGTGCTGTGGTGGTTGCCACCGACCGCAGAAAACTGGATATGATGAGTCCCACCGGTGCCCACCAGGGTATTATGGCCCAAGTGGCTGCCCATAATTATGTGACGGTGGAGGAAATTTTGCAGCGCGCCGCCGATAAAGGCGAAGCACCCCTGCTGATCCTGTGCGATGAACTGACCGACCCCCACAATCTGGGTGCGATCATGAGAACGGCAGAGTGCGCCGGTGCCCACGGTGTCATTATCCCCAAGCGCAGAAGCGTGGGCCTGACGGCTGTGGTTTCCAAGACTTCCGCCGGTGCGGTGGAGTATATGCCCGTGGCTCGGGTCAGCAATATGGCAGCTGCTATCCGCGATCTGAAAAAGCAAGGCATCTGGGTCTACGGTGCTGCCGGCGGCAGCAAGACGGATCTGTACCATGCGGACTTCAAGGGCGCGACGGCCATTGTCATCGGCAATGAAGGCCAGGGCATGAGCCGTCTGGTGGAGGAAAGCTGCGATGTACTGGTCAGCATTCCCATGAAGGGCCATATTTCCTCTTTGAATGCTTCTGCGGCAGCTTCCATTTTGCTTTATGAAGCCCTGCGGCAGAGAAACGGATAATACAGGAGTTTACCTATGAATAAAGATTCACAGGAGCTGGAACTGCAATTGAATAACGAAGCCCCTGTGGAGGAGTATGATCTGGAAGATATCATGCGGGAGTTTGGCGGCTGGACACAGGAACCGGAGGAAACTGCGGTATCTATGGAGGATACCATGGTTGTGCCGAAGACAAAGCCCACACCTTTGACCGGTGATACCATCCATTTTGCTTTCGTGCAGGAAGAACCGGAGGCAGAACCGGAACCTGCCCCTCTGCGGCTGGAACCGGTGGAGATGCCGGAGGAGCCGGAACCGGAAGGTCCCGATCCTGCCCAGCTTCGGAAGGAACGCAGAGCGGAAAAACGGGAGATTCGCCGTACCAGACGGCTGCTGCGGCAGCGGCGGAAGGCCGCCCGCGCCCTGCAGAGAGCCATACGGCGGGAGGAACCGGAAGTGGTCTATCCTTCCCCGGAGGAAGCCTGCGCGGCTTATGCCAAGGGCGGCACACTGCGTCTTCGGTCTGCGGCATGCGGACTGATGTTCGGCGCACAGGTGGTTTTGCTGATTTTGAGCCAGTATTCTCTGGGTTTTCTGGATCTGACCGGCAAAAAAGGCATGTTTTCTGTTCTGATGCTGGCATTGCTGCTGGGACAGAGTGTCCTGTCTGCCGATGTGTTTGTCCGGGGTGTGTATCAGGCATTGAAACTCCGGTTTGATCTGATGACTTTGCTGGTAATCAATGTGATTGCCGTGGTCATGGATGCGTTTTTTGCCATTCCGGAGGGGAGAGTTCCCTTCTGCGGTGCTGTATCTATGGCCATGCTGGTGGCACTGCGGTCGGTTTCCTTGGAGAAAAAGGCCAAGTGGCGTACACTGAAAACGGCCCTTGCCATGGAAAATCCCGTGGCAGCGGTAAAAGAGGAAAAAGCATGGCACGATCTGGACTGCATTTTCCGGCAGGAAGGTTCTCTGGAAGACTTTACCGCCATGCTGGAAACTCCCGATGCGGCGCAGAAAACCATGCGAATCTATGTGCCCTTTGCGGCAGTTGCCACATTCCTGTTGGCAGTCTATGGGGCATTTGCCGGCAGCGGCAGTTTCTGGTGGGCGTGGGCAGGTCTTCTGACCGGCGCGCTGCCTGCCGGATGCTTCCTTGCCTGCTGCAGGCCGTTCTGCCTGCTGGCATTCCGGCTCCATAAAGCCGGAGCAGCTATCTGCGGCTGGCGGGGTGCCAAAATTCTCAGTGGAGAAAGCGGCATTGTCATGGAAGACGGCGACCTGTTCCCGGCGGATTATATTTCTCTGAACGGCATGAAAATGTTTACGGAAATGTCCACCCGGCAGGTGGTGGGTTATGCCACGGCTGTTGTACAGGCTGCTGGAAGCGGTCTGCTGCCCCTGTTTGAAGGTCTGATGAAGGAGGAAAATGGGCAGCACTATACTGTAGATATGTTCCGCCAGTACGAAGGCGGCGGTCTGGGCGCGGAGATACGGGGCGATGTGGTT
The DNA here is from genome assembly GCA_045589035.1 of Candidatus Avilachnospira sp. Classification (GTDB taxonomy): domain Bacteria; phylum Bacillota; class Clostridia; order Oscillospirales; family Oscillospiraceae; genus Avoscillospira. The sequence goes on along the minus strand of JAZNFJ010000023.1, from coordinate 7,716 downwards.
CTGCTGGGTTCGCTGGCATTTATGCGTCTGATGGGAATTGAGATTCCCGAGGGAACGAGAGTCCAGTCAGCAGTCTATATCTCTGTGAACCGGGAAATGGTGGGTGTGTTTGCATTGACTTACAGTGCCGCACCTGCTGCCAAATCGGGATTGCATCAGGTACTGCGCAGTAACGGACTGACTCCCATTCTGGCAACCCGGGATTTTATGATCACACCGGGTTTGGTGAAAAAGCGGTATAAAGTCCCTGCGGAGCGGATGGAATTCCCCATGGCGGCAGAACGGACTGTCCTGTCCGCACCGGAGGCCGGTGCCAACGGACGGCAGGGAGCGCTGATGGCAAGGGACAGCTTTGCCGGATTTGCCTTTGCGGTAGCAGGTGGACGGCAGCTGCGCAAAATTGTCCACAGAGCGGTGCTTCTGGCAATCCTGGCCGGTCTGATGGGGATGGGACTGATGTTCCTGCTGACCTATCTGGGTGCGGTTGAGGCTGCTTCTGCGTTCAATTTGCTTCTTTATCAAGTCCTTTGGCTGCTCCCCAGCCTGCTGATTACAGGTCTTGTTGGGAAAAGCTAATAAAAAACACACCGGTAATTCTACTATATTTACAAAAATTACACTCTGAGTACAGATGTAATTGCAATCGAACCTTGTTTGTTTTATAATGTAAAGAGTTAGGCGGTAAAAGGCTGCCTGACCGGGTCGAGGCGTTTTTCACAGACCCGAAGAAAGGAGTACAAAACTTTATGAGCTACACTGCAAAGAACATTCGTAACATTGCTCTGCTGGGACATGGCGGCGACGGCAAGACCATGCTGGCTGAGGATATGCTGTTTATGACCAACGGTACCGACCGTCTGGGCTCCATTGCCGACGGCAACACCGTGTCTGACTTTGATCCCGAAGAAATCAAGCGGCAGAATTCTATTTCTACCTCTCTGATTCCTATTGAATTTGAAGGCTGCAAGATCAATCTGCTGGACAACCCCGGCGTTTTCGATTTTGCCGGTGAAGTTGTGCAGTCTTTGCGTGTTGCCGATGCCGGCATCATCGTTCTGACCGCCAAGAGCGGTGTCGCTGTTGGTACTGAGAAGGCCTGGAAGGCTCTGAAGAACTGCGGCAAGCCCGCCATGTTCTACATCTCCAAGATGGATGAAGACCATGCCAACTACTTCAAGGTCGTGGACGATCTCCGCGCCCAGTTCGGCAACTCCGTCGTTCCTATGCAGTTCCCCATTATGCAGGGTGAAAAGTGCGTTGGTCTGGTGGATCTGCTGAGCAAGACCGCAAGAGATACCCAGGGCAACAACATGGCTCTGACTGCCGAAGCAGAAGCCCATCTGGAAGAATATCTGGCTGCGCTGTCCGAGCAGGTTGCCGAAACCAGCGAAGAACTGATGGACAAGTTCTTTATGGAAGAACCCTTCACTCAGGAAGAACTGATTCAGGGTGTCAAGGACGGCATGCTGCAGCGTTCCATCACTCCCGTGTTCGCAGGCTCTGCTCTGGCCGGTTACGGCAGCAAGCGCGTCATGGAGTATCTGGTTAAGTTCTGCCCCAATCCTCTGGAAGGCCTGGCTATGGAAGCCGAAGAAGGCGAAGTCAAGCTGGATCCCGCAGGCAGCCCCGTGGCATTCGTTTACAAGACCACTGCTGACCAGTTCGGCAAGAACTCCTTCTTCAAGGTCGTTTCCGGTGAAATCACCGAAGGTATGTCCGTTGTCAATGCCCGTACCGGCGCTGCTGAAAAGCTGAGCAACATCTTCTTTGCCAAGGGCAAGAATATGACCAAGGCTTCCAAGATTGCCGCCGGCGATATCGGTGTTGCCACCAAGCTGGGTACCGTCAAGACCGGTGATACGCTGGGTCTGGCAGGCAAGACTCCCGCCATCAAGGGTATGGAGTATGATGAGCCCTGCTACAAGATGGCTATCTATGCCAAGGTCAAGGGCCAGGAAGATAAGATCGCTGCCGGTCTGACCAAGCTGAACGAAGAAGACTGCTCCTTCACCTACGGTACCGATACCGAAACCAAGGAAATGGTCATCGCCGGTGTTGGCGACATCCATCTGGGTGTTATCTGCTCCAAGCTGGCTGCCAAGTTCAAGGTCGAAGCTGAGCTGCGTCCCGCCAAGATCGCTTACCGCGAAACCATCAAGAAGAGAGTCGAGATCCACGGCCGTCATAAGAAGCAGTCCGGTGGTCACGGTCAGTTCGGTGATGTTCATATCCGCTTCGAGCCTCAGTCCGAGACTGAAGAAATGATCTTCGCTGATGAAACCGTCGGCGGCTGCGTGCCCAAGAACTTCATCCCCTCTGTTGAAAAGGGTCTGCGCAACTGCATCGGCAAGGGCGTTCTGGCCGGTTATCCCATGGTGTTCCTGAAGGCTACTCTGTTCTTCGGTTCCTACCATCCCGTTGACTCCTCCGATATGGCATTCCAGACTGCTGCCGGTATCGCTTATAAGGAAGGTATCCCCACCGCTGGTCCCACTCTGCTGGAGCCCATCGCCGAGCTGAAGGTTTACATCCCCGAAAGCAACATGGGCGATATCATCGGTGACCTGAACAAGCGCCGCGGCCGTGTGCTGGGCATGAACCCCACCGATGACGGTCTGCAGGTTGTGGAAGCCGAAGTTCCCATGGGCGAAATGTCCTCCTACGCCATCGACCTGCGTTCCATGACCCAGGGTCGTGGCTCCTACTCCATGAACTTTGTCCGCTACGAGGAAGTTCCTCAGATGAACCAGGCAAAGATCATCGAGGATGCCAAGAAGAACGAGGAAGACTAATCCATACAATAAAAAAGTGTGCATCGAAAGATGCACACTTTTTTATTCTTTCAGCCGGAATTGCCGGAAGGCGGTGGGCAGGGCATAGATATCATCCAGTTCTGTTTCTGCAGCCCATGTAAAGCGGTCAGAGGTATTGGCGCAGCGGATGTACCAGCCACGCATATTCCATTGAATGTGGGTAAAAATGTGGATTTTGTCGGAAGAGCGGAGCACTTCCTCCGGACGGATGCCCCAGATTTCCAACTGGGAGAGGGCGGCCTCAGAATCCAAAGTCCCGGATACATGGGGGAATTCCCACAGCCCTGCCAGAAGACCCTTGTCCGAACGCTTGTTCAAAGCGAATTTGTCAGAACACTCCAGAATAAAAACGGTCATGTTTTCTTCTTTTCTGGGCTTTTTGGGGGATTTTATCGGTAATTCTTCCGCCAAACCATCCCGCTTTGCCAGACAAATACCCGCAAGCGGGCAGCTTTCACATCTGGGCGCGCCATTGGGAACACAGACCGTGGCTCCCAGTTCCATCAATGCCTGGGTAAAGTCACCGCAGTGACCTTCCGGGTAGACTTTTGCCAATGCAGCGGTCAGATCTTTCTTGGTCTGGGGCTTGTCGATAGGGGAAGGGTCAGCTGTCAGCCGGGAACAGACCCGGAGCACATTGCCGTCCACTGCCGGTGTGGGCAGCTCAAAGCAGATGGAGCCAATAGCGCCGGCGGTATAGTCACCGATGCCGGAAAGTTTCAAAATTTCCCTGTGTTCTGTGGGAAAACCGCCCAGTTCCATGATCTGTTTGGCGGCTTTCTGGAGATTTCGCACCCGGCTGTAATAGCCAAGACCTTCCCATAGCTTATTCAGTTCTTCCGGATCGGCTTCCGCCAGATCCCGGACGGTGGGAAGCCGTTTCAGAAACCGGGCATAGTAGCCTTTGACAGCTTCCACTCTGGTCTGCTGGAGCATGATCTCCGAAAGCCAGACATGATACGGCTCCCGGTCCTGCCGCCATGGCAGATCCCGCTTATTCCGTTCGTACCACGGCAAAAGCAGCTTCGGCAGCTGCAAAAATAAATCAAGCATAGGAAACCTCTGTTGAAAAGATAGATTTATTATAGAATAGGAAAGAAAATCTGTCAAACAGGATGCAAAAAGGAAAATAATCTGTTATACTGTACATCAAATCCCAAGGAGGGCGTGACATGAGCCTGAAAGAGAAAAGATTGTTCCTGCTGGATATGGACGGCACCATCTATCTGGATGAGGAATTGTTTGATGGTACCATTGATTTTCTGAACCATGTGAAGGAAATTGGCGGCAGATACCTGTTTCTGACCAACAATTCCTCCCGGGGTGTGGATGCCTATGTGGAAAAAATGGCACGGCTTGGCATCGAAGCCACGGCGGAGGATTTTCTGACTTCTGTGGATGCTACGATATTATATCTGCAGCAGAACCACCCCGGTCAGCTTTGCTATGCCTCCGGCACCAAGACTTTCCGCAAACAGCTGGCAGACAACGGCATCGCTGTGACGGACAAGCTCTCCGATGATGTGGAAGTGCTGGTGCACGGTTTTGACCGGGAACTGACCTTCCAGAAGCTGGAGGACAGCTGTATTCTCCTGAACAGAGGTATTCCTTTTATTGCCACCAATCCCGACTGGGTCTGCCCCACATGGTACGGTTCCGTGCCGGACTGCGGCAGTGTGTGCAGAATGCTGGAAACCGCCACCGGCCGTAAACCCCGGTTTATCGGAAAGCCCCGTCCGGAGATGGCCCTGCTTGCTATGGAAAAATTTGGCTTTTCCAAGGAGCAGACCATTATGGTCGGCGACCGCCTGTACACGGATATCGCCTGTGGTGTCAATGCGGGTATCGATACGGCTTTCGTCCTTTCCGGCGAGGGCACCATGGAGGATCTGAAGACCAGTGATGCCCAGCCTGCCATGATTTTTGACAACATCCGCGCCATGCTCAATGCAATGGAGGGAAAATAATGAAGCTCAACAGCAAACGGACCATTCTGGTGGGTCTGGCCTTCCTGTCCATCTGTGCCTTCTGGCAGATGTACGACGGTGTTGTGCCGAAGATTCTGACGGAGACCTTCCATCTCAACGAGACACTGTCCGGTGCCATTATGGCGGCAGATAATATTCTCGCCCTGTTTTTGCTGCCGTTTTTCGGTTCTCTTTCCGATAAAACCAACACCAGACTGGGCAAGCGGACACCTTATATTCTCTTTGGCACTGCCTGTGCGGTGCTGCTGATGAACCTGCTGCCTCTGCTGGACAACAGCTTTGCGGCAGCGCCTGCACCGTGGAAACAGGTCGTTTTCGTGGTGGTTCTGGGCCTGATTCTGGTGGCCATGGGTACTTACCGCTCTCCTGCAGTGGCACTGATGCCCGATGTGACGCCCAAGCCCCTGCGTTCCAAAGCCAATGCTATCATCAATCTCATGGGCGCTGTGGGTGGTATTATCTATCTGCTGGTGGCGGCAGTGCTGTACCCCAACTCCAAGATCGCAGGCCTTGCGCATGTGGACTATCAGCCTCTGTTCATGATCGTTTCCGGTCTTATGGCCTTTGCAGTGGCAGTTTTGCTGCTGACCGTCCGGGAGCCGAAGCTGGCTGCGGAAAATGCTGCCTATGAAGCGGCTCATCCAGAAGAAAATCTGGCGGAAGATAACGGCAGCGGCAGGGAAGTCCTGCCCAAAGAGGTCAAGAGAAGTCTAGGCTTCCTGCTGGCTTCCATCTGCCTGTGGTTCGTGGGTTATAACGGTGTGACCACCTGGTTCACCGTCTATATCGGCGAAGTCATGGGGCAGGGTCTGGGCGGTGCCTCCACCTGTCTGATGATCGCCACCGGCGGTGCCATCATTTCCTATATCCCTATCGGCGTACTGGCAGGGAAGATCGGCAGAAAACGCACCATCCAGTGCGGTATCTGCCTGCTGACACTTTGCTTTGCTCTCGGCTATGTGCTGACCCATACCTTTGACGGCATCAATTTCGTCATGTTTGCGGTCTTTGCGCTGGTGGGTCTTGCGTGGGCAGCTATCAATGTCAACAGCCTGCCCATGGTGGTGGAGATGTGCCGGGGCAGCGATATCGGCAAATTCACCGGCTATTACTACACCTTTTCCATGAGTGCGCAGGTCATCACACCCATTCTGGCCGGTACGCTCCTGCGGAACGTAGGCTACTGGACATTGTTCCCCTATGCGGCGGTGTTTGTAGGCCTGAGCTTTGTGACCATGTACTTTGTCCGCCATGGTGACAGTAAAACCATTGCGAAAAAAGGTCTGGAAGCCTTTGATGTGGAGGATTGAATTTATGTTTTGCAGAAACGGACATAAGGCATGGAGTGTCCTGAGCCAATATCACTATGCCCACCGGGGCTTCCACAATGAGGAAAGAACAGAAAATTCCATGGCTGCCTTCCGTGCCGCTGTGGAGCGCGGCTTTGGCGCGGAGCTGGATGTCCATCTGATGAAGGATGGCAATCTGGCGGTCATCCACGACAGTAGCCTCAAACGTACAGCCGGTGCCGATGTTTGCGTCGAAGACCTGACCAGGGAAGAACTGTCTTCCTATACATTAAATAATGGCGAATCCATTCCCCTTCTGGAAGAAGTTCTGGAACTGTTTTGCGGAAAAACGCCATTGATCGTGGAACTAAAAGCCGAAAGGGGCAATCACGATGCCCTGTCTGCGGCAGTAGCAAAGCGGCTGGATGCCTATGAAGGAGATTTCTGTATCGAATCGTTCGACCCTCGAGTGGTTCGCTGGTTCCGGAAAAACAGACCGGATATCTGTCGTGGGCAGCTGTCCTATAACTTCCTGAAGAACAAGAAAACCAAGCTTTCCTTCTGGAAAAAGTTTCTGCTGTCCAAGCTGTGGATAAACTGCATGGGATATCCCGACTTTGTTGCCTATGGATTCTTTGATCGGAAGGATGTAGCTCTTCGTTTTTGCAGGGATGTGCAAAAAGCCCGGATCGTATACTGGACCATTCGTAACCAGAAAGGAATGGATGAAGCCATCCGCTTGGGCGGAATCTGCATTTTTGAAGGCTTTTTGCCCCGAGAATAAGTAAGTGTAAGAGGATTTTACCTATCTTTTGTGAATAGTCTACAAAAACCAATGCGAGGACAGGATCTTTTTGCAACATTTGATAATTGACTTTTTTCTGCCCAGAGAGTAGACTAAGGACATATAATTCTTTAGCAGAATAAATCGAAAGATTGCAGAAAGGAGCAACCGTGATGTTCACCATGAAGCAGATGAATTGGACTGCCGATGCACGGTTTGCACCGGTCTGTCAGTCTGCCATGTCCTGCGGTGCTGCCCTGCCTTTTTACGACACTGCCGTTGCGGTAGTGTCGTTTTTGCGTTTGGGTGTACGAATTATTATGCCGTAAGGCAAAGCTGAACTTAGTTCCCGCTGCAAATGTGGTGGGGTGATAAGTTAACGGCTTTGCCAAAACCGGCAAAGCCGCTTTTTTGTATTTTGAGCCGCCAGGCTGAAAATAAAACCAAATGGAAAATGAGGTAAAGAAAATGAAAAAGATCGTTTGTTTGCTGCTGGCTCTGGTCATGGCTTTTGGCCTGATCGCTTGCGGCGCAGAAAAGGCTCCCGCTGAAACTGCTGATGCTTATAAGCTGGGCGGCGTTGGCCCCCTGACCGGCGGCGCTGCTATCTACGGCAATGCTGCTAAGAACGGTGCTGAGATCGCTGTTGCAGAGATCAATGCTCTGGGCGACATTCAGTTCGAACTGAAGTATGAAGACGATGCTCACGATGCTGAGAAGTCCGTCAACGCATACAACACCCTGAAGGACTGGGGCATGCAGATCTTCCTGGGCTCCGTCACTTCCGCTCCCGGCGTTGCTACCTCCGTGGAAGCTGAAGCCGACAACATGTTCTACCTGAC
>JAZNFJ010000022.1:0-32107 GCA_045589035.1 Candidatus Avilachnospira sp. | reverse complement strand
GTCTGAGCCGGACGTACATTCACATAACTGTTTGGCACATTTCCAACAATCACAGTTTCGGCCACAACAACACCGGAAGTTACCGTTACACTCTCCGTTCCCACCGGTGTGAGAACAGTCATGGTTATGGTCACATCCATCATAATCCGATGAGAGGTCTGGTTGATCCCAGCCTCAGAAAAATCATTTCTGAAATCCGCATCAGAGGCACTGATGGAAAGCACTTTGACGGGCAGCTTCGGTCCGGAGCCGGAGAATAATTCCGGCAGTATCAGACTGCCAATAGGCAAGCCCACTTCATTCACATCCAGATCCAGCAGCATAGTGTCAATCACAGATAAAATCTGCGTTTTCAGACGATTAATCTCATTGATGTTGGTCTTAAGTGCTGTAATCTTCCCGTTGACATCCTTTTCCAGATATACAATGTTATCGTAATCAATATCATCAGAGCGCAATTGCGCTTCAATTGCCTCGTTTATGATATAGGATGCACGGTTCTCAACGCGCATTTTTGCCAATTCTTCCACCATGGGAGCTATACCCAAGCGAAGGAACAGCACAAATAAAACAAGTAATATCGCGAATAGCACAAGAACTGCGCTCCATCGATTATTCCGTTTTCGACCCATAGTACACCTCCACTCTTAGGAGATATATGCTGGAACGATCCGGAATTTACAGTTTTGTCATATGCGCGCCTGCCGTATTGGCCATAAGTTTCTTTGTGCCGATCTCATCAAAGGCAATCTCCAAAAGCGCATCGTTGCCCATGGGCAGTACCGTCAGCACCATACCCTTACCAAATGCATTGTGGCGAACCATATCACCTTTCTGGAAATTGACCGCGGACTTTTTTGCAGTGGATGCAACAGTGGCATAGGTCTTTTTTCGCTCCCGATAAGGTGTCTGCGGAATATATGCGTCAAAATCTCCGTATATACTCGCTCTCTGCGGCACATATGCAGGCAATTGCTCTCTGGGCTTTGGCAGCAACCGCTCGTCCAGGCACTCCTTCGGCAGCTCCTTCAGGAACTGAGAAGGTCTGCCCATATTCGTCTGTCCATACAACATACGCTGGCGGGCATAAGAGATGGCAAGGGTTCGCTTTGCTCTGGTAATTGCCACATAGCAAAGACGCCGTTCTTCCTCAATATCCTCCGCACTGAGCATACTTCTGGAACTGGGAAACAGGCCATATTCCAGACCGACCAGACAGACATGATCGAATTCCAGACCCTTGGCACTGTGCATGGTCATCATAACCACAGCTTCCGCCTCAGCATCATACTGTTCAATATCCGTATACAGTGCAATCTCTTCCAGGAATCCATTTAAGGAAGGCTCGTCCGTATTCTCCATATAGCTGATAATACTGGATCGCAATTCCCGTACGTTCTCCGCTCTCGTTCTGCTCTCTGTATCGTTTTTTTCTTCCAGCATTGCCAGATATCCGGACCGGACCAGAAGCGCATCGTAGAACTCCGGCAGCTCCATGGTATCGAGAAGGCCGGCACATTCCTCGATCAGATCAGAGAATACCCCCAGCTTCTTCGCAGCCTTTTCCAGAGGGCCGTAGGAGGCGGCATCTGCAATAACCGAGTACAGACAGACCTGTTCAGCCGCCGCCTGTCTGGCAGCCATTTCGAGGGTCTTGGCGCCAATTCCACGAGGCGGATTGTTGATGATCCGGCGAAGGCGCAGATCATCTGCACGATTATTGATCACACAAAGATATGCCAGCATATCCTTCACTTCCGCCCGATCAAAGAAGCGAGTGCCGCCAATGATTCTGTATGGGATGCCATTTCTCTTGAACGCATATTCCAAAGCATTGGACTGCGCATTGGTGCGGTAGAGAACCGCAACATCCTTATAATTCCCCTCTTTTGCCAATTTAAAGATCCGGGTCGACACAAAATGCGCCTCGTCAGACTCATTGGCAGCTTCATAGAGGATAATTTTATCGCCGCTGCCATTCTTCGTCCAGAGTGTTTTTCCCTTTCTACCGCTGTTATGGGAAATGACAGCATTTGCCGCATTAAGGATGGATTGTGTTGATCGGTAATTCTGCTCCAGACGGATCAGGCGTGCTCCACGGTACTGCTTTTCAAAATTCAAAATATTCTCAATGGTCGCACCGCGGAATTTGTAAATACTCTGATCGTCATCACCGACAACACAAATGTTTTCATATCCTCCAGCCAGCAGAGAAGCCAGCAAATACTGCAGGTGGTTGGTATCCTGATACTCATCAATCAGAACATATTTAAACTTTCGCTGATAGTAAGTTCGTACATCCTCATTTTCCTGCAGCAACCGTACAGTTAACAGGATAATATCATCAAAATCCAGAGCATTCGCATCTTTCAGTCGTTTTTGATACTCAGCATAGGCTGCAGCAGCTTTTTCCATACGGAAATCACCGGAGTTTGCTGCTACACACTCAAATTCTTCCGGTGTCTGCATCTGATCCTTTGCACGGCTGATCAAAGACAGGAACAATTTGGGCGAGAAGGTCTTTTCATCCAGATTCATATCTTTGATGACATCCTTCATAACCCGCTCCGCATCTGCCATATCGTAGATCGTAAAGCTGCTGGAGTATCCGAGCCGGTCGATATCTCGGCGAAGAATCCGACAGCAGGCAGAGTGGAAGGTCATTGCCCACACAGCACGGGCTGCTTCACCCAACATGGTTTCCAGGCGGTCCTTCAGTTCATTGGCAGCCTTGTTGGTAAAGGTGATGGCAATGATCCCCCATGGAACAGCCGGTTCATACACACAAAGCTGTTCCGCATAGGTCCGCAATTCATCATTACCTTCTCGGAGGTAATACTCCATGTATTCCACATCATCCTCCGACACAAAGGCAGGAATTTCGCAGGAATCCGATGCTGCACCAAAACGGATCAGATTTGCGATCCGGTTGATCAGCACAGTCGTTTTACCGCTGCCTGCACCGGCAAGCAAAAGCAGAGGCCCCTGCGTTGTGAGGACAGCCTCTTGTTGCATTTCGTTCAAATATTCAAACCGGCGCCGAACAATCTCACGTCGGGCAGCCAAAAACCGCTGCTCAAAATTCTGATTCATAGAGTCACCCATCTATCTTGATGAGTTTATTTTACTATTTTTTTGTGGATTTGTCATCCTATTTTCGCTATAAAATCCCACGAAGCTGCTGCAGCGCTTTTTTCTCGATCCGACTTACCTGAACCTGCGAAACACCGAGTATTTTCGCTGTCTTATCCTGTGTCAGACCTCGGTAGTATCGCAGATCAATGACTGTCCGCTCCCGCTGGGGCAGTTTAGATACAGCCTCTTTCAAGGCAATATGTTCAACCAGTTGTTCTTCCATCGAGCCGTCGGTAAGAACGCTTTCCAGACTAAATCCATCTGACCCATTTTCTTTTTGAATCGATTCCGTGTGAGAGGTCGCAGTTTCGGCTTCAGCGATTTCTTCCACTGTTAAATTCAATTCCTCTGCCAGTTCAGACAATGTCGGTTCCCGGTTCAACTCTCCTGTTAATCTCTGTCGAGCCATTTTAATGGATGCAGACCGTTCCTTGATGCTTCTGCTGACCTTTATCACACCATCATCCCGGAGAAAACGGCGGATCTCACCGGCAATCTTTGGCACAGCGTAGGTAGAAAACTGTGTCCCAAATTCCGGATCAAACCCGTCAATGGCCTTGAGAAACCCAAGACAGCCAAGTTGATACAAATCCTCCGAATCAACACCACGCCCCATGTATCGCTTTGCGACCGACCAGACCAGACCGGAATTTTCAAGAATCAGCTGTTCTCTCGCTTCTTTATCACCCGTTTGCGCCAGCTGCAGCACACCAGCTTCGGCAGTCAAGTTCTACCTCCGCGTTTCATGATTTTGCGTTTCATATGTACAGTTGTACCCTTCCCCTTTTGAGAACTGACTTTTAACTGGGTCATAAAGCTTTCCATTATGGTAAAACCCATACCACTGCGCTCTTCTCCACCGGTTGTATACATAGGTGTTCTGGCCTGTTCAATATCTTCGATACCCGCACCCTTGTCCTTAATGACAATATCCAGAACATTATCCTGCAGAATACGGCATCGGACTGTAATTTTACCAATTGCATCCGGATAAGCATGGACAATACAGTTCGTAACCGCTTCAGAAACAGCCGTTTTAATATCCCCTAACTCATCCAGTGTCGGATCCATTTGGGCGGCAAAACAGGCGACGGCGCTTCTGGCAAAGCCTTCATTGACCGACTTGCTGGGAAACTCCAGTACCATCTGATTTTCACACTTCATAAGTTTCTTCTCTCCTTTCCGTTTCTACGATCCGATCCACACCGGAAGCATGCAGGACGCGCCATGGCTGTTGGGACAAATTCTTCAACTTCAATTTTCCACCCAGTTCTTTCATCCGGCGATAGGTATGTATCACAATCGCAATACCGCTGGAATCCATAAACGTAATCCCCTTAAAATCCAATATACACAGCATAGGCATATACTGATTGATCTTATCCGCAATATTATGCAGCGCATTTTTAGCACTGTGATGGTCAATCTCACCACTCAGCGCAATGGTCAACTGCTTTTCCTGCAGGAAACTGGTTAATTGCACAGCAATTCCTCCTCTTATGCAAAAATAGACACGCACAGAATTCTGTGCGTGTCTATTATAGAAGATATGCTATTTCTTTTTTGTCGAAAGACTGAGCCTGTCTTACTTTTTCAGCCGGGCTTCGCTTTCTTTCAGCTGCTGCAGCAGGCCTTCTGCCTTTTCCAGCTTTTCCCGTTCCATAGCGACCACATTCTCCGGTGCACGGGCAACAAAATTCTCGTTGCTCAGCTTGCTTTTCAGACCAGAAATGTTCTTCTCAGCCTTTTCGATCTCCTTCGCCAGACGAGCCAGTTCCTTTTCCATGTCAACCAGTTCGTTCATGGGCATATACATGGCAGCATCTGCTGTAACAGCAGAAACCATGTCTGCATGTCCTTCCGGAGCCTGTGCGCAAACGATCAGTTCGTTTGCATAGGCCAACTTGGTGATGAAGCCCTCACCCTTGGTGAAGATATCAGCCTTTTCGGTCACGATATACAGAGAGGACTTTCTGGAGGGCGGCACATTCAGATCTGCACGGCGGTTACGGACAGCGCGGATAGCATTCATGACACTTTCCATAGCAGCTTCTTCCGCCGGGAAGTTCAGTGCGTCAGAATACTCAGGCCACTGGGCCTTCATGAGGTACTCGCCCTCATGAGGAATAGCCTGCCAGATTTCTTCCGTGATGAAAGGCATAAAGGGATGCAGCAGGCGCAGGAACTGATCCAGAACATAGACCAGCGTCTGCTGTGCCACCAGTTTGCTCTCTTCATCCTCGGAGTACAGGCGGGACTTGGTCAGTTCAATGTACCAGTCGCAGTAGTTGTCCCAGATAAAATCATAAACCTTAGCAGAAGCGACACCCAGTTCGTAGTTATCCAAATTTTCGGTAACTTCCTTGACCAGCTTGTTCAGCTTGGAGAGAATCCACTTATCCTCAATTTCCAATTTGGAAGCATCAGGCAGTTTATTCTCCGCGATGGTCATGTTCATCATGACATAACGGCTTGCGTTCCAGATTTTATTGGCAAAGTTACGCATGGCTTCGCACTTTTCCACATAAAAACGCATGTCGTTGCCGGGGCTGTTGCCGGTGATCAGATTGAAGCGCAGTGCGTCAGCACCGTACTTTTCTGCCATTTCCAGAGGATCAATGCCGTTGCCCAGAGATTTGGACATCTTCCGACCCTTGTCATCACGGACAAGACCGTGGATAAACACAGTATGGAAGGGTTCTTTCTTCATCTGTTCCATACCGGAGAAGATCATACGGGCAACCCAGAAGAAGATGATATCATAACCGGTAACCATGACACTGGTGGGATACCAGTAGTCCAGTTCCTTGGTATTTTCAGGCCAACCAAGCGTGGAGAAAGGCCACAGCGCAGAGGAGAACCAGGTATCCAGAACATCCTCTTCACGGGTCAGCTTTGCGCTGCCGCACTTGGCGCAGCAAGTGGGATCTTCACGGGAAACATTGATATGGTCGCAGTCCTCGCAGTACCAGGCAGGAATCTGATGACCCCACCAAAGCTGACGGGAAATGCACCAGTCGTGGACATTTTCCATCCAGTTGGTATAGGTCTTGGTGAACCGCTCGGGAACAAACTTGATCCGCCCGTCCTTGACCACATCAATGGCAGCCTTAGCCAGAGGCTCCATCTTCACAAACCACTGGGCAGAGATCAGAGGCTCCACATCATTGTGGCAACGGTAGCAAGTGCCGACATTATGGGAATAGGGCTCAATCTTTTCCATCAGACCCAGCGCTTCCAGTTCTTCCACAACAGCCTTACGGCAGGCATAACGATCCATGCCCTCGAACTTACCGCCGTTTTCATTGACAGTACCGTCATCGTTCAGCACACGGATGCTATCCAGATTATGGCGCAGACCAACTTCGAAGTCGTTGGGGTCATGTGCAGGCGTCATCTTCACGCAGCCGGTACCGAAGTCCATTTCGACATACTCATCGGCAACGATGGGAATCTCACGATTCATAATGGGCAGCATGCAGGTCTTGCCCACCAGATCCTTATAGCGTTCATCGGCAGGGTTGACCGCAACACCGGTATCACCCATCATGGTTTCAGGACGGGTGGTGGCAACCACCAGATAACGGCCGGAACCGTCAGTCAGAGGATACCGCATATGCCACAGATTGCCGGGCTTATCGGCATATTCGACCTCGGCATCAGACAGAGCTGTCAGACAGTTAGGACACCAGTTGATAATACGGCTGCCCTTATAGATCAAACCCTTGTCATACAGTTCACAGAAAGTTTCACGGACAGCCTTGGAGCAGCCTTCGTCCATGGTAAAACGGCTGCGATCCCAGTCACAGGAAGCGCCCAGCTTCATCTGCTGCTTGACAATGCGGTCGCCGTACTTATTCTTCCAGTCCCAGACACGATCCAGGAACTTTTCACGGCCCAGATCATAACGGGTCAGACCTTCTTCCAGGCGAAGGTTCTCTTCCACCTTGATCTGGGTAGCAATACCGGCATGGTCTGTGCCGGGCAGCCACAGAGCTTCATAGCCCTGCATCCGCTTGAAACGGGTCAGAATATCCTGCAGAGTTGCATCCAGCGCATGACCCATGTGCAGCTGACCAGTAACATTGGGAGGAGGCATAACGATCGAGAAAGGCTTTTTGTCGGGATTGGGTTCTGCCTTAAAGCAGCCGTTATCCATCCACATCTTATAGATTCCATCTTCTACGACCTTAGGGTCATAGACCTTCGGCAGTTCTTTTGCCATATGATTCACTCCTAATTCCATGTAAAAATAGAAAACGCCCTGAGCAATGCTCAGGGCGGAATTTCTCCGTGGTACCACCTGAATTCCCACGCAGTGGGCACTCAATCCTCTGTATCGGGAGGACCCGTCCGACTTACTGGTATTTCAGTCGGCCGCTCCAAGGCGACTTCAACCCGCTTGCAGAAAGGCTCGCACCGACCGCCTTCTCTCTTTCCTGCGCCTGGGCATACTACTCCTCTTCTTCGCGTTCACACTTTTAGATGATACTCGACAAAAGTCAATTTGTCAATCAGATATCCTCAATAATGGGGGACTCCATCTTAGGCTGATTGCCGGTTAAAGCCATAAAAGAAGAACGGGTTGCCTTAACATCATTCAGTGCATTGACGATGGAATCTTCCGTACGGCGCAAAGCATCATCCACATACTCGTTGGTAGCCTGCTTCAGCTCCTTGATCTTAGCCTGCGCCTTTGCGATCATATCCTCAGCTTCCTTCTCAGCCAGAAGATACACTTCTTCCTTAGACATCAGCTGCTGTGCACGCTGCTCAGCCTGCTTCAGGATGCTCTCTGCTTCACGCTTGGCATTGGTGATCACTTCATTGCGGGATTCCACAATGGTCTTGGCCTGCTTCAGTTCGCCGGGCAGCTGATTGCTGATTTCATCCAGCAGATCCAGAACCTTGTCACGCTCCAGAACGCACTTTTCTGCACCCAGAGGCAGGCTCCATGCATCCTGCACCATTTCATACAACGCGGAGATGATTTCTTCAATATTATTTGCCATGTTAAGGTTCCTCCCTTAATTATTTTCATTAATTCGCGCATTGAAATCCGGAATGATCTCCTCAGGGAGGAAATCAGACAGATCCACCTGATATTTACCCATTTCCTTCACAGCACTGGAACTCAGATACATAAACTGATGTTCCGCTGTCAGGAACATAGTATCCAGACCAGGGTTCAACTTGTGATTGATAATCGCCATCTGAAATTCCCGTTCAAAATCCGATACCGCACGCAGACCTTTCACAATCACATGGGCATCCTTTTTTCTGGCATACTCCGCCAGAAGCATATCGGAATGATCCACTTCCACATTCCCCAGATGCTTAGTCACGCGACGGAGCATATCCACCCGTTCCTCCAACGAGAACATGGGATTCTTATCTACATTGACCATCACACAGACGATTACTTTATCAAAACTTTTGGCAGCACGTTCGATGATATTCAAATGACCCTTGGTGACAGGATCAAAGCTGCCGGGGTATATGGCAATTCCCATAATCAGTTTGTTTCCTTTCGGAATACGGTGATCCAGGTTTTACCGTAACGGTAATCTTTACACCGATTCAGACCCGGAATCTCCAGATCCAACTGCTTTTCTGCAGGTCTTTCACAGATTATTATACCACTGTCTGCTAGAATGTCAATTTCTGATATTTTATTTAGGGTATTTTCCAGAAAAATCTCTGCATAAGGCGGGTCTAAGAAGATAATATCGAACTGTTCCCGGCATCTTTCCAGATAGGACATATAACTGCCCTGCACCACTTCAGCCTGCTGGGACAATCCGGATAACCGAAGATTTTCTTTTACCAGCTGACAGGCATCTTTCCACTCATCCACGAACACTGCGCGACGGGCGCCTCTGCTCAACGCCTCAATACCCATCTGACCGGTGCCGGCAAACAAATCCAAAAAGCGGCTGTTCTCCACCTCAAACTGAATGATAGAAAAAACAGCTTCTTTCACACGATCGGCAGTGGGTCTGGTCTTTTCCCCTTTCGGGGTCTTCAGCCGCACACCTCTTGCTTTTCCGGTAATGACTCTCATGTTTCCTCTCCTTGACGGAAATATCCATAGACCGACTTCGCAGCTGCCTCTCCTATAACTCTCGAAAGTTCCTCCACCGCAGCTTTCTTTACCGCACTCACAGATTTAAATTTCGAAAGAAGCACTTTCTTTTTCACAGGACCGATACCCGGGATTTCATCCAGCACAGATTCCTGCAGCCGTTTACTGCGAAGTTTTCGGTGGTACTCAATGGCAAAACGGTGGGTTTCCTCCTGTATCTGTCCAATGAGTGCAAAAACAGAAGGATGTGCCTGTATGCCGATCTCCAGCCCTTCAGGGGTCACCAGCGCTCGCGTACGATGGCGATGATCCTTGACCATGCCGAACACAGGAAGCTGCAGACCAAGCTGTCTGAGGGCTTCTACGGCGGTTCTGGCATGGGTAATGCCGCCATCGATCAACAGAAGATCCGGTGTTTCCTCGAAGCCCTTATCTTTGTTCAGATAATGCGTAAATCTTCTGGTCAGAACCTGCGCCATAGACCCATAGTCATCCTGACCGGCAAGGCCCTGCAGTTTAAAATGACGGTAGTCCCGTTTCAAGGGCTTTCCATCAGAAAAAACAACCATAGACGCAACAATGTCTGTACCCGCGGTATTGGAAATATCGTAAGATTCCATCCGCTTGGGTTTTTCGCTTAAATCCAGAAGTTCCTGCAACAGAAGCAATGTACCCGCATTTCGCTCTTCTTTTGTGGTAATGCGTTCGACCTCTTCCTTTGCATTCTTGTTGGCAAGCTGCACCAGAGCCACGCCGTCACCTCTCTGAGGTGTGCGGATATGCACTCTCTTTTTCAGGTTATCCATCAGAAGATCAGAAAACAGCTGCGCATCTTCCATTTCACAAGGCAGCAAGATCTCCTTAGGTGCACAGTTTCTCGAAAGATAATACTGCTTTACCAAAGTCGAAACCGCTTCTTCCCTGCTGTCTGACAGCGGCACGATCTCATAGGTCTTATCCAGCAAGCTTCCTTCCACATAGTGCAGCACCGCAAAACAGGCTTTCGCCGCTCCTTCATAGTAACCAATCACATCTGTATGTGCCATCGTTCCGGCAGTTACCAGCTGTTTCTTGCCGAGGTTTTCAATGGCAAGCAGTCTGTCACGAAAAGCAGCCGCCCGTTCAAACTCCAGGTTCTCTGCAGCTACTTCCATTTCTACACGCAGCTGTGCCGCGATTTGTTTATATTTCCCCTGCAGCAGCAAAGAAACCTGCTGCATCGTCTGCCGGTACTGTGCCGATGTCTTTCCAAGCTGACACCAGGCATCGCAGTTATTCATGTGATAATTCAGGCAAGGACGGTTCTTACCTTGATCAGCCGGAAATCGTTTGCTGCATCCGGGCAGTTTAAATGCCAGACGAATGGTATCGATCAGCTGCTGTGTCACGTATCTGCCGCCGTAGGGTCCGTAATAATCCGCACCGTCATCTGTCACGCGGCCAACCATCGTCATGGAAGGAAACTCCTCCCGCATATCAATCCGCAAATACGGATATCCTTTATCATCCTTCAGCAGGATGTTGTATTTTGGCATATGCCGCTTGATGAGGGAGCATTCCAACACCAGTGCTTCAAACTCAGAAGCGGCAACAATCACATCAAAATGATGGATCTGGGATACCATCATTCTTGTTTTAGGCGAATGCGATGCCGAATCCACAAAATACTGGCTGACACGATTGCGCAGTTTTTTTGCCTTGCCCACATATATAACCTTTCCGGACCGTTCCTGCATCAGATAGACACCCGGAGCCATTGGCAATGTGTGGGCTTTTTCCTTTAATTCCTCTACTGTCATACCACACCTCACAATAGAAAAAACTGCCTCAAAAACAAGCTTTCGAGGCAGTAATTCTATATCCGCTATCAGAAAATTTCCTTGACCAGCATTTCAGTCAGCGTATTGACAGCCTCAGTTTCATCGGGGCCTTCAGCGATCAGACTGATACGGGTGCCCTTGGTGATACCCATAGACAGGACGCCCAGCAAGCTCTTGGCATTGATACGGCGCTCTTCCACTTCGATCCAGATGCTGGACTTGAAGTCGTTGGCCTTCTGAATGAAGTAGGTAGCCTGGCGGTTATACAGTCCCGATTCACACTTGACGATAGACTGCTGCATGTACATAGTATGACTCTCCTTAAGGCAATCTTATACCATACATTTTAGCAAATTTTATAAAAATGTCAATGATAATTATGCAAATTCCACGATAGTTACGCCATCTTCTCCCTCACCGTAGGTTCCGAGGCGGAATTTCTTGACATATTTGCACTTTCTCAGTTCCGCATGAACGGCAGCGCGAAGGACACCGGTACCTTTTCCGTGAATAATTCGAACCGAAGGACGGTTTGCAAGGAACGCATTATCCAGGAAAACGCACAACACGCCCAACATTTCATCGGAAGCCATGCCGCGAATATCCAGTTCCGGCAAAGAGCTTTCCATCCGCAGTTCCCGCTGGTTCGCCTGCGGCTTTTTCTTGACCAGCTTGGTCTGCTGGGTTTCAATCAAGTAGACCTCTTCCGGCTTCGCGGTGATCTTCATAATACCGGCCTGCAGTTCATAGCTTCCGTCTTTATTGATCGTAAGGACAGTTGCATGAGAGCCGTATTTCAGCAGTTCTACTGTGTCACCCACTTTGATGGCTCTGGTAGGTGCAGGCCGCTGAGGTTGTTCCTTTTCGCCTACCAGCCTGCTTTCCGCTTCATTCAACGCTCTTCTCAGTTCGGACTGTTTCAGATTGACGCCCTGTGCATCCGCTGTATCCTTCATCTGTTTTCTAAGCTGCTTCAGTTCTTCCTGCACAGAATTGGCTGTACGGCGGGCGTCATCAATAATCTGCTGCGCTTCCTTTCTGGCCTTGGCAACTGCCTTTTCCCGCTCTTTTTTCAGTTCGTTGAAATATGCATCCGATTGCTTTTTTGTCTGTTCGGTCTGCCTGCGCAGGGTTTCAGCCTCCTGGCGGGCCTGTTCCATGGCCTGCCGCTGCTCTTCCAGCTGATTGAGTACATCTTCAAAATTCGCATCGTTCTCGTTAATCAGGTCTGCCGCATCGTCGATGATATGCTCCGGCAACCCCAGCTTTCTGGAGATGGCAAACGCATTGGATTTTCCCGGAATACCAATCAACAGACGATAAGTGGGACGGAGCGTTTCCACATCAAACTCACAGGAAGCATTGATGACACCTGCAGTCCGCATGGCAAATAACTTCAATTCCGCGTAGTGAGTCGTTGCAGCTACATTGGCTCCCCGCTGTCTGCAATACTGAATCAGCGCAATGGCCAAAGCAGCACCCTCAGCCGGGTCCGTGCCAGCACCCAACTCATCAAACAGCACCAGAGATCGTTCATCGCAGAGAGAAACAATCTCCACAATATTTTTCATGTGTGCGGAAAATGTGGACAACGACTGCTCAATGGACTGTTCGTCGCCGATATCCGCAAGGACTCTCTCATAGACAGAAATACAGCTTCCGTCATCGGCTGGAATGTGCAGACCGCACTCTGCCATCAACGTCAGCAGACCGATGGTCTTGAGTGTAACCGTCTTACCGCCAGTATTGGGGCCGGTGATAACCATGGTGTCAAAATCATCACCAAGACGTACAGAAACAGGCACAACAGACTTCTTATCAATCAAAGGATGCCGCGCTTTTTTCAGTTCCAATCTTCCATCACTGCGAATTTCCGGCTCAATGGCGTTCATCTGGAAGGACAGCTTTGCACGGGCAAAAATACAGTCCAGTTTCACCAGAATCTCAAAATTATGGTCGATATGCTCCTTGTAGGCAGCAGCCTCTGCAGACAGTTCTGCCAAGATCCGCTCAATCTCTTTCCGTTCTCTGGCAAAGAGTTCCCGCAGTTCATTATTCGCATTGACCGCCTGCATAGGCTCAATGAAGAACGTACTGCCGGAAGAGGACACATCGTGCACAAGGCCGGGAACAGAGGATTTGTATTCGCTCTTGACAGGCACAACAAATCGATCAGAGCGAATGGTAATAATCGGTTCCCGCAGGAATTTTGCATATGTCGGAGAAGAAATGATCTTCTGCAGAGATTCGCGCACTTTGGAACTCTGAATCCGAATATGCCGGCGAATATCAGCCAATTCACTGCTGGCAGAATCCGCAATTTCCTCTTCAGAAATAATGGAGGTATCGATGCGCTCCTCCAGATACTTATTTCCTACCAGATCCATAAAATACGGATCCAGAACAGAAGAAACCGCATCCGTTTCCGCATAGTTTTTCACCATTCTGGCGCAGCGCAGAACACCTGCAATTTTCAGCAGTTCGCCCGCAGACAAACATCCCCCACGGTCTGCGCGGGCAAGCGATTCACCAACATCGCGAATACCGCCCAATCCGGGAGATCCCTTCTTGGTGATCAGCATACAAGCCGCAGAAGTCTGCTGCTGCAGATGATGAATATCATCAATATCCGCCTGGGGACGCAAAGACATACACTGCATCTTCGCTTCCTCACTGGAAGCCTGGTCTGCCAGCAAACGCAGCACTGTATCCAGTTCCAGCTTGTGCAAAGATTTTTCATACAACTCACTCATAACAAAATCCTCAAATCAGATTCTCATGGATTTATAAAAATCCAGTGTAAAGAAACCGCGTTCCAGCTGGGTCAGCAGGTAGGTTTCCGCAATATCAGAAAGTTCCTTCAGTCCATCATCAGAAAGCTGAAAAGAAAACAGCCGCTTCTGGTCACAGGAGGTTATGTACCGCAGCGCATGGAGTGTACCGCTGTGGACGGGCAGTCGAAGGCCCGTTTCCTCCCCAGACAGACATCCGGCGCATTGTACCGCACCTGCTGCCACAAGGAAGCGATCCGGCTCCGGATTCCCGCAGACGGAGCAACCGTCCAAGCCCGGCAGATACCCAGCCTGACAGGCAGCCCGAAGCTCAAATGCTGCTTTTACCAATGCCTGCGGTTTCTCCAGTTCCGCCAAAGCATAGATCGCATTCAGGCACAGAGAAAGCAGCTGCGGATCAGGACTGTCTTCCTGAGACAAAACCTCCGCCACCTGCGCAAAATAAGAAGCCAATGACAGCTTCTCAATATCAGACCGCAGGGGCATAAACAGCATGATGGGCACAGCCTCATCAATCAGCTGCATTCCCCGGTTTTCAAAGACCGTAAATTCAGAGTAAGCCAGAAGCTGGCAGCCGCCTTTTAAGCGGCTGCTCTTGCTTCTGACTCCTCTGGCTCGCAGCGTCAGCTTTCCGCGATCCTTCGTCAGCACCGTCAGCAGCTTGTCTGCTTCTTTATATTCAGTTTCTCGCAGCACAAGGCCTTCGGTCTTAAAGTACATATAAACTCCAATTTCTAAGCTGTGGCAGGCTCAGCCTCCCGCAGTGCTCTGAGGTACAGCAGATAGAGCTCCGGCGCACCGGTCTCTATAAAGAGGTTCCAAAGCAAGCTGGGTTCCATAATGTGTCCTCCTATATCCATTATCATGATATTAGGTTTCTCCATTTTTGGCCCACTATGCCTAAAATTATTGGTAGCCGAAATTTCGGATCAGGAAATCGCTGTCCCGCCAGTTTTCTTTGACCTTTACCCAAGTCTGCAGAAACACCTTTGTTCCCATAAACTTTTCACAGTCTGTCCGTGCCATGGTGCTGATCTTCTTCAGCATATCACCATGCTTGCCGATGATGATGCCCTTATGGCTGGCTTTTTCGCAGTAGATGGTGGCATCCAGATCGATAATACCATTTTCACGTTCCGTAAACCGGGTGATTTCCACAGCTGTTCCATGGGGAATCTCCCGATCCAGACACCAGAGCAGTTTCTCACGGATGATCTCCGCCATGATCTGCCGTTCCGGCTGATCGGTTACAGCATCTTCCGGGAAGAAATGAGGGCCTTCCTGAGCAAATTTCTCTGCCTCCTGCAGCAGCAGTTCCACACCCTCACCGGTCTTTGCGCTGATGGGAATAATGGACTGGAAGTCATATGCTTCACTGTAGGCCGCAATAACCGCCAGCAGATCTTCTTTTTCCACTGTATCGATCTTATTGATTACCAGCACAGCAGGCGCACCGCTGGACTGGATCTGATTGATCAGTTCCTGTTCCTGAACGCCTACATTGGCAATAGGTTCCACCAGAAGGAAGGTTGCATCCACATCAGCAACAGATTCATGCACGATGTTGACCATATAGTCGCCCAGCTTTGTTCTGGGCTTGTGGAAGCCGGGAGTATCCATCAGAATGATCTGGGTTTCCCCTCTTGTTAAAACGCCGCAGATACGGTTTCTGGTGGTCTGAGGCTTATTGGATACAATGGCGATCTTCTCGCCTACCATCGCATTGGTCAAAGTGGATTTTCCCACATTGGGACGTCCGGCAATGGTAATCATGGCAGATTTTGTCATAGCTTTTGTTCCTCTTTCTCTTATCTGCTCAGCATAAGCTGCGTCATAATCTTTTCTTCCCGATCGCGCATCTGCTCCTTCATGGGGCCTTCATCCAGATGGTCATAGCCCAGAAGGTGCAGAATGGAATGTACCGTCAGATAGCCGATCTCCCGTTTCACACCGTGACCAAACTCCGCAGCCTGTTCCAGTGCTTTTTCCAGAGAGATTGCCATATCACCCAAAGGCACACGACCGGTCTGGGGATCCAGATAAGGCATCCAGTCTTCAGGCAGTTCCCCTGCTGTCAGTTCAAACATCGGGAAGGACAGCACATCCGTCGGCTTATCGATATTGCGGCTTGCCTGATTGATACCGCGAATACCTTCGTTGTCCGTCACCAGAACATTGATTTCACAGGGAACATCTACACCCTGAAGTTCCAAAGCCTTGGTAATGCATCGGCGCAGATGCATACCCAATCCCAAATTGGTCAATCTCTTAGTATCATAGGAAATATTGATTTTCGTCATCATTACAGTTTCCTCTTGTATTTTTTGGTACCGGTGGCTTCCGGCAGTCTTGTTTTTTCCTGCTGATCATAAGCCGCCACAATCTTCTGAACAAGTGCATGGCGAACCACATCGCTGGGGTTCAGACGGCAGATTGCAATATCCTCGACATTTTCCAAAACGCGAACGGCATCCTTCAGGCCGCTGATTTTATCTCTCGGCAGGTCGATCTGGGTCACATCGCCGGTGATGACAATTTTCGAGCCAAAACCCAGACGGGTCAGAAACATTTTCATCTGCTCTCTGGTTGTATTCTGCGCCTCATCCAGAATAATGAAACTGTCATCCAGCGTACGGCCGCGCATATAAGCCAGAGGAGCGACTTCAATATTGCCCCGTTCCAGATACTTTGTATAAGTTTCCGGGCCGAGCATGTCAAACAGTGCATCGTACAATGGGCGCAGATAGGGATCTACCTTATTCTGCAGATCACCGGGCAGGAAACCGAGCCGTTCACCGGCTTCCACCGCAGGACGGGTGAGGATGATCCGGTTCACCTGCTTTGCACGGAAGGCAGCGACTGCCTCTGCCACAGCCAGATAGGTCTTACCGGTGCCGGCAGGACCGACACCGATGGTAATAGTGTTCTTTTCAATAGCCTTGAGATATTTCTGCTGACCAAGGGTTTTGGCCTTGACCGGTTTGCCTTTAGCGGTCACGCAGACCACATCTCTTGCCATGGCACCGATCTTATCATCATCGCCGCTGCGAACCAGATCGATCAGATACCGCACCTTTTGTTCGTCAATGGCTTCACCCTTGGAGGCCAGCGCCATCAAACCTTCAATGGCACGGACTCCCTGGTCCACTTGCTCTTCATCGCCCAGCACCTTCAGTTCGGTGCCGCGGTTGATTACATGAACCTGAAAAGCATCTTCGATTTTCTTCACATTCTCATCAAAGGATCCAAAGACTTCGATGATCTGTTCCATTCGCTCAGCATTTACTGTTCTTTCAATCATTCGTAAATTCCTCGTTATTCCATTTCGCCTCTACAACTTCGGCGATCATTTCGTGACATTCCAATGTTGACGTGAGCAGATACTGACCTTTTCCCTTTTCCATCTGGCCGGATTTCCCGAGGATCTGCCCTGCCTTCATCTGCAGGTTTGTCATCTCCTCAGCATATGCTGTTAAAATCCGTTCCGCATCCGATTGTTTCATCTGCGTTGTATGATCTTCGTAGAGGCAAAAAGTTTCCGTTACAACTGATATCGGCAGCTGAAGCCCCTGCGGTAATGTCACAGTTTTGGTACTTATCATTTTATCACAACTGCCATAGGAAATTCCACTATTTCCGAAGATTTTTATTCTTCTTCCGCCAAAAACAAGCCATAGACATTTTTTCTGCCCGGAAACTGCAGACTTATCCCGATAGGATGTTGGTATACATGCCGCGATCTGCCTCCACGTCCGGGCAAAAATCTCTGCATTGGCCGGTTCAAGCAAATATGTTCGTTCAAGATCCACAACACCGGAAACCAACACCTCTCCTTTGGATACCGTATCGCCAACCTTACAAAGAGGTTGTCCCAAATACACAGCCTGCTTTGTAATAATACCACTTCGGGAAGCGATCACATTGGCAAATCCCTTCCTTGCTTCCAACGCCGGTGCTTGCTCCCGTTCCCGTACAACTACCTTCGCGCGGCAGCCATTTTGCACGATGGTAAGCCACTGCAGTTCCGGTATATCTGCAATCACTCTATCCCGTGCACGACGTGGATAGATATAGGGACCGTAAGTACCAAAACCAATTTCCGAACCATTTAAGGCGCGAAGGATTCTTTGCTCCGGTATCGTTTCATTGCCCTCGACTTCATAAAAGAAGACAAAGCACGGAAGCAAAAGGGCTGCAAGTATGGAAAACAGAAGCATTATCAACAAAACCGGGCGTCCAACAATCCTGTCAGTAATTTCAAATATGCCTCTGGTCGCAACTGTCTTACTGTCGCACATTGCGGATGCAGCTGCAGAGCACACATATTGCTCACTTCCACGGAACACTTTCACGCGCACAGTCATGGAGTCAATTTGACAGATATCCCAGAACGCAATTCTTGCATCCGAGATTTTGTTCAGCGCCCATCCGGGTGATGCACCACAGATCTCTATCACAGAATAGCCGCGGAGATAATAAAAGATTTTCATCATAGTTATCCCTCCAGCAGTTCCACACCGCAAATTCCACCGCCAACGGTGATCCGGTTGCTGTTCATCAGACGAATTGTCAATTCCCGCCCCACAAGACTGACTCTCCCCACGACAGTTTCGATAATGATCTGTTCCCGCTCATACTCCACCAGTCCCTTGTGCGGCTCTATACTGAATTCCCGAAAGCCAACCAGTTCCATTCTGGGCAGACCGGCCAGAACATCTCCGGGCAATTCCAGAAGGCCTGCTGCGTCAGCTAAGAATTTTCTTGCTCTGTTCACAGAATCACCCCCATCACAGAAATTATATGCATGGCTGGAAAGGATTTGTCCCACAACGCATAGATTCTCTTGAGGTGATTAGGATTGTGCTTATTCGAAAGTTATTCCCGCTGATCATTTGGACTGCTTGTGCCTTCTGCTTTCTTCTTATGCCAGAATCTGCCGCCGAGGGCGCTAAAGTCGGCTTAAAAATTTGTGCCACAGCAATTTTGCCCTCTTTATTTCCTTTTTTTGTCCTGACCAATTACTGGATCAGCGCAGGCTATGCAGATAGTTTATCCTTTCTTGCCGCCCCTTTCATTGAGCAGTTGTTCCACATTCCCGGATCTGCAGCTTCTGCTTTAATACTTGGCAGCATTGGCGGATACCCTATTGGTGCAAAAACCGCAGCAAGTTTATATCGCTCCGGACTGCTATCCAAAAACGAAGCAGAGCAGGTAACTTTCTTCTGCAACAACGCAGGACCTGCATTTGTACTCAATATCATAGGAACAGCTATTTTTCAAAGCATCAAAATTGGAATAATCCTCTATGCCATCCATATTTTATCGGCTTATCTGATGGGCATTTTATTCCGCCCAAAAGAACACATTAAGAGTGCTGCATTTAGTAAGAAAGACGCAATACCGCCACCATTTTCTCAATTATGGACATCTTCCATCACGGATGCCGGGAGAACCGCTGTTCTGGTCTGCTCCTTCATTCTATTCTTCTCCATTTTGACACAATGTCTACAAAACGTTCTGCCCTTTGGCGGTATCACCTTAGGAATACTGGAGCTGGCAGGCGGTGCAAAGCTACTGGCATCCAGTCAGTTTCCACAGCCGTTAAAATTTATAATTTCTTCCTTTCTTTTAGGTTTCGGCGGTCTTTGTGTGATGCTCCAATCCCTCGCTGTTTTAACAGAAGAAGGTCTATCCGGAAAGAAGCTTTTGTTAGGAAAAATATGCCAAGGTTTCTTAAGTGCCATCCTTGCCGCAGGCATCACTCCGCTTCTGCCATTGCCTCACCCATGCGGTATTTCCAAATTCCAACTTCCATCGCCACTCTTCCAGAGCATGATCCTACTACCAATCATTTTCCTGGGTTTCAGATTTCTAAAAGAATCCTCTGGAAAAGTGAAGAATAATCAGGTATAATGGTCCTGGAAAGGTGTGTTGACCATGTTGTTTCGCAAAAAGATCGACCGTTACTGTGCCCACTGCGCTTTTGCAGGAAAAGTAAACGAAGAGCAGATGATCTGCCAGAAGTGCGGTATTGTCCCCGCAGGACACCATTGCCGCCGCTTTCGCTACGATCCCTTGAAACGAGTTCCCGCAAAGCCGAAGGCACAGGATTTTTCTCAATATAACGACAAGGATTTTTCTCTGTAAACTACATAAAAGCCCGGCTCTAGGCGTCCTTCCTTTTTGATTGACAAAAAGTGCTCCGACATTTGTCGGATCACTTTTGTAACATTATTCAGCGTCTTCAGTCTCTTCGACTTCTTCGACTTCCTCAGCTTCCTCTGCTTCCTCAACGGGAGCCAGCAGAGCGCGGATGGACAGGCTGATGCGCTTGTTTTCAGCATCGATCTCAGTGATCTTTGCTTCCACTTCCTGACCCTCAGCCAGAACGTCCTCAGGCTTACCGATACGGCGAACAGCGATCTGAGAAATATGGATCAGACCGTCAACACCGGGGATGATTTCGGCGAAAGCACCGAAAGCCATCAGCTTCACAACCTTAACAGTTGCGACATCGCCGGTCTTGTACTGCTCGTTGAACAGAGTCCAGGGATTGCTCTCAGCAGTCTTGTAGCCCAGAGAGATCTTCTTCTTTTCAGGATCCAGAGCGATAACGAAAACCTCGATCTCATCGCCGACCTTAACGACTTCAGCGGGGTTCTTGATACGATTCCAGGACAGTTCGGAAACATGAACCATGCCGTCCACGCCGCCGATGTCAACAAATGCACCGTAGGAAGTCAGGCTCTTGACAGTACCGTTGTACTTCTTGCCCACTTCGATTTCAGCCCAGATCTTTTCCTGAGCAGCCTTACGCAGTTCGCTGGAAACAGCGCGGATGGAGCCAACCACTCTGCGGCGAGCGCGGTTAACTTCAGTAATACGCATCTGAACAGTGGTCTTAACCAGAGCAGCCAGATCGCCACCCTTGGGAACACCGGTCTGAGAAGCGGGGATGAAGACGCGGATGCCCTTCACGTTGGCGACGATGCCGCCCTTGTTCTCTTCGGTGATGATGCCTTCCACAACGTCCTTGTTCTCGGCAGCAGCTTCAATGACTTCCCAAGCCTTGCCAGCTTCCAGACGCTTCTTGGACAGACGGACGGTACCTTCGGAATCGTTGACATGGATAACCATGACCTCGATCTCGTCGCCGACCTTCAGGACTTCTTCAGCCTTGACGGTAGGATCGGAACTGAATTCATCGACAGGAACATAACCGGCATGCTTGGTGCCCAGATCGACCTGGATCTCAGTGGTGCCGATAGCAGTAACGATACCCGTGACCTTATCTCCATTATTTAAAGTTTTGATAGACTGCTCGAGAAGCTCGGCAAAATTCTCCTCCATTGCAGTTTCAACCTTGATTTCTTCGCTCATTTTGTTGTTGACCTCCTTTATTATCCACGCCGGGGTAGATGCCCCCGCCGTGACACCAACAGAATTGGCACAAGAAAGATGCGACAAGTCCAGTTCGTCTGCATCCTCGATCAGCGCAACATGATCACAATACTGCCTGCAAATCATCGCAAGCCGCTTTGTGTTGGAGCTGTTCGTATCGCCGACTACGACCATCGCATCGCAATTTCTGGATAACTCACTCGCTTCTTCCTGCCGCTTTTCTGTCGCTTCGCATATTGTATCAAAGATTTCGTAATTTGTACACTCTTTTTTTATAATTTCCCTGCAATTTTCCCATATTTTCTGCGTGTTGGTCGTTTGACACACCATTGTGACAGGAATTTCCCTGCGTTCTGGCTGCTCGTTCAACCATATTTGCAGAGATTCAGGTGTTTCAAACACCTCGGCACGGCTGCACCAACCGGCAATAGCCACGACTTCCGGATGGTCTTTCGTGCCGATTATGAGAGGCAATCTCCCCTGCTCATCCGCTGCAGATACCAGCTTATGTATCCGCTTCACAAAGGGGCAGGTGGCATCCACAATCTCCACACCGGCAGCTTCCAGCTGTTCCTGTATCGCTCTGGAAACGCCGTGGGAGCGAATAATCACACAAGTTCCCGCAACAGCGTCCTTCGGAGAGGCAATCTCACAGACACCCTGATCGGCAAAATGCTTTGTCACATGGCGGTTATGAATGATCGGACCGAGCGTATATACCCGTTTTCCTTCCGCAACAGCCTGATCAACCAGTTTTACTGCACGGTCTACTCCAAAGCAAAAACCGGCAGTCTTAGCCAATGTTATCTTCATACCCGCTCCCCCATTTCATAGATGCGGTCCATCAGCGAAACCGCAGCTTCTTCCAGTTTTGCATCTGAAGGACGTTCACCATTAAAATCCGGTAGATACGGCTCTCCAATCACACAAGTGATTGGGCCAAAGGGATGTCGCTTTGCAGATAAGTACACCGGCAGAATGGGCGTGTCGGTACGATTTGACAACAAAATAACGCCTCGCTTGGGAACAACTCTTGTTCCGTGCTTTACGCGGGTACCCTCCGGAAAAATCATAAGCTGCTGATCATCCTTCAAGCACCGAAGACCGGTCTTGATCGCATTGACATCTGTGCCGCCACGATCCACACCGAAAACCCCAAATTTCTTTAGAATCCATCCCAAAACAGGAACATCCATGACCTCTTTCTTCGCCATGATGCGAGGTATATGATCCATCCGCAGCGCAAACAAAACCCAGAGCGGATCTGCCATACCGCTGTGATTGGGGCAAATCAGAAACCGACCATCCTTAGGAACATTTTCCCGTCCTATTACACGAAAAACAGGGTGGTAAAGGAACATAACCGTCCGTACAACGGCATACAGGATCCAATAGATCACGCCCGATATCATGCCTGCAGTTTCTCCTCAATAATCTTCTTGATTGCAGCCACGCTTTCCTCAATATTCAGGTCAGAACTGTCCAGAAGCACAGCATCATCCGCCTGCTTCAAAGGTGCAACCGGTCTGTTCATGTCGCGATGGTCGCGTTCTTTCATATCAGAGAGAATGCTCTGAAAAGTCACATTCTTCTCTCCCCGCGCCACCAGTTCATCCAGTCTTCTCTGGGCACGAACTTCCGCAGAAGCCGTCAGGAAAATCTTGACATCCGCATTGGGCAGAACAACTGTACCAATATCACGGCCATCCATAATCACATTGTGCTTTCGTGCAAGATCTCTCTGCACATCCAGAAGATAATCGCGGACGACTTTCATGGCAGAAATCTTGGATGCGTAATCACTCATAAGCGGCGTGCGGAGTTCATCGGTCACATCCTTGCCGTTAAGAAGCATTCTCTGCTGACCGTCAGCATATGCGATTTCGATATTTACATCATCAATCAGGCGGGTTACACCATCCACATCCTTAGCACCGATCCCGCACATATTTACATGATATCCAATTGTACGGTAGATGGCGCCGGTATCCACATAGACATAACCCATATCCTTGGCAACGCGTTTTGCCATGGTGCTCTTACCTGCACCGGCAGGGCCATCAATGGCAATGGAAACAAACTTCATTATAATTCCTCCTCAGTAAAATCACGGCCACCTGCTGCCATACCTGCTGCACGGGCAGTGGACCATGCGATCTGCAAATTAAACCCGCCTGTATAGGCATCCACATCCAAAACCTCTCCGGCAAAATACAGACCGGAAACCAATTTGGATTCCATGGTTTTGGGGTCGACTTCTTTTGTCTTGATACCTCCGGCAGTGATGATTGCCTCCGCGACCGGTCTTGGACCTGCAATCTGCACAGTAAAAGCTTTTGTCAGTTCCAAAAGCTTTCTTCGTTGCTGACGGGTCAGTGAGTTCGCTTTCATATCCGGATCAATCTCTGCCCGTTCCAGCATAACCGGAATCAGGGATTTGGGATACAGATCCTGCAAAGCATTTTCCATGGAGCGGTTCTGATACTGCTCCAGATCCCGCAAAATCCGCTGATCCAGTTTTTGCTCATCCAGTGCAGGTTTCAGATCAATGGAAATCCGATAGGTATCCCCCTCTTTACAATGGGCACTGCTGCTCAGAACAGTCGGGCCGGACAAGCCAAAATGAGTGAACAGCAATTCGCCGAAATCTTCATAGATTGTCTTATTTTTTTGATTGATCAGCTTCACTGATACATTACGCAAGGACAAGCCCTGCATCTTAGCACACCAGATCCCATTCTCTTCCAAAGGAACCAGAGAGCCTCTGGGTGTTACGATGCTATGTCCGACTGCTTCCGCCATTCGGTAGCCATCTCCGGTGGAGCCGGTCAGCGGATAAGAACATCCTCCGGTACAAAGAATTACGCAGCGGCCGTAAACCGGACCTTCATCCGTCATAACACCACGGACAGCACCGTTTTCAACCAACAGTTCCTTGACCACGGCCCGCTTGCGTTCCACATTTTGTTCCTTGAGAAATCTCTGTAGAGCATCGATCACATCTGCAGATTTATCGCTGACGGGAAAAACGCGATTACCCCGTTCCACCTTCAGTTTGCAGCCATGTTCTTCGAAGAAAGCCATCACCTGATCCGGCGCAAATGCCTGCATGGCACTGAACAGAAAACGACCGTTTCTGGGCGTATTCTTCAGCACTTCCTCAGCGGCACAGGCATTGGTCACATTGCAGCGACCCTTGCCCGTAATGGCAAGCTTCTTGCCAAGTCTGTCATTCTTTTCCAGCAGCAGAACTTTGCCTCCTGCCAGTGAAGCAAAACCAGCAGCCATCATGCCCGCAGCACCGCCACCGACAACAATGACCTTATGTTTCTTCAAATCCTTCATAAACCTCATATTCCGCCCAGATCTTCTCCAAATTCTCGAAGATACGGGAAAATTCCTTCTCTTTTCTTCTGCCGATGGCAACGATTAACGCATTGACCAGACTCATAGGTGCCACAAGGGAGTCAACCACAGACACCATTCCGCTTTTTGCCATAAGGGTATGATGCGCCAGCTTTGCAGCAGGTGCATCTGCAGAGTCCGTAATGACCACAAGTTCTGCGCCGGAGTCCCTCGCAAACTCCAGAACCTTGACCGTTCTGCTGGAGTATCTGGGAAGGCTGATTCCGATTACCACATCTCCCTGACCCACATGGAAAATCTGTTCCATCATCTCACTGGTCGCCGTGGATTCCACCAGGTGAACATTATCAAAAATATTTCGGAAATAGAAATTCATATATGCCGCAATGGCAGCCGAGGACCGAACACCAACGATATAAATATTTTTAGCATTACTGATGGATTCAACAGCTGCACGTAAGACCGTACGGTCCAAAGTTTCATTGGTTCTACGGATGCTCTCCATATCGGCATGAAGAACCGTGGAAACCACATCCTGACCGCCAAACCGGTCATTATCCACGCCAATGCGCTGCACAGCCGTCAGCTTTGTCCGCACCATTTCCTGCAGTGCCTTCTGCATATTCGGATAGCCGTCAAAGCCCAGTTCCACAGCAAACCGCACCACGGTGGATTCTGAAACATTGACCATCTTTCCCAACTTGCTGGCGGTCATAAAAGCCGCTTTATCATAGGAAGCAATCATAAAATTCGCAATTCGCTTCTGCCCCTTCGAAAAAGAGCCCATGCGATTATGTATGGTTGCAAGAATATCTGTCGCCATATGATCCCTCTTTTACTTTGCTATGTCTATCACTATACTGGTTTGATGCCCATTTTGCAAGAGTTCTTCCATAATTTTGCAAGGAATCCTTCACTTTTCATTCTTCAAAAAGCGAACTTCTTCCGTTGTCAGTGGCCGCCACTTCCCTACGGGCAGATCTCCCAGACAGACTTCACCTTCCTGTACACGTTTCAGGCGCGTCACAACCACACCTGCAGCTTCGCAGAGCCGGCGAATTTGCCGATTTCTCCCTTCAAATAAGGTGAACTCCAAAAGAGCTGTTTCCTTTTTGTTCAACACCCTGACCTTTGCCGGAATCGTCTTTCTGCCATCTATTTCAATGGACTGTGTCAGTTTCTCCAAAGCTTCATCATAGTAGCCGTTGACCCAAACATGGTAGACCTTTTGGATTTCCCCTCTTGGGTGCATCAAAGCATTGGCAAGATCTCCGTCATTGGTCATCAGCAGCAACCCCTCCGAATTGAGATCCAGTCTGCCAATGGGATAGACTCTGCGCCCGCAGTCTGCCATCAATTCGGCTACATTTTTTCTTCCCTGTTCATCCTTTAACGTCGTCACGTAGCCGCGAGGTTTATTCAGCATATAATAAACCGTTTCAGGGGCAGCCATCAGCGGCACCCCATCCACAGCAATACAATCCTTTTCCGTATCTGCACGCGCGCCAACAACGGCAACAGACCCATTTATCGTCACGCGTCCCTCTGAAATGATAACCTCAGCCTGTCGGCGGGAGGCAATTCCATATTGAGATAAAATTTTTTGCAGCCGCTCTTCCATGGCTATGCCTCCTCAAAAACAGAGTATTTCCAGTACATCGGCACCGACATCACTTCCCTGCCATTCACCAACACAGACAATGTTCCCGCCGGTTCTCCCGCCAGTATCGGTGCATACACAAACACCGGAAGATTTGCGATCAATTCAATTTTTTCATCTTTAGAAATGCTGTAGAAAATATCTTCAGTGATTACCGCATGAGCATGTTCCGCCCCACCAATGACAGGCACTTCTGCCATTGACTGACCTTTTTGCGCTAATTCATGCATTGTATAGGACGAAAAACCAAAATCCAGAAGGTTTTCATGATCGTTCCAATCACTTCGATCACGAATGGTAACACAAATCAATCTGCGCCCATCCCGTTCAGCCGCACTGACCAGAATACGACCAGCAGACAAGGTATACCCGGTCTTGACACCAACAGCACCTTTGTATCTCCAAAGCATCTTATTATGATTGGAAAAGGAACGACCTTCCATTGTCACAGACTTGGTAGAAACCACCTGCCGAAACACATCATTATCCATGGCTGCCGCTGAAAGAAGCGCAAGATCGATCGCTGTTGAGTAGTGATTTTCAGCATCCAGACCGTGCGGATTTACATAATTTGTGCCATTCAAGCCGAGTTCCTGAGCACGCAGATTCATCTTTTCCGCAAAGGCATCCAAGCTTCCGGCACAATATATCGCCAATGCTGCCGCAGCATCGTTTCCCGAGTGGAGCATCATTCCATAAAGGAGCGTTTCAACCGTCAGTACCTCATCTTCTTTCAGATAAACAGACGACCCTTCTACTCCCACAGCCTCCGCAGGAACACGCACCTTTGCATCCAGATCACATTCCTCCGCAATGATCAGTCCAGTCATGATCTTTGTGGTACTGGCAATCAAGGATTTACAATTGCCGTTCTTCTCATACAAAATGCGACCTGTTGTTCCATCCAACAAAACAGCGCTCTTAGCATTGACAACAGGTTCCGAAAACACCTGCATAGACAAAAGGACGGCAGCTGCAATGCAGCCAGCTGCCGCCCGAAGTATTTTTACTTTCATCTTATCACCGCTGTTAGTATGTCCACCAGCGGTTTAAATATCAAGGCTCAGTTTTCTCGCCTTTCTTCTGCTTGGAAATCACAGATACCTGATCGATCAACTCAGGCAGCATTTCCACAAGCCGCTCCAAAGAGTTGGAAGCCGGCTCAGCAATGGGCATCAAGCGAACGCTCTCGCCTTTGATTACCAAAAACGCAACAGGTGTAACAGACACACTGGCACCGGTACCGCCGCCGAAAGCATTGTCCTTATTGGCAGGATAACCCTTTGTTGCAAAATCCGTACCACCACCGGCAAAACCATATTTCACTTTAGACACCGGAATCAAAGTTACACCGTCGGGTGTTTGAATAGGATCGCCTACAACCGTATTGGCATCCGCCATGGTCTTAATTTTTTCAATAGAAGTTCCCATCATATCGGGCAAAGGATGTTTCATAATTAACCCACCGCCTTTTCATTTGTTTTAACATCTCGATATACTCTGACCAGAAGCAGCAGACCGGCAACTGCGATTGCAAGAATCTCATAAAGCCGTACTGTTGCCTCCGCTACTGCGAAAATATCGTTCTTCGCGCGTGCAAAATCACAGTCCACGCGGACATCTTTCTTTTTTATTGGCAACAGCTGTTCCACAACCGGCAATCCGGCAGATAATCCGGCACACAGCTTTCCATATTGCATCGCACACTTCTCCGGATCTTTGTTTCCAACTATGATCCGAAGCTGCATGAAATCAATCTGAGGAGATCTTAAAATCTTAGCGATCAGCTGCAAGACATCTCTCCAATGAGAAATAAAGGCTTTGATCCACTTTTTCGTGGATGACTTGTCCTTTTTGGGCTCATTGGCAGGAGTTTGTTTGCTCTCTGTCTTCTTATTCTTCTTATTTTTCGGTTTTTTATCGGTTGACAGCGCAAATCGAAGCTGCCCAACCCGGACCTTCAGCAAAGCTGTTCCACTTTCCCATTTAAGCTGCACGCCAACCTTCATGGACAACAGCAGTCCGGCAATGCCGACAGTTATCAGCCAGCCAATCATGCCTGTTCCTCCGGAGTTTCCTCCTGAGGCACCTCCGGACGCT
This sequence comes from Candidatus Avilachnospira sp., assembly GCA_045589035.1. Taxonomy (GTDB): domain Bacteria; phylum Bacillota; class Clostridia; order Oscillospirales; family Oscillospiraceae; genus Avoscillospira. The sequence goes on along the minus strand of JAZNFJ010000022.1, from coordinate 3,748 downwards.
TACTGAAGTTCATCAATTCAATTTCCGGCAGTTCATCCAAAGCGTTCAAACCAAATGTTCGCAGGAAATCCGGCGTTGTCCGGTATAAAATCGGTCTACCGGGTACATTCAATCTGCCACATTCTTCAATCAGCTTCTTTGTCAGCAGCGCACTGACGGAATAAGAACTGTCTACACCACGAAGCTGCTCCACATAGGCTTTCGTTGCAGGCTGATAATAGGCAATGATTGTCAGCGCTTCCAACTGCGAAGCAGAAAGCTTCGGCGGCTTTCTGGTCTCCAGAGTCTTGGTAACATATTCTGCCATTTCACTGGAAGAACACATCTGATACGCATTCTCCAGTTTCAAAATGCGAATACCGCTTCTATTATAGGAAAGAGCATCCATAAGAACCTGTGCTTCCCGATGGATTTCATCTTCATCCACACAAAGAGATGCAGACAGACGATCTGCTGCAACAGGCTCACCGGCAGCAAACAACACTGCCATAATGGCTCTTTGCAAATCATTCTGCTCCAAGTTCCAACACTCCTTCCTCGTCGTCATTTACATCCGGCATTTGAATAAAACGCACGTCCATATCGTCTTCTTCGCCATCCAATTCCACAGAACGGACGCGGCACAGTTCCAGCACCGCCAGAAACGTCGCAACAATTTCCGATCTGGATCGATTACCCCGAAACAATTTCAGGAATTTTGAAACACCGCGGGAAAGCAATTTTTTCAAAACTTCTGCTGCTTTTTTTGTGACAGGATACGGCTCACGACCAACAATCCCAGTAAAATTGGAAGTGGGTGGCGGCAGCGCCCGCTCACTTCGCTCTGCAACCGCAGCCATGGCCATAATCAGATCTTTTGGATCATGCTGGTACCGATAGGTGTTGTCCTTCTGATAGGGCTCCTGGCCTTTTGTGAAGAGCCCCAGGCCAATTTCATTGCGCGTAGAAAGATACTCCACACCTGTTTTGACCTGTTGGAACGCTTCCTTCCTCTGACGTTCTTCCAAAGAACGAATCAGCAGTTCCATCTCACTGATTGCCTCTTCCTGTTCAGCTTTGGACAGAAGCATCTTCGTCTTAATCAGCATCAGATGGGATGCCATGGCGATAAACTCGCTGGCAATTTCCATATCCATACGCTTCATTTCTTCCAGATAAGCCAGATACTGTTCCAAAATAGACGAGATGGAAATGTCCTGAATTTCTATTTTATTTTTACTGAGCAAAAACAGAATCGCATCCAGAGGACCGTCAAAATCCTCCATGCGTTCTGCTTTTGCATGGACAACTGCGTCCAAATGATATTGTGGACCTTCCATAGTAACCTCAAACCAAATATAAAGAAATGAACAAGTAAATCGGTTCTACCAATGCCTGTAAGCCATCCAAAAGTGAAGTGCGCAGGAATAACAGCGGTACATCTAAAATGTTCGTAAACAACAAAACCACCAACAGCAGCATGCCATACTTTTCATACCGCATCAGCTGCCTGTACCACCGCTCCGGTAAAACAGAAAAAAGAACCTTGGAGCCATCCAGAGGTGGGATGGGAAACAAATTAAATACAGCAAGCCCTGTGCTGATCAGTACCACATACTCCAGAAAACCGAGGAAATAGTGAAAGACGGTTTTCATATCTTCAAAAGGCACAACCACCAGTAAAACCGTACGGATAAGCAAAAAGAAAAACGCAAGCAGAACATTACTGACAGGACCCGCCAGTGCTGTAAGCATCATACCCAATTTAGGATTTCGAAACTTGCGCATATCAACAGGCACCGGTCTTGCCCAACCAAATCGCAAAAAGGTCAGCATCACAAGGCCAAGAGGGTCAATATGCCGCAGTGGGTTTAAAGATAGCCTCCCCTGCCGTTTTGCTGTATCATCTCCCAGTGCCAGTGCCATAAGCCCATGACAAGTTTCGTGGACTGTAATGCACAAAACTGAAGCGGCAGCAAGCAGCAATAAATCCAGCAAAACAGAAAAATTCAACTGTTGAAACCACGCAATCAAACTATTCAAAAGATATACTCCCACACTTATTTTAGTAATTATACCATTCTGCGTTAAAAATAGCAAGGATACCATCTCGATATCATCACAAAAAGCGAATAAATATCCCCCCCATAGCAGGGGGTATTTTCTGGCATATCCCCAAATTACCAGCATCGCATAATTTCCCTTTTTATTGGTCTGTCAGCCACGCACAGGATTACTTGCTACCCGTAAAGCTGGTTTGTATTTTCAATTCCTCCGCCTCGTTTTCCCTCGGCACCTTCCTTTACTGAACTGCCCCAGATTGTACGGACAGCACAAAAAGTCCCCTTCGTAGGAAAATATTGAGTTTTAAGCGGAGTGGCGCAGCGTCAGCGGTGCCACTCCAGTCTTTGTCTGGATGCGCTCATAGTTGTAGAAGTGAATGTACCGGTCAATCAAGTTGTTGGCATCCTAAAATGTCTGTGGTTTATGTCTGTTTATGCACTCCGCTTTTAAAATAGAGAAAAAGTTTTCCGCCATTGCGTTGTCATATGGGTTTCCGCGTCTTGACATTGACGGCGCTATTCCGTAAGATTGAGTTAGCTTAAAGTACGCCTGTGAAGTATACTGAAAGCCTTGGTCGCTGTGGAGCTGCAACTCCGCAGCGACTCTCTTTTTCTCCTTTTTCATAGCAAGCCGGATTGTATCCAGCACAAGGCTGACGGTCTGCTGAGAAGCAGTCTTGTAGGCCACAATGCTGTTGTCATACAGATCCCGGATTACAGAGAGATAGAGTACACCTTGCTTTGTGTGGATGTAAGAAATATCTGTTACCCACTTCTTGTTTGGACAGTCGGTCCAGAACTGTCTGTTTAAGAGATTGTTGTATTTGTGTAGCTGCTGACCCATTTGCTGCCACTTCCTGCGGCGACGTATTTCGGACAATAGTTCGTACTTTTTCATAATTCGGAGAACTGTTTTGGGATTACGATGAATATTTCTTTGTTTCAGCCACAGACAAACTCTTCGATATCCGTAGGTCATACCACACCGTTGCTGACATTCCTGAATATGCTTGGCCAGGACTGCATCCCGGTCTGTTTCCTGCAGACGATTGACAAATGCGTAATATCCGCTTCGGGATACACCAAAGAATCGACACATAACAGAGACGGGATAATCCTTTCGGTGACGGTAAATCACATGATACTTTATACTTGGCCTCACATCCTTCCTGTGAATTGCAGAAAATCCCGCAACAGCTTATTTTCCATACGCAATTGTTCTATCTCTGATTGCTTCCTTGGTCTGCCTTTCGGCTTTGATGTGATCCCTTGCGCCAGATTTCGTTCCTTCCGATTATTTCGCTTGATCCAGCTTTTCACTTGGTCAAACTCTAGGCTTAACGTGTCTGCGATTTCCCGTCTGGTTCGCCCCTCGTCGCGCATTGCAGCTATCTGAGCGGCATACTTGTCCATCCTTGTATACTTTCTTTTTGACATAACGATACCCCCTAATGTAGTTCTATTTTCCTACATCAGGGAGTATTTTGTCTATTGTCCTATTTTACTGGTTCAGTATACTATGCCGGGGGGGCATTATTATACAAAAAACGGGGGCTGGGTACGGATGTACCCAGCCCCGTTGGGGATCAGTTTATACAGATAGACTCAGAAATTACTTCTTATTGAAGTGAATATCTGCATACTCGCCGTAGACAACCATTGCCTTCAGCAATGCCTTTTCTGCTGCAGGACAAACAGTATCGGAC
>JAZNFJ010000021.1:0-4366 GCA_045589035.1 Candidatus Avilachnospira sp. | reverse complement strand
GTCCTGGTCCAAGGCCGTCAATGCTGCCATTGTGGAGCTGGACGAAAGTCTGAAGGTTCCCTATGAGGGTGCCAAGGAAGGTCTGGCTGCTGCACATCAGTTCGCAGACGTTGCCATGGTTTCTTCCGCCAACCGGGATGCGGTTGAGGAAGAATGGGGCAAGTTCGGTCTGCTGGAACATACCGACATTGTTCTGGCGCAGGACGTGGGCTCCAAGGTTGCCTGCATCAAAGAAATGCTGAAGTTTGGCTATGATCCCCAAAAGGTGGTCATGGTTGGCGACGCTCCCGGCGACTGCGATGCTGCCGAGAAGAATAATGTGTATTACTATCCCATCCTGGTGAACCATGAAAAGGAAAGCTGGGATGAAGCCATCGCTGTGGGCTTCGACAAGCTCCGCAATGGTGAGTTTGCTGCTTATGAGGCAGAAAAGAAGAAGCAGTTCTATGCCAATCTGGGTGGCTGACAGGAGAAATAGCATGGATCATAAAATGATCTTTTCTCCCGGTGAGCTTCGGTATCTGAAGCTCCTTGCCAAGCAGTTTCCCACGGTGCAGGATGCCAGTAACGAAGTGATCCGTCTGGAAGCCATTCTGAATCTTCCCAAGGGTACGGAACATTTTATGTCCGACATCCACGGCGAGCACGAAGCCTTTTTACATATCCTCAAGTCCAGTTCCGGTGAGGTAAAGGAAAAGCTGAAGGATTTTTTTGTCAATCAGCTCTCCGAAGAAACTATCAATGATCTGGCAACCCTTATTTACTATCCCGAAGCAAAGCTGGCTATGGTATCAGAAACGGAATCTGATATGGATGACTGGTATTTGGTGACGATCCATCAGCTGGTACAGTTCTGCCGCTTTGTTTCCGTGAAGCATACCCGTGCCAAGGTCCGTTCCTATATCCCTGCAGGATACGAAACGCTGATTGACGAGCTTATCAATCTCTGCGACGAAGATGGTTTCCTGCTGGATCAGTACAGTTCCATTCTGTCCTCTATCATTCGCCTGGGACAGGCCAATGCGGTGATCGATGCCATCTGCACGGTTATCAAAACACTGACCTGTGACCATTTGCATATCGTAGGCGACATCTTTGACCGTGGCCCCCGGGCGGATATTGTCATGGATTGCTTAATGGAACAGCCCAATGTGGATATCCAGTGGGGTAACCATGATGTACTTTGGATGGGTGCTGCTTCCGGTTCACGGACACTGGTTGCCACAGTCTTGAGTAATTCCATCCGGTATAATAATCTGGATGTTATTGAAACCGGTTACGGTATCAGCCTGCGTCCTCTGTCAGTCTTTGCAAACGAGGTCTACAAAGACTGCGATACCCACTGCTTTGAAATCAAGCTGACCAATGATGACAGCTACTCCGAAAAGGATAAGCTTCTTTCTTCCCGGATGTATAAGGCCATTACCATGATCCTCTTCAAGCTGGAGGGACAAAAGGTACTGCGCAGACCTGAATTCCAGATGGAAGACCGAGCGCTGCTCCACCGGATCGACTTTGAGAACAAAACCATCACCATTGATGAAAAGATGTACCACCTGGAAGACTGCGATTTCCCCACGGTAGATCCCGCCGATCCCTACACCCTGACGGAAGAAGAAAACCAGGTCATCGACCAGCTGACGGAATCCTTCCGCCAGTCTGAAAAACTCCAGCGGCACATCCGGTTCCTGTATTCCAAGGGCAGCCTCTATAAGGTGCACAACGGCAATCTTCTGCTTCATAGCTGCGTGCCTATGAATGAGGATGGTAAGTTGCTGTCCTTCACCATTGGCGGCAGAAGAAGAGCCGGTAAGGAATTCATGGATTATGCTGACCGCACCGCCAGAAAAGCTTACTATGATAAGCGCGGTACGGAAGAACGGGAATTCGGCATGGACTTCTTATGGTGGCTTTGGGCGGGCCGGAACAGTCCCATCTTTGGACGGGAGCGGATGGCCACATTTGAGCGGCGGTTCATTCTAGACGAAGGTGCCCAGGCAGAACCGAAGAACGCCTACTATTCCTACTATAATGATCCTGCAGTCTGCGATATGCTGCTGAGCGAATTCGGCTTGCGTGGACCTCATTGCCATATCATCAACGGTCATGTACCGGTGAAGGCGAAGAAGGGCGAAAGCCCCATCAAGGGCGGAGGCAAGCTGTTAGTCATCGACGGCGGTTTTAGCCGTGCCTACCAGAAGACTTCTGGCATTGCAGGCTATACGCTACTCTTTGGCTCCCGGTATTATCGAATTGTATCTCACCAGCCCTTCGCCGGTCGGCAGGAAGCTCTGAAATGCAATCACGATATCGATAATGAGTCAGTGGTTTTTGAAACGATGGAAGAACGGATGAAGGTAGCCGAGACAGATGAAGGTGTGGAACTGCGAGATCAGGTTTACGATCTGCTTCGGCTCATAGATGCCTACCGCAGCGGTGCTGTGGCAGAAAATCACAGAAATTAATTTTCTAAGGGCACTCTATATATGCAGTGTCCTGAATCTGATGAGGTTTTACTATGGCATTACATGTAATGGACGAAGCAAACCGCTGCCTGGGTTGTAAAAAGCCCCAGTGTCAGAAGGGCTGTCCCATCAATACGCCTATCCCCGAAGTGATCAAGCTGCTGAAAGATAACAAGTTGGATGAAGCGGGCTGGATGCTTTTCGAGAATAATCCACTGACCACTGTGTGCAGTTTGATCTGCAACCATGAAAAGCAGTGCGAAGGTCATTGTGTACTGGGAAAGAAGGGGGCACCTGTTCACTTCTCCATCATTGAAAGCTATATCTCCAGCACTTACGCTTCGAAAATGACCAAGGGGCCTGCACCTTCCAACGGCATAAAAGTTGCCATCGTTGGTTCCGGTCCTGCCGGTATCACAATCGCGATTCTGATGGCGCGGAAGGGATACCAGGTCACCATCTTTGAAAGCAAGGATAAGATCGGCGGCATCCTCCGATATGGTATCCCGGAATTCCGTCTGCCCAAATCTGTCATTGACGACATTCAGTATCGTCATCTGGAAATGAAGGGAATTAAGATCCGTCCTAACACCAAGATTGGCGCAGCCATCGGTGTGGAAGATCTGTTCCGGGATGGCTACAAAGCTATCTTTATCGGTACAGGTGTCTGGAAAGCCAATACCTTGAAAATCAAGGGAGAGTCCTTCGGTCATGTCCACTATGCCATCAACTATTTGAACAACCCCGATGTGTACAAGTTGGGTGAGAAGGTCATCGTCATTGGCGTAGGCAATGCAGCCATGGATGTTGCCCGTACCGCTATGCGGCATGGCAGCCGGGAGGTAACCTGCTTCTCCCTGACCAAGAAAATCACCGCCAGTGATTATGAATTCAGCTATGCACAGCTGGAGGGTGTGGACTTTGAATTCAATAAAAAGCCGGTTGAGATCACCGATGACGGTGTAATCTTCCGGGATTTGATTGAAAATGAAGATGGCTCCTTTACAGAAATCGAGGGCAGCGATAAGCTGTATCCTGCTAATTCCGTTATCATTTCTATCAGTCAGGGTCCCCAGAACCAAATCGTCAATACGACTACAGGCCTCGCTGCCAACAACCGTGGTCTGCTGATCGCAGATGAAAACGGACAAACCAGCCGTCCCGGCATCTTTGCCTCCGGCGATGTGGTCAACGGTGCCAGAACCGTTGTGGAAGCCGTAGCCTACTCCAAACGTGTGGCGCAGGCCATGCACGAATATATTCAGAGCAATTTGGAAGCTGCTGAATAATTCTCTTTGTTTACCTGATATTAGAAGGAATCATCTGTTGACACTCTCGGAGGCTCCGTCTAATATTTGGTTTCTTTCAGCGTGAGTTCACCTGGGAAAATCCAAGGGGGACGGACAACCCGGATGATCCTCACACTAACTTTGTAAACAAGATGTTCCATACTTGTTTCTCCTTCTTTCATTAAAGCGGAAGCGGACATTGTTTTGTGGCAATGTCCATTTCTGCTTATTATAGACCTTCCTTGTTACAATTTATCAACTCTACATAAAAATACCCCCTATCGCCCCTACTTAGTAATACTAATTGGAGTTGCAAATTGAATCCTTCTGTGCTATAATTCATTTAGTTATATATTTTGCTCTCTGTTATCTATTTGCTTTTTCGCATAGATTTAATAGCGGCAACAACCCGGCAACAAAAAATCCGATAGCCTAAGGCCACCGGATAATGCAAGCACCACAGATAGCCTGTGTTAAATCACTTATACGAAACTGTATAAGTCTGTTTAACCAGGACCGAGTGGGAATAATGCCACATTTCAAAAACCCGTTGCGCTGCAACGGGTTTTTCATTTTTTATAGCTCTCTGACCAATTTTTGACCAATCATTTT
>JAZNFJ010000020.1:0-7996 GCA_045589035.1 Candidatus Avilachnospira sp. | reverse complement strand
TTTCGGAGGGAAAGATAGTGTGAAAGAAAACCGTCAGGGTTGTCTTTCGCGTTCAATCAAACCGTTTTTCAAACTTTTTGAAAGTTTGAAAAACGCAGGCAGCTTGTCAAAAAGACTTTTTTGACAAGCTGATGGCGGCTGATTACAGCCGCCATTTTTATATTTGTGTAAATTCGTAATCTTCAAATTTGAGCCGATCACCGATATCCACACCAAAGGGCAGTAGGGCGATGGCAACTTCTGAGATTACGCCGGTATCATCATACTTAACATATGCGTAATCACCGCGGATATCTGTAACTGTGCAGAGCATAGATTCCTCCTGTAAAAACCCGCCCCCGGGTTCCGGGGGACGGACGATGTTTTTAGGAATTAGTCCTTGTACCTATCGAATTGAAATCAAATAGCTTCAGATTTCGTGCGATAAGTTAGAATATCATCATCCCACAACCCATTTTTGCCCCAAACGCGCCCCGGAAAACAGGAAGAACGGTCTTATTTTATTGTTTGATAGTTTATCACAGATTGAGAAACTGTTCGATAATTGACACTGTTGGTTTTTTGTTGGTTTTTTAAGATGGAAAACCAACAACGATTTGATGCATATACGATAAAGAAAACAGATGATTCTGCTGTGCGCTATCGGAACAATCGCTCAAAACTATGATACATTTACTATATCACAATAGGTGACAGTTTTCAAATAAAAATTAATAACATAGTGCACGAATCAAAGTGTTGATTCAAAGTTATAGATTAAGTCGGGGGGAGATAAATAATTTGGACATCTACAGTCTCTCCTTGTATATATAATACTGGAAGATGGATAGAATGAAAATTCTGCTTTCAAATCATATCTTTTGATGATATAATGTACACAAAAATGTGAGGTGTATATTTATGATCAATCATGAAGAAGAAAACCGGGTGAAGGAATCCGTTTCTGCGTTAGAGAAGTACATTAATATGAGCGATTCATGTCGAGAAAGACATGAGGCATTTATCATTACCTCAACAAATGGAAAAGATCAGCACGGTGTTCGTTATGTATTTATGGAAATAAGGAAAGATTTTGCAGTAATCATCATCGAAGATTTACATTCACTTTGCGGACATCAGACAAATAGATTTACTTCTGAAGACGATGATTTCTATTTTGTTGGTAATAGGACTCTTCAAATAAAGCCTAAGACATCCCTTTGCGGTAAGCTCGTAATTGAGATAACGCCAAAGAATTGATTACTTGAAATAATTCGCCCGAAAATGCATAGAGGAAGAACTATAAGGAGAATATAGAAAATGGATTGGTTTGCATTGGGTATTAATCCAACAAAAGATAAAAAGGTAATTGCTGAAGCCTACCGTCAGAAACTGCGCCAGACAAACCCTGAGGACAAGCCCGAGGAATTCAAAGCTCTTCGCACTGCTTTTGAGGAAGCGATGACCCTGGCCGACCAAGAAGATACTGAGTCTGCCCGGGATGAGAGCCCTGTGGGCCTTTGGATCGAGGCTGTTACGAAACTGTACGAGGATTATGCTTCCCGGATCAATCCCGATTGCTGGAAGCGACTGATGGACTCCGATATTTGCATCGGTTTGGATACACATGCTGCAGCAGAAGAGTCGCTGTTGAAGTTCCTGCTTGAAAACTACCATCTGCCGAAGAGTGTCTGGCAGGTGTTGGACCAAACTTTTGAGTTCAGTCATAGGGTAGAAGAATTATACGAAACCTGGCCCAGAGATTTCATTGATCATGCAGTCCTGGCAGGCCTCCGATTAGAACCTGCACTTGACTATGAGCTGTTTGTGCCCGGTATCAGTGGAACAGACTGTGACGCTTACCGTAGACTCTATTTCCAGGCTAATCAGATACCTCTGGAAGAGGTGGAGCCCATTCTGGAGCAGATGGATGCACTATCTGAGGGTCATCCCTATGGTGATGCACTTCGTTATCGGTTCTATATGGAAACCGGTCGGGTACAGGATGGCAAGGATGGATTCCAGCGTTTGGCTGCTTCATATCCCGATAATGCATTACTCTGCATTGCTTGGGCTGATATTTGCTTGGAGGATGGTAACACTGAGGAAGCAGAACGGATTTGCTCGCACATTCTGGAAATTGAGCCAAAGCACATCGGTGGCAAGATGGTTTATGCCAAGTGTCTGGCTGCCAGAAAACAGTATCACGAGGCAAAAGACTGTGCCTATGAAATCATGCATTCGAGCACAGATAATCCTATGCTGATTGAGCAGATGGCGGAATTGCTGAAGGAATGGAATGTGCAACTGATCACGAAGCGTGAAGCACGGTACGCAGAGCATCCCGGTGATACGGACAATGCCATTGAGCTTGCCTGGTGCTATGCGCAAAATGAGCGTGTCGATGATGCTTTTGCGTTGGCTAAGAAGATCGATCCGAACTATGAGGATGGCTTTGCTTTTCACAATCTGATGGGTAAGCTCTATCATAATACCGAAAAGTTTGCAGAAGCACTGGAACATCTGCAGATCGTTGAAGAGATTCTTCGGAGTCTCGATGATGATGGAACCACGGAGACCCGTAAACGGAAAGCAAGACTTCCCGAAATGCTGCAGATTCAGGGCAATTGCCTAATGAAGTTGGGTCGAACCGAGGAAGCGAAAGCAAAATTTGAAGAGGCCTTGACAGAGGCACCTGAGGATACAGAAGTTCTGTCCCTTATGGGGAAAATTCTGTTTGCTTCCGGAGATTATCCCTATGCGATTGAGATTTTCCAGCGACTGCTTAAGGTAACTCCCGGAGCGTGGGTTGCAGAATTGCTGATGGCTATGTGCCTTTACCGCCTGCGCCGGGACCGGGAGGCATTTGATGCAGTCAATCGTGCAATGGCAATTCAGAGTAATGAGCTGAGCCTGTACATTCTGAAAATGCAAATCCTGATTCGCAACGAGATCTTTGAGGATGTTCACGAGATTCTGAATTTTCTGAAAGAAAGCGGAGCACCGGAGGATATTACAATCGATTTCATCCGCGCGGAACTGACAGAACTGGAGAAGAAAGATCAGAAAGCTGCGTTGAAGCAGTACCAGACCCTCCGGAAACGCGTGGAAGCCGGTGAAGACCTAATGTGGAGCCCGGAGCTTTACTATCATCTGGCTGTCTTGACGGGTAATCAGCTGGATTTGAGTTGTGATGGAAATCGTCTTGTTGTTCTCGAGATTGTTGACAAGGGACTTTCCCACAATGAGCAGGATACGGATCTTCTGGCCTATAAAGCATGGGTACTGAAGAAGGGTGGACAGCAGGAAGATGCCATTGAGATGTACCGGAAAGTTGCTGAGAAGAACCCCAATTCTACCGTGGCGCTCCGGGGAATCGCAGATCTTTACTATGAAGATCTGAATCAGAATGCCACCGAAGCCCTTACATACTATGAAAAACTTCTTGAAACCCAAAAGACTGCGGAGCTGTATTTCTATGCTGCCACCTGTCAGCGGCATCTGGGCGATTTGGAAGGTGCAAGGCTCTATTATTTGAAGGAATTGGAAATGGATCCTGATGATATCGACGGCTATCGAGGCCTTGCTTTTATTGCAGATGCCCAGGGAATTTATGAGAAGTCCCTGGAATTACTGAATCAGGCACTTGCTATTATGGCCGAATATGACCGTCAGTATGACTGGATTGTGGATCATAAGGCCAAAGTGCTGCGCCGAATGGGCCGTTATGAAGAAGCACTGGCCTTTGCCGCTGAGGCTGCTGACCGTTATCATTATGGCGGAGCCTTACAGCTACAGTTTGATATCTGCTGCCAGTTCGGTCTCTGGGATCGTGGACAGAAGGTACTGGATCAGTGGAAGCGGGTCAAGCGAAATGACCCTGACCTGATGGTAGCAGGCGGAAGACTCAATCTGTTGCAGAACAAGATGTTTAAGGCTGCGCTCGCTATGGGGCCTGCCAAGCATAAGCTGCCCTTTGAGCAGGTGCAGGACTTCCGTTTACAGCTGGCGGAACTGGAGTGTAACCATGACCGGCAGATTCAGATCTGGAGCCGACGTGTAAAACAAAATCCGTATGATGATCACGCTCTTACCAACCTGGCATTTGCTTACTGGCATAAAGGAATGATGGGTGCGGCCAAGGGAGCGGCTCAGAAGGCTCTCGCACTGCAGGACAATATCCTTTCTCAGAATCTGACGGATGAAGCACTCTATCGCAGCCGCCGTTGTCTGGCTCTGGCTATCCTGGGCAGGGCAGAGGAAGCTAAAAAAGAACTGGCAAGAACGAGAAAATTGCCCCTTTGTGACTTCTGCGAATATGCAAGCTGTAAAGATGCGGATATCTACGAAGCTTATATTGAGGAGATTCTGGGTAATTCAGATACTGCTAAGAAGCTTTACACCGCAGGTAGAACCAACTGGCCGGATGATCTGGACTTTGCTGTTGGTGAAGCCAGACTTAAAAAGAAGGGAAGAAAGTAAATGCTGATCGGAATCGATTTGGGCACCACGAATTCCTTGGTTGCCTGCTTCCGAAATGGTAAGGCGGAAATCATCCCGAACCGCTTGGGAGAAAACTTAACACCCTCCGTAGTTAGTGTGGACAGCAAGGGAACTGTGTATGTGGGAAAATCAGCCAAAGAGCGGTCTATGCTGCACCCCCTGGAAAGCGCCAGTGTATTCAAGCGAAGCATGGGTACTGACCGGGAGTATATCTTTAGAGACTGGAAACTCCGGTCAGAAGAGTTGTCCAGCCTCGTCCTTCGAAGCTTAAAGGAGGATGCTGAGATATATTTGGGAGAACCGGTTACAGATGCGATTATCAGTGTTCCTGCTTACTTCAATGATCTTCAGCGCAAGGCAACCAAGCGAGCTGGTGAGCTGGCAGGACTGAATGTTGTTCGCATCATCAATGAGCCTACCGCCGCCGCCATTGCCCACGGTATGACGGAGCGGGATGATGTTCGCTATCTGGTCTTTGACCTGGGCGGAGGTACCTTCGATGTGTCCATTCTGGAACTGTACAGTCCTATTATGGAGGTCCACGCCATTGCAGGCGATAACTTCATCGGTGGTGAGGACTTCACGGAAGTGCTTTACAATCTGTTCCTTGAGAGTGCGAGCGTAGCACCGGAATCTCTGGACCTGAAAACCCGCTGTGAAATTCGCAAGACCGCAGAAAAGTGCAAATGCGAGTTCTCTCAACGCGATGAAATACTTATGTGCTGTCCCATAGAAGGAAAGATTCACATTTTGTCCTTATCTTTGGAAGAATACGAGCAGGCCTGTTCTCCGCTGCTGGATCGGCTTCGTAAACCCATTGAACGAAGCCTTCGGGATGCAGGAGTCAGCCTCAATGAGATTGACAAGATCGTTTTGGTTGGCGGTGCCACCCGATCTCCGGTGGTACGCAAATTCGTTGCCAAGCTCTTTGGCCGGGTTCCAAGCTACGGAATCAATCCGGATGAAGCCGTGGCCATCGGTGCTGCTTTGCAGTGCGGCATGAAGTCACGGGATAAGGAGATCCAGGAGGTCGTCCTGACGGATGTGTGTCCATTTACATTGGGTACTGAAGTGATGGTGGATAACGGAGCCTTTGAAGAGCCTGGGCATTATCTTCCAATTATCGAACGTAATACTGTGATTCCCGTCAGCCGGACCGAGACGGTCTATACTGCCCATGAGAATCAGACCCGGATCTGCGTCAAGATCCTTCAGGGTGAAAGCAGAATGTCTCAGAACAATCTGTTGTTGGGAGAACTGAATGTCCCTGTTCCGGCAGGACCCAAGGGCAAGGAAGCGGTGGATATTACCTACACCTATGACGTGAACTCTTTGCTTGAAGTAGAGGTATTCGTTCATTCTTCTAAGCTTCGCCGGAAGATCCTGATCCAAGGAAACAAAAGCCGACTTTCCCAGGAGGAAGCGGAAAAACGGATGGAAGCGCTGCAATACCTGAAGCAGAATCCCAGAGATGAAGAACCCAACCGGCTGGTTTTGCTTCGCGGCGAGCGGCTCTATGAGGAAGCAACCGGTGAAAACCGAAGAGTCATCGACCGAGCCATGATGGAATTCGACCGGGCGCTGAAAAAGCAGGACCGTGCGGAGATAGAACGGGCCAGAGAAAAATTGGACAAATTCCTTAAAGAAATGGAATGCGAGATATAGTAGCAAAGTGAGAGATGATAAAACATCTCTCACTTTGCTATTTATTTGGAATGATTTAGTCGAAACAGAACTAATGCTGGACAGATATTGTAAACAATGTTTTGGTTAGTAACCAAATTTGATCCAAATTCAATGAATAGGAAGAATGAGATTTTCTATTGCAGTCAGGAAAATGCTACATGTTGGTTTTTTGTTACATAATTATAAATCCAAATTACAGAAAAAGATTGAAAAAGTTCAAAAAAGATCCCCTATCTGGGTGTAAAAACCAGATAGGGGATTGGTTAAGTTAGACGAAAAATGTCGGAATTAGTCCTTGTACATCTCAACTAGCTTCAGCAGGTGCTCGTAACGCTCCTTAGCGGCAGCCTCGTTCTTAGCGAACAGCTCGGTTGCGCGCTCGGGGAACTCACGGGTCAGACGGCTGTAGCGAGCCTCGTTCATCAGGAATTCCTGATAGCCATCCTTAGGAGCCTTGGAGTCCAGAGTGAACTTGCCGGTTTCCTTGGAGGGATCGAAGCGGAACAGGTTCCAGTAGCCACAGTCAACAGCCTTCTTCATCTCCGCCTGGCAGTTCATCATGCCGCCCTTGATGGAGTGCATCTCACAGGGAGCATAGCCGATGATCAGGGAAGGACCGTTGTAAGCTTCCGCTTCGCAGATAGCCTTGATGGTCTGAGCCTGGTTGGCACCCATAGCGATCTGAGCAACGTAAACATAGCCGTAGCTCATTGCGATCTCAGCCAGAGACTTCTTCTTGGTTTCCTTACCGGAAGCTGCGAACTGCGCAACCTGGCCGATGTTGGAAGCCTTGGAAGCCTGACCGCCGGTGTTGGAGTAAACTTCGGTATCGAAGACAAAGATGTTGACATCCTTGTTGGAAGCCAGAACATGGTCAACACCGCCAAAGCCGATGTCGTATGCCCAGCCGTCGCCACCGAAGATCCAAACGGACTTCTTGGACAGGTATTCCTTCTTGCTCAGGATGTCAGCGACGGTGTCGCAGCAAACCTTAGCTTCCAGGTTAGCAATCAGAGCCTTGGTAGCAGCCTTGTTTGCTTCGCCGTCGTTGAAGGTATCCAGCCATGCCTGGCAAGCAGCCTTGCGCTCGTCGCATGCGGTGGTCTCCATGACCTTGCGAACCTTGTTAGCCAGGGACTCGCGGATAACAGCCTGTGCGGTGTACATACCCAGACCGTGCTCAGCGTTGTCCTCGAACAGGGAGTTGGACCATGCGGGACCGTGGCCGTCAGCATTTACGGTATAGGGAGAAGTAGCAGCGGGGCCGCCCCAAATGGAGGAACAACCGGTAGCGTTGGAGATGTACATACGGTCGCCGAACAGCTGAGTGACCAGGCGAGCGTAAGAGGTTTCTGCACAACCTGCGCAGGAGCCGGAGAACTCAAGCAGAGGCTTGCGGAACTGGCTGCCCTTAACAGTGTTGTCTTCCAGCTCGGGCTTCTGAGCGACCTTTGCAACCATGTAGTTGAATACATCCTGCTCGGCCAGCTCCTGCTCCTGAGGAACCATGGTGATAGCCTTGGTGGGACATACGCCTACACAGACACCGCAGCCCATGCAGTCCAGAGGAGAAACAGCCATGGTGTAGGTGTAAACACCCTTACCCTTACCAGCCTTGACGGGAACAGCGCGGGTGCCAGCGGGAGCTGCAGCAGCCTCAGCCTCGGTCAGAGCAAAGGGACGGATAGTAGCATGAGGACAAACGTATGCACAGTTGTTGCACTGGATACACTTGGTCTCATCCCAGTGAGGAACAGTAACAGCAACACCGCGCTTCTCGTATGCGGAAACACCCAGGGGGAACTGGCCGTCTTCCATATCGACGAAA
>JAZNFJ010000019.1:0-19104 GCA_045589035.1 Candidatus Avilachnospira sp. | reverse complement strand
GGCAGATCTGCCTGACCGACGGCTCTCTGCCTGCGGGTTTGGAGTACCCCATGCTGGGTCTGGCGGTGCTGACGGAAGGTCAGCTGACAGCCAAGCCCATGCGAAAGCCCAGAGCGCCGAAAAAATCCAAAGCCACCAACCGCCAGAAGCTGAATTCCTTTGCGGATCTCAGCCCCGGTGATCTGGTGGTCCATGAGTACCATGGCATCGGCCGCTATGTGAATATGGAGCAGATGCGGGTCGGCGGTGTGGTCAAGGACTATGTGAAAATCGCCTATCAGGGCACCGATGTGCTCTATGTCCCCGCCACCCAGCTGGATCTGGTGAGCAAATACATCGGCGGCGGTGAGGATGCCCCGGTGCGGCTGCACAAACTCTCCGGCGATATGTGGCAGAAGACTAAAGCCAGAGCCAAGGCTGCCGCCAAGGATCTGGCAGCGGGACTGATCAAACTCTATGCCGCCAGAAAGCGGCTGCCGGGCTATGCCTTCTCGGAAGACAGCCCCTGGCAGGCGGAGTTTGAGAGCAGTTTTGAATATACAGAAACCGATGACCAGCTGCGGTGCATCGCGGAGATCAAAAAGGATATGGAATCGCCCACTCCTATGGACCGGCTGCTCTGCGGCGATGTGGGCTTCGGCAAGACGGAGGTCGCCCTCCGTGCCGCCATGAAAGCCATGCTGGACAGTAAGCAGGTGGCGATTCTGGTACCCACCACCGTCCTTGCCCAGCAGCATTATGTGACGGCTATGAAGCGCTTTGGGGCATTTCCCATAACCATTGATGTTCTCAGCCGCTTCCGTACCGCTGCCCAGCAGAAAAAAACCCTCTACAACCTCTCCATCGGCAAGGTGGATCTGATCATCGGCACCCACAAGCTGCTGCAGAAGAATGTTCAGTTCAAGAATCTGGGTCTTTTGATCGTGGACGAGGAGCAGCGGTTCGGTGTGACCCACAAGGAGCGGCTGAAGGAACTTTCTCAGGGTGTGGATGTGCTGACATTGTCGGCGACCCCCATTCCCAGAACCTTGAATATGGCCCTTTCCGGCCTGCGGGATATGTCCACCATCGAAGATCCCCCCCAGGATCGCTACCCGGTGCAGACCTTTGTGCTGGAGCATGACGACCGGATTTTGGACGATGCCATCCGCCGGGAACTGGACCGTGGCGGACAGGTCTACTACCTCCATAACCGGACGGAAAGCATTGAGCAGGCAGCCGCCAGACTGAAAAAACGGCTGGGTGACGGGGTGGAAGTGGCCACCGCCCACGGCAAAATGGATCAGGATCAGCTGTCCGATGTGATGCAGCGGATGGCAGACGGAGAGATTCAGGTTCTGGTCTGTACCACCATCATCGAAACGGGCATTGATATTTCCAATGTCAACACCCTCATCATCGAAGATGCCGACAAGCTGGGTCTTGCCCAGCTGCACCAGATCCGCGGTCGTGTGGGCCGCAGCAGCCGCCATGCCTTTGCCTATCTGACCTTCCGCAAGGGCAAGGTGCTGACGGATGTGGCAGAAAAAAGATTGCAGGCCATCCGGGAGTTTGCCGAGTTCGGCTCCGGCTTCAAGATCGCCATGCGGGATCTGGAGATCCGCGGCGCAGGCGACCTGCTGGGTGCGGAGCAGTCGGGACACATGATGTCCGTGGGCTATGATATGTACCTGAAGCTGCTGGAAGATGCAGTTCTGGAGGAGCGGGGCGAAGAACGGAGCAAAGAGCCGGAATGTACGGCAGACCTTTCCATCAACGCCAATATCCCCAAGACCTATGTGGCTTCCGGAGAGCAGCGGATGGACCTTTACCGCCGTATGGCAGCCATCCGGACTTCCGAAGAAGCGGAAGATCTGCTGGATGAAATGGTGGACCGCTTCGGTGAGCCGCCCAAGAGTGCCCTCAATCTGGTGGATGTGGCACTGCTGCGAGCCAGAGCCTCCTCCTGCGGCATCAGCAAGCTGGAGCAGAAGGGCGATACCATCCACATGACCATGGAAACCTTCGATTTTACGGCAGTCAGTGCCGTTTGCGCCGAGCCTGCCTATAAAAACCGCATTTTCTTTGCCGCAAATACGGAAAAGCCCATGCTGAGCCTGCGGCTGAAAAAGGAGGAAGATCCTTTGAAGATGGCCCGTCAGCTGGTGAGCCAGTATCAGGCGGCAAAAACATGATTGTTCACAAATTGTTTCGTTGAAAAACAGTAATCAATGTGATAGACTGTTTTGGTAAATAAACGGTTTACAAATGTGCTGTCTACGGGCAGCCAGAATAACGAAAGCGAGTGTTCCGAAAATGAAAAACGCAAAGAAAATCCTTGCTCTGCTGCTGGCGCTGGTCATGATGATGACCCTGTTTGTCGGCTGCGGCGAAAAGACTGCTGAGCAGGACCATGACCATGACCATGAAGCAGAAACCGAGATGGAGCCTGCAGAGCTGGTCACCGGCCACCATGTCAATGCCCACGGCATGCAGTCCTTCTCCATCCACTACACCGACACGGCTGACGGCCAGACCTTCGACTACATGAACGAAGCCGGCGAACTGGTTTCTGTTTCTCAGGAAGAAGTGGATGCGCTGTTGAAGACTGTGGTTGCCACCTGCGGCGACCTGTCCCTGACCAACCAGGAGCTGGGCTACTGCTATCAGGACCAGTACTATCAGTTCTATCAGACCTACGGTATGTACATGATGCTGATGATGGACGGCTCCAAGGGCCTGGATGAACAGGTGGGTGTTGACGGCACCAACACCTGGCAGTATATGTTCGTGGATGCTGCTACCAGCATGTTCCACCGTCTGGCTGCCGTGAAGCAGGAAGCCGAAGCCAATGACTTCGATCTGTCTATTGCCGAGAAGGCTGTGGAAGATAACAACAAGAGTTTGGAAGATTCCGCCGCACAGCTGGGCTATTCCGATCTGGATAAGTTCGCTGCCGATTACTTCGGCCCCGGCGCTACCATGGATAGCTATATCGAATTCTCCAGAATGCAGGCCATCTTCAATTCCTATACGACCATGCTGCAGGAGCAGGTGGAAGTGTCTGAGGACGAGATCGATGCCTACTGGAAGGAAAATGAGCAGACCCTCACCGACGGTGGTTTGGAGAAGATCGACCAGAACGTGGTGGATGTCCGCCACATTCTGGTGAAGCCTGAAGAAACCACCGCCGAGGACGGCACCACTTCCATCTCTGATGAAGCATGGGCTGCTGCCGAAGCCAAGGCAAACAAGATTTACGAGCAGTGGGTTGCTGACGGCGCAACGGAAGAAGACTTTATCGAACTGGTCGGCGCTCACTCCGAAGATCCCGGCTCTGCCGAAAATGGCGGTCTGTATGAAGATGTCTATCCCGGCCAGATGGTGGAAGCCTTCGATGCATGGTGCTATGATGATGGCCGCGAAGTGGGCGATCATGGCATCGTCAAGACCGACTATGGCTATCACATCATGTACTTCGCCGGCGAAGGCGACTATGTCTACTGGAGAAAGACCGTCAAGGATCGGATCATCGCCGAAGAAGTCAACAAGATGCTGGAAGCCATCGAAGAGAAGTATCCCATGGAACTGGATCTGACCAAGGTTGTGGTTCTGGACAGCACCGCACCCACCGTTCCTACTGAGGAGGAAGAGGCAACTGCAGAGCTGCCTGTGGAGGAGCATGTCCACACCGAAGATGACGGTCATAACCACTGATAACCGATAACTGCGAGGTTTTCTGGAGGAAGTCATGGGAAAATTGCTGTTTTTGGTCAATCCCAAGGCAGGTCAGCAAGAACTGCGGCTGCATCTGCTGGAAATGATCGATGTGTTTACAGCTGCGGGCTTTGATGTGACCGTCCATGCCACCCAGGGTCCCGGCGAACTGACTGCATGGCTCAAAAGCCATGGGTCGGAATACGATCTGGCAGTCTGTGCCGGCGGTGACGGCACCCTCAACGAGGCGGTCACCGGTCTGATGCAGATGGAAAATGCACCCATGCTGGGTTATATCCCCGGCGGCACGGTCAACGATGTTGCCTACAATCTGGGGCTGAGCCATGACCCGGTGCAGGCGGCGAGGGATATCGTCAATGGCACACCCACCGCCATCGATGTGGGAAAATTCGGCGAAGACCGCTGGTTTGCCTATGTGGCAGGCTTCGGTGCCTTCACCGATGTGCCCTATGAAACGCCCCAGTCCGATAAGCGGGCTTTGGGACGGCTGGCATACCTGCTCAACGGCGCCAAGTCCCTTGGTGGCATTAAGCCCATCCCTGTGCGGGTGGAAATGGAAGATCAGGTCATTGAGGAAGAAGTCCTTCTGGGTCTGGTCTGCTCCACCATCAGTGTGGGCGGCTTCCGCACCAAGACCCTGGCCGAGAAAGTCCGTCTGGATGACGGCCTTTCGGAGATCATTCTGGTCAAGAATATCACCGCACTGCAGGATCTGGCCGTTATCGGCACCCTGCTGACCAAGCGGGAATTTGATCCCCGGTTTTTCCACATTTTCCAGACCAGTCGGGCGAAATTCACCTTCCCCCATGAGGTCAAATGGACCATAGACGGTGAGTTTGGCGGCGCTTTGCAGGAAGTGGAGATCCAAAACTTCCATCAGGGACTGCATATTCTCGTCCCCCATAAAGAATAAGAAAAAACGGAGTGCTTCGGCACTCCGTTTTTTCATGCAAAATGCAGAATGCAAAATGCAAAATGACCGCCGCACCAAAGCCTTCTCCTTGAGGAGAAGGTGGCTGCGAAGCAGACGGATGAGGTGTGTGCAGGCAGCTGCGAAGCAAATGACGGAGGGATTGTGAAAGCAGCGCAAGGCTGCTTTCAGTCTCCGACGGCCAATACTTTTGTTGTGCCACAAAAGTATTGGATGAAAAAGGCACATGGGGGGAGAGCGTTGTCCGGATTTTGTGATCGTTTCTGCCTGTCTGGTCGTTCTGTGTTACATCACAAAATAGCCACTCTCCCCCCATGTCCCCCCTCCCGGCCTCCTGTCGTTCCTCTGGGTGATAGTCGAAGTATATGAGAAGTGCTCCGGTTTTGTGTCATTGCGAGGCTTGCAAAGCAAGCCGTGGCAATCCGTATCTCCATAAAAATCCAGCACTTCTTTTGTAAGAAGTGCTGGATTTGTTGCTTATTTATCCCATTTCAGGAGCATTTTGCTCCGCTGGAGCAGGTCTTCATCGTCAGAAGAATTGATAAATTCCACCTGTCCGGGGAAGGGCAGATCGTTCAGCAGTCCCTTTTGCGCCAGCAGCCGCTGCAGCTGCCGTGCTACGCCTTCGCCGGAGTCCAAAATCTCCGGTGCCTGTCCCAGCAGCCGCCGCAGAACCGGTGTCAGGAAGGGGTAGTGGGTACAGCCCAGTACCACCGCATCCACAGGCACCCGGGAAAAAGGTTCCAGCTTCTCCAGCAGATAGGCCTCCACCGCGTCGCCATCCATCTCCCCCCGCTCCACGAACTCCATGAGTCCGCTGCAGGGCACGGGGATGATGTGGGCCTGGTCGTCATATTGCTGCCACAGGTCGTGGAATTTCTGCTCTTTGAGGGTCATGGCCGTTGCCATGACGAGGATCCGTCCGCCGGGATGCCGCTCTACGGCCGGCTTCAGGGCCGGCTCCGTACCGATGATGATCAGATCCGGATAGGCTTCCCGCAGGGTAGCAGCCGCGGCAGAAGTGGCGGTATTACAGGCCAGCACCAAGGCTTTGATGCCCCGGCTGACCAGATATTCCGCTGCGTCCATGGTCAGCTTTCGTACGTCCTCTGCCGAACGGACACCGTAGGGTGCGTTCACAGAGTCGCCATAGTAGAGATAATTTTCTCCCGGCAGCAGTTTGCGTGTCTGGCGCAGGACGCTGATACCACCCAGACCGCTGTCAAAAAAACCGATGGGGGCATTGGGCCTCACGGCATATCACTCATTTCTGTTTCTTCCGGTTGTTCTTCGGGCTCTTCCGCTTCTTCGTCTGCTTCTGCCGGCGCTTCTTCGGCAATTTCCGCAGGTTCTTCTATCCGCTGTCTGGAGGGACGAAGCAGCAGCCACAGGTTGGCCAGCAACCACAAAATGGCAGCGCCGTAAGCCAGACCCTCGGCCTTGCCTGCCTGCACCAGAGCCGCTGCGCTGAAGAAGATGCCGCAGAGGGTGAAGAAGGTGGTCAGACGGCGATGGCCTTCGTCCATGCAGAAGCCGCCCAGATGGAAGTTGGCGCACATCAGGCAGATGAGGGCAAAGAGGTCATAGCAGTAGTCGATGATGATGGGGTCACGGGTCCAGAAACGGAACCGCAGTACCAGCACCACCACATAGTAGAAGGAAGGCACCATGAACAGACCCAGATGGATCTTCTTGCCCAGATACCGGGCAGCAGCGGCAGCACCCCAGCAAAGCGCGGTCAGCATGCCGCCAATGGCGACCACCCGGTCAACGGCCTGTGCAGGACGCAGCAGCAGTGCGGCGGATGCGCCGATCATCAGCACCGTGGCAGCCACACTGACAGCCAGCACCGGCAGATCCTGCCCGGCAATGGCGGAATACTTCTTCCGCTTCTTCAAAGAGAAGCTGTACAGGGCATAGAGCGCCACCACCACGATGGTGAACAGGGAGAAAAAGACGATGCCCTTGCCGGTGACCATACCGTTTTCGTCAAAAGCCGCAGACACCTGACCCAGCCGCAGGAAAAAACCTGCCACTGCCAGCAGCACCGCAGCCAGCATCATATTTACTCTGGTGAACTTCCGTTTCATAGAATTACCACCTTTATCATTGGTATCTTTTAGTATACCATACATATGCCTTGGTTGCAAAAGGTATTTACCGCAGCCGACACCACCGCTCGGTGGTGTCCGTCACCTGAAAGCCCAGCCGTTTGTAGAGGGCAAGGGCTTTTTCGTTGGTGCTTGCCACTTTGAGGGAAATGGTCTTTCTGGGCACCATGGGCAGCACCGCCAGAGCCAGATCATAGCCCAATCCACGATATGGGGGCAAAACGGCAATGCTTTCCAAGCCTTTTTCGGAAATTTCCGCAATGGCGGCATAGTTGCCGTCCACCTTGGCAAGGAAGGCGCAGTCGGTGTCATAGAGTCGCTTCAAATCTTCCGCACCGTAGACCGATGAGCCGGGCAGATCTCGGAAACAGCGATTATAAATATCCAGAAACACTTGTCCGTTCTCCGGGCAAAGCCCTTCCAGCGCCACCGGCTTGCCTGCAGGCAGACCGGCTTTTTCCCGCTCCATCCGCAGCATATCCCAGCCGTGGGCGGCGGGCAGATCTTCCGTGCCATAGGCGGCGTAGACTTCTTCCGCCCCTCCCGCCCGGCAAAAATCCAGACATTCCTGCAAAAAGGCGGCAGTCTGTCCGTTCCAGACGGAGCGGACCACCGCATAAGCCCTGCCGGTGACGGCAATTTCCCGGAACACCAGAGAGGCGATGCCGTGGGTGCCGGTGAACATGGGAATGTCTTTCATGGATGTTCCTCCAGACGGAACAGCCGCATGGTATTTTCCCGGGTGATTTTTGCGATCTGCTCCACAGGCAGTCCCCGCAGTTCCGCGATCTTTTCCGCCATCTTGGGCAGCATGGTGGAATCGCACCGCTTGCCCCGGAAGGGCTCCGGTGCCATGTAGGGGCAGTCGGTTTCCAGCAGCAGCCGGTCCAGAGACGCCCATTGGGCGACTTCCACGGCTTTTCTGGCATTTTTGAAGGTGATAACCCCCGTAAAGCCCATATAATAGCCTCGTTTTACCACTTCTTTGGCATATTCCAGAGAGCCGGAGAAGCAGTGGAACACACCCTTCACCGAAGGAAATTCGTCCACGATCTTCAGGGCATCTTCATAGGCATCCCGCTGGTGGATGATGACGGGCAGATCCAGTTCTGCCGCCAGTTCCATCTGCATGCGGAAGGCTTTTTGCTGCTGGGCCCGGGGCACATCCTCGTAAAAGTAGTCCAGACCGATCTCGCCGATGGCCATGACCTTGGGGCGCTGTGCCAGATTGCGGTAGCGCTGGATAAGGGCTTTGTCCACATGGTTGGCATCGTCGGGATGGCTGCCCACGGCGGCATAGATGAAGTCATATTCCTCCGCCAGACGGATGGAGCGCAGACTGCTTTCCAGATCGCAGCCGATATTCATAATTCTGCCGATTCCCGCGGGCTGTAAAGAAGCCAGCACTTCCTTCTGATCCTCGGCAAACCGCCGCTGGTCATAATGGGCATGGGAATCGAAAATCCAATGGTCGTTCATGGTGTTCTCCTTTGGATGATTTCCTCTATCATACTATAAAAAGCACCTTTTTGAAAAGGTGCTTTTTATGCTATTCGTATCGCAGGGCATCGATGGGGTTCATTTTGGCGGCTTTGTTGGCGGGATAGTAGCCAAAGAACACACCGATGGCAAGAGAGAAGCCCAAGGACAGCAGAATACTGCCCACAGAGGGCTTTGCCATGGCACCCATGAGATCCGATGCCAGCACACCGCCTGCCACACCTAAAATCACACCGATGATGCCGCCCAGCAGACACATGATCATGGCCTCCACGATGAACTGCATGCGGATGGATTCATTGGTGGCGCCAAGAGCTTTTCTGGTGCCGATCTCCCGGGTGCGTTCCGTCACAGAAACCAGCATGATATTCATCACACCGATGCCGCCCACCAGCAGGGCAATGCCCGCAATGACGGAAATGGCGGTGACGATGGTATCCATCATGTCTGCCATGACGGAGATCATGGCGGACATACTGAAGGCGGAAACGGAGAAATAGCGGTTGGAGCGGTAGAAGCCCTCCAGAAAAGACTCGATTTTCGATGCCAGCCGGTCAGCGTCCACCCCCACCTTGGAAACCACGCTGAAGGTCTGGTAGTTCTTGGCATGGGTCAGATTTCTGGCGGTAGTCAGAGGGATGTAGCATTCATTGGCGGGCATCATCAGGCTCATGGCGCCTGCCATTTCCTGCTTTTCATACACACCCACGATGACATATTCTGCCATTTGCCCTGCCAGTTCCAGCCGCAGGGTCTGTCCGATGGCGGCTTCGTAACTGCACTCCAGCAGTTCGTCCACAAATTCATCCGGCACCAGACAGACATTTCTGCCCTTGGTGGATTCTTCTGCGGAGATCAGTCGGCCTGCCAGAAGGGTCTTGTCGTTGGCGACAAAATAGCCCTGGCTGACACCGGTGGCGGTGACGGTTTCCGAGAGATTACCTCTTTTCACCTGGGCAGAGCCGACGGTTTCAGAGATGGAAACGGCTTCGATCTCGTCGGGGAAGGCGGCAAGCATACCGTAAATCATCTCGTCGGTGAAGTATTCCCCTTCGGTCAGTTCCTTTTTGTAGTCTGCCGCACCGAAGGTGATGCCGGTTTCCTGCTTTTCCGGCTCGTTCTTCCGGGTGGTGAGGATCACATTGATGTTGTTGGCACCCATGTCCTGCATGGACGTGGAAACGGTGTTGGTGACGGAGTTGCCCACGGTCATAATGGCGATGACGGCGGCAATGCCGATGATAATGCCCAGCATGGTCAGCAGGGCACGGGATTTATTGGCTTTCAGACTGGTGACAGCCATGCGGAGATTTTCCATGATCATCATAGGCCGCCACCGATCCTTTCTCCCGTGATGGCACCGTCGGAGATGGTCACGATCCGGTCGGTTTCCTCCGCCAGTTCCTTGGAATGGGTGATGAGCACGATGGTCTTGCCGGTTTCCTTGTTGAGCCGGTGGAACAGATCCATGACCGTCCGTCCGGTCTTGGAATCCAGTGCGCCGGTGGGTTCGTCAGCCAGAATGATGGCGGGATCGTTGGCCATGGCACGGGCGATGGCCACCCGCTGTTTCTGTCCGCCGGAAAGCTCCTCCGGCAGATGGTGAATGCGGTCGCCCATTTCCACCAGATCCAGCAATTCTCTGGCTCTGCGTGCCCGCTCTCTGGCAGGGACACCGCCGTAGAGCATGGGCAGTTCCACATTTTTCAGCGCATTGGTTTTTGCCACCAGATTGTAGGTCTGGAACACGAAGCCGATCTTCTGATTGCGGATAAAACTCAGTTCCCGGTCAGAAGCCTGCCCCACATCCACACCGTCGATGATATACTGCCCCTCTGTGGGGCGGTCCAGCAGACCGATGACATTCATGAGGGTGGTCTTGCCGGAGCCGGAAGCGCCGACGATGGACACAAATTCCCCTTCATGGACATCCAGATCAATGCCGTTCAAAATCTGCAGTTCGTTGGGCTGACCGATGTAAAACCGCTTGATGATCCCCCGCAGATGCAGGATGTTTTTCACCTCAGAAACCCTCCATTCCAGACACCATGGCCTCGAACATGGCGGACACGGAATTGTCGCCGGAGAGCACCCGCACCGTCTGTCCCTTGGTCAGATCACCGGAAACTTCTGTGTAGTAGTTGCTTTCCAGCACGATGGTCACGGGCACAACGGTCAGACTTTCGTCCTCGCCCACCACTTCCACGAAGTGGGTGCCGTCCTCCGCCGTCTGGACGGCATTGTAGGGAACGGTCAGGCAGTTTTTATGTTCGGAAACGATGATGGAGAGGTTGGCGGACATATCCAGACGCAGGCGGTCCGTGGGGGTGTCCACGGAGATCTTCACCTCATAGGTGGGATCGGCGGCCTGCATGCCCACCGTGGCGGTGGGGGAGATAAAGACCACGGTGCCTTCCAGTTCCTGTTCCCGGGTGGCATCGGTCTTGATCAGTACTTTCTGCCCCAGCGCAATGTCGGGAATGTCATACTGGCCGATCTGGGCGGAGATCTCAAAGCCGGAGCAGTCCTGAATGGTCAGAATGGGGCCCTGGAGATAAGTGTCGCCGGGGTCGTAGTTCACAGCGGTGACAATGCCGCCGAAGGGGGCGGTCAGCGCGCCCTTTTCCAACTGATCGGCATAGAGCTCCACCTGCTTCTGCTGCTGATCGGTGTTGGCGGAAACCGCCACGGACTGTTTGCCGGACTGGGCGGCAGCCACAGAGCTGGCCTGCGCCGCCACCATATTGTCGTAATTTTTCACAGCCGTTTCGTAGTTGCTGTACATGGTGTCCAGACTGCGTTCCATGTTTTTGACGGCGGAATCCATCTGGTCATAGGCGGATTCTGCTGCTTTGACCGCGGCTTCTGCCTGGGGGACGGAGGCTTCCAGAGAAGCGGCTTCTTTCTGCAGTTCCGCCAGATCTGCGGGCAGCTGGGTCAGCCGATCCAGCTGTTCCTGGGTCATGGTTTCCGGTG
This sequence comes from Candidatus Avilachnospira sp., assembly GCA_045589035.1. GTDB lineage: Bacteria > Bacillota > Clostridia > Oscillospirales > Oscillospiraceae > Avoscillospira. The sequence goes on along the minus strand of JAZNFJ010000019.1, from coordinate 7,869 downwards.
CCAATGCCTGCAGATTTTCCAGTTCCTGCTCCAGCTGGGGCAGGATTCGCTGCCGGATATCCGTTTTCCGCCAATACTGGCGGTCGTATTCATGGATGGCATCCTGCCATTCCTGCCAGGCGATGTTCCGGTCGGCGCAGAGCTCTGCCAGATCCTCCTGGGTGTTGGTGTAGTTTTCGTAGGCCGTATCCACATTTCTGGCGGCGGTGTCCACCTGAAAATCGCTGTTGCGGATGGCATCGTCCACATTGCGCTGGGCATCTCCCGCGGAGAGTTCGTTGCGCTGCTGGGACTGATACAGCGCCCGCTGGGCCCGGGTCAGATCGTCGGCAATGTCCTCGGTGTCAAAGACAGCCAGTTCCTGTCCCTCCGTGACCAGATCGCCCACCTCCACATGGATCTGGGAGATCTCCACCCCGGAAAGGTTGGCGGTCAGATCCTTGCTGCGCAGGCTGATGACCTTGCCGGTGGCACCGACGGAACTGATGAGGTCCCGCACCTCCACCTGCCCCACTTCCATGGCGGTCAGGGCTTCCAGACTCTTTTTGGCCTTGGCGGTCAGTGCGCTGCAGGCGGCAAAAATCACAGCAATGACGGCGGTGATGACCACCAAAGTGATGATCAGCTTCTTTTTGGGTTTTTTCTGAACGGTTTGGGCATTCATAGCGGCACTCCTTGCATACTTCTTCCATTCTATTTTACCGAAAATGCCCATGGGGTGGATGAACCAATCGTAAACCTTTGGTTACATTTCGGTGTCAAGAGAAAAGCCCACGGTCGAGCCGTGGGCTTTTTTGTCGTTTATACGTGCCAAATTTCCTCTGCGTACTGGCGGATGGTGCGGTCAGCGGAGAACTTGCCTGCGGAGGCAATGTTCATCAGGCACTTGCGGCCGAAGGCCTGACGGTCGCGGTAATCCTTGTTGGCCTGCAGCTTTGCTTCCTTGTAGGAGGCATAGTCCTTCAGCAGGTAGTACTGGTCGCCACGCTGCCAGTTGACACCGTAGACCAGATTGTTGAACAGGTCGCGGATCTCATCATCGGTTTCGATGGTGCCGTCCACCAGAGTGTTCAGGGCTCTGCGCAGGTTGGGATCGCTGTCGTAGTACTCCTTGGGATTGTAGGTGGCGGCGATCTCGTTCAGTTCGGGAACGGTGGCGCCGAAGATGTAGTTGTTCTCTTCGCCTGCCTGCTCCACGATCTCCACATTGGCGCCGTCCAGAGTGCCCAGGGTCACAGCACCGTTGAGCATCAGCTTCATGTTGCCGGTGCCGGAAGCTTCCGTGCCGGCAGGAGAGATCTGCTCGGACACATCGGCGGCGGGGATGATATGCTCGGCATAGGAGCAGTTGTAGTTCTGGACGAAGATGACCTTCATGCGGTCAGCCACGGCGGGATCGTTGTTGATCAGCTTTGCCATGCGGTTGATATAGCGGATGACGGCCTTGGCGCTCCAATAGCCGGGTGCGGACTTGGCGCCGAAGAGGAACACCGTGGGGGTGAAGTCCTTCAGGCTGCCGTCCTTCAGGCTCAGATAGATGCCCATGACGCACAGGGCATTGAGCAGCTGGCGCTTATACAGGTGCAGTCGCTTGACCTGCACATCGAACATGAAATCGGGGTTCAGCAGAACACCTTCCCGCTTGGCGATGATGTTGCACAGCTGCTCCTTCTTGGTGCGCTTGACGGCATTGAACTGATTCACCAGATTTTCGTCGATCAGGGGCTTGAGCACCTGCAGCCAGTCCAGACGGGTCAGGAAGCCGCTGCTGACATGCTCTTCCAGCAGCTTGGTCAGTTCGGGGTTGCACAGGCCCAGCCAGCGTCTGGGGGTGATGCCGTTGGTCTTGTTCTGGAAGCGGTCGGGATAGACCTCGTACCACTTTTTGAACACATCGTCCTTCAGAATCTGGGAGTGGATCTCCGCAACGCCGTTGACGGCGGTGGAAACATAGACGGACATATTGGCCATGTGGACGCGGTCGTCCTGAATGATATACAGATCCTTGCCCACATGCTCCTTGCGGCAGCGGTCGTCAATGCGGCAGATGATGTCGGCAATTTCGGGCACCACAGAGCGGAGCAGGTCCAGATCCCACTTTTCCAGCGCCTCACCCATGACCGTGTGGTTGGTGTAGGAGAAGGTGGCCTTGGCGATCTGGAAGGCGGTTTCGAAATCCTTGCCCTCGTTCATCAGCAGGCGGATCAGTTCAGGGATGGACATGGCGGGGTGGGTGTCATTCAGCTGGACAGCCACGAAGCGGGCCAGAGCGGACCAGTTGTCGCCATGGGTGGTCTTGAAGACGCGGATAATATCCTGCAGAGAGGCGCTGGAGAGCACATACTGCTGCTTGATGCGCAGCTGCTTGCCTTCTCTGGTGGAGTCGTTGGGATACAGGACGCGGGTGATGTCCTCGGCGCGGTTCTTTTCAGCCAGAGCGCGGGCATAGTCCTGGGCATTGTAGGCATCAAAGTCCAGTTCCCGTTCCGGCTCACACTGCCACAGGCGCAGGGTGCCGATGTTCTTGGTATCGTAGCCGATGATGGGCATGTCGTAGGGCACGGCGATGACGGTCTGATCGGCAAACTTCACGCGGACGGCATGCTTATCCCGGCGGTAGCTCCAGGGATCGCCGTAGTGGGTCCAGTCGTCAGCCATTTCTCTCTGTGCGCCGCGGTCATCAAAGCTCTGCTTGAACAGACCGAAGCGGTAGCGCAGCCCGTAGCCGGACAGGGGCACACCGCAGGTGACGGCGCTGTCCAGGAAGCAGGCAGCCAGACGACCCAGACCGCCGTTGCCCAGAGCGGCATCTTCGATCTCTTCCAGATCGGCCAGATCCACGCCCTTTTCGGCAAATGCCTTCTTCATCTGATCCAGAATGCCCAGATTGAACAGGTTGGAATAGACCATACGGCCCATGAGATATTCGGCGGAGAAGTAGTAAGCTTTCCGCTTGTTTTCGCGGCTCTTCTTGCTGGCGGTCCATGCCTCGTTGATGGCCATCATGACCGCCTGACCCAGACAGTCATGGAGCCGCTGGGGGGTGGTGGTCTTGAGGGTCTCATCATGCTGCAGGCGCAGCAGAGCCTCGGTGTTGGCAATAATCGAATCGATGTTGTAGTTCATAGACAATCTCCTATATTCACAGCCGGAAACCGGCCGCAGAATGCGTATTTGAGCAAACAGATAAAATGCCCCATTTGTAGAGATTTTATCAGCAAAACGATTTGTTTGCAAGCTGTTGCACGTTTTTTTCGGAAAATTTGTTGCCTTTGACAAAAGCGCACGGGAAAACATAGCAGTTCTTTCAAGAAAAATGCAGAAAACCCATGAAATCGTTCCCCATTTTTCCGGAAAAATCCGGCGGGGGCTTTGATTTTTCGTTGCTCCCATGGAAAAAATATGATACACTCAAAAGAAAATGCCCCCAAGGAGCGAGTGCGATGGAATTTACACCGAGAATGAAGGAACATCGGCTGGTGGCGGAAGCCGCCGCTGCCGGCAGTATGGTGCTGCTGAAGAATGTCTGCCATACATTGCCCCTGTGCCCTGCCGGATCGGAGAAGCTGCCTGTTGCCGTCTTTGGCATGGGTCAGCTGGAAACGGTCTGCTGCTGCGGGGAATTTGGGACTTATGCCAAGGTGTCCGTTCTGGACGGTCTGTGCGCTTCCGAGACTGTGGTGCCTGACGGTTTGCTGACCCACAAGTACCGCAGCTGGCAGCTGAAGAACCCCGGCAAGGACTTCCCCTGGCGGGAGCTTTCCATGGAGGAACTGGCGGAGAACAATGCCGCGGCCATTGTGGTCCTCAGCCGGACGGAAGAGGCCTATGATACCATCCTCGCCAACGAGGAAAAGGATATGATCGCAGCTGTGGCTGCCGCCTTTGACCGGGTGGTGCTGGTGCTCAATACCCCCGGCTATATGGAGATCGCCCCGGTGGCGGATCTGTGCGGTGCCATTGTGCTCATGGGCATTGCCGGTCAGGAAGCCGGTACGGCTCTGGAGCAGCTGCTGACAGGCAAAGCCCTGTTCCGGGGCAAGCTGAATCAGTCCTGGCCCAGAAGACGGGCAGATATCGCCCTCTCCAACCAGACTGCCGATATCTACTGCGGCTACCGCTATTACGACACTTTCGGCACGGATCTGCTCTACGATTTCGGCCACGGTCTGACCTACGGCGCGGCGGAACTGACTGCCGTTTCCGTGGCGGTGGATAACAGCGATCTGGTGATCACGGCGGAAGTGACCAACACCGGCGAAACCTGGCCTGTGAGCCAGGTAGTGCAGGTCTATGTGTCCGCACCTCAGGGCACGATGCCCCATCCCAAGTATCGGTTCCACGGCTTTGTCCGCACCCCTGTTCTTGACCCCGGCGAAAGTAAGATTGTTACCGTCACCATTCCTGTGGGCGATCTGGCATCCTACTCCGAAGATGCCAGCGGCTTCATCCTGCAGGCAGGTTTTTATGATGTTCGTGTGGGCTTCTCTGCCCGCTCCACAGTCATTGCCGGCGCGTTGAAGGTCATTCGGGATGCGGTGGTCCGTCCGGTGCTGCCCATGGAGATGCCCGGAACGGAAAACCGGGCGGTTATGCCCATGTCCTTCACCTACTCCGGTGAAGCCGAGGAGCAGGCCATGGCAAGAAGCCGCGCCATCCGTCTTTCCGCATGGAATATTCCCAAAACTGCTGTTCGCAAGTCCAAAAAGCCCCAACTTTGCCGCCCTGCAGAGGAGCCGGTGCGGCTGGAGGACGTGAAAAACGGCACTGCCACCCTCCACGAACTGGTGGGCGGTATGGAAGATCACGATCTGCGGGATCTGGTGCTGAATTTCGGCTTCTGTCCCACTTCTGTGGCAGGTGCTCTGGGCGGCTCTGCGGATCTGCGGGAAAAATACGGCATTCCGCCCATGACTGTGGCTGCCGGCGCAGACGGACTGCTGCTGACCAGCGATCTGAAAAATGAGGAAGACGAAGTGGTAGGTCATCAGTACTGCACCGCCTTCCCCGCCGCTTCCATCCTTGGCTGCTGCTGGGATATGGAACTGATTTCTGCCGTGGGCAATGCCATCGGCAGAGAAATGAAGGAATTTGGGGTGGATCTGTGGCTGGCACCCGGTGCCGATGTGATCCGCAGTCCCGGACAGCGCCATGTGAGCCGCTGCTGGTCGGAAGATCCCACCATGGCAGGTCTGTATACCCTCCGTCTGGCAAGAGCCGTGGGCAGATACGGCGCAGCCGTCCTCCGCACGGTTTCTATGGAGCATAAATCCGAAACCACCCGCCGGGCATTTCTGGATGTCTACGCCGCCGGCTTTATGCGGGCTGCTTCCGAAGCAAAAGCCGTTCTGCTGCCCACCCAGTGGCTCAATGGCGAACCTGCCGGTGAGGATACGGCCCAGAGCCGGATGCTGGTGGAGCAGTGGAAATTCAGCGGCATGTTCCTTGCCGATGACGAGCGGTTCATCCGGGAGCCGGACCGGCTGCAGCTGGAGCAGGCGGCTCTGAAGATCCTCCGCTTCGCCTTGAAACAAATCTGAAAACAGTCAATCCCGCACCCATTGCTGGTGCGGGATTTCTTTGCTTTTCGGCGGATGTAAATGCGGGCAATTTTCTGCGCTTTAGCAAAGTATTCAGTCGTATATGCGATATACTTTTCGTTCTTTCTGTTATACAATGTAAAAAAACAGAGAATTCGCAAAGAAAGTGGAAAGGTGTGATGGGAGTTGGCGAAAATAGAATATGCAGAGCGGCTGTTCCGCGTGACCCATACCGTAGAGGAGCAAAATGCAAAATTTACACCCAATGCCCACTATGTAGATACCTTTTCCGCCACCTTTTTCTTTCATGGAGAAGGCACCATCTGGATTGAAGGCGATGTCTACAGCATTTCCGAAGGTGTCATCATGGCGGCGGCTTCTGATGAAATCCGTCAGTTCGAATTTGATCCGAACGCTTATCACGAGCGGCTGACGGTCTATGTGTCCAACGAAGGTCCCGCCCTTTTGCAGGATCACCGCCTGCAGGAGGTCCGTGATTTTCTGCAGAATCCCGCCCAGGTGGGTCATTGTCTGACGTCGGATCAGTACGATGCTGAAGTGCTTTTGCCTATCGTCCATCAGCTCCGCCGTGTGCTGCTTTCCAATTCGGCATTGAAGGGTCCCCATCTGCAGATGCTGGTCATGGAACTGCTGATCGTTCTGTGCCAGACCAAGACGGCCCCAAAGAAGCTGGTCGTTTCCCGTCAGGATGAGATTATCCGGGAGATCTGTGAATATATCCATGCGCATCTGGATGAGGATTTGTCCCACCAGCGGATGCATGAGATCTTCTTTGTCAGCCGTTACTATCTGGGCACCAAGTTCCAGCAGCAGACCGGCAAGACATTGACGGAATATGTGATTCATAAGCGACTTATGCGTGCGGCATCGCTGATCCGCAGCGGCATGGGCATTGTGGAGGCTTCCACCATGGTGGGCTTCAGCACCTATTCTCATTTCTACAGAGAATGTGTACGGTTTTTCGGCCGGCCGCCCCGGGAATACTTCCAGAAACAGGCGGAAAAAAGAAAGAAACAATAAAAAGACGGCTTATGCCGTCTTTTTATTTCAGCTTATCCATCAGTTGGGCGGTTTTGGGCCGCCGGGCCTCCAATGCCCCCTTGGGGCAGAATTCCTGACAGCAGAAGCAGGCGATGCACTTGCTGCGGTTGATTTTGGGCAGTCCCTTTTTCAGCTGAATGGCCTTGGCGGGGCACATCTGGGCGCATTTGCCGCAGGAGATGCAGCTTTCCGGGCTTAGGGTCGGTCTGGGCGCAAGGACCTTGCCGATGGCAATGCTGAGCAGGTTGCCGGCCTTGCCTGGCAGGATGTTTTTGAACAGGGTGCTCTTGGTGGGCGGGATCTGAAAATCCTTCTGACAGCAGCGTTCCAGTTCCTTGGGGAAAGAAGTGTCGGTCACAAGCCCTCTGTCCAAAGCGGCCTTCTGGGTCAGCACCTGCTCCGGCTGTAAGCCGATGAGCCTTGCGCAGACATGGTCCAGATCGTAGGGATTTTCGCAGGCCAGCACCAAGCCCATGTCCCTGGGTGTGCCGGCGGTGGGTCCGTTGCCCTCCATGCAGGTGACGGCATCCACAATGTGCAGCCGGGGCTTGCAGTATTCCTGCAGATCCACCAGCATATTGGCAAAATCCATGGGATCGGGGAAGCGGTAGTGATATTCCGGCTTCATGGTGCCGGGGACGACACCGAAAAAGTTCTTCACGGCGGCGGTCATGGCCATCATGCCGTGGGTCTTCAGTTTGGAGAAGTTGATGACCCCATCGCAGCGCAGGAGCCACGCGGTGCAGGTGAAGTTTTTCAGCACCTTGCCCTCCGGGAAGAGGACGGGAGAAACGGAAAAATCCCGGTTCAGTTCCGCGCCGGTTTCTTCCAGTCCGCAGAGGCGGTAGACCTTGGAAAGGGCGGCTTCGGTGTAGAGCCCTCCGGGGGAGTCGCCGATGACTACAGTCGCGCCCCGTTCTTTCAGCATATCCGTCAATGCTTTCAGCAGCATGGGATGGGTGGTGGCGGCTTCTTCGGGCTTGGCGGCATGGACCAGATTGGCCTTGATGCCGATGCGCATGCCTTCCCGAACCCACGAAAGGTCCAGAATGTCTTCCAAAGCCTTTCGGCAGGTATCCAATTCATAACTGCCGCAGGGGGCAAATCGGACCATGAAATCTCCTCCTTTTGGCTCATTATAGCATAAGATTTGCCCTGTGCCAATTCTTGTGCTAAAATACATATATAACAGAGAAACAGGTGATTGTATGAGTGCCATCCAGACCTTTACGGGGATTATGATCGACCCCTTGAACCCTCGTGCCGA
>JAZNFJ010000018.1:0-4296 GCA_045589035.1 Candidatus Avilachnospira sp. | reverse complement strand
GGATCAGGGTCTGAACAGGATCCCCCATTCCGTCACCGACGAGCAGGCTCTGCTGGTGGGCGATGTACTGGCCACCGGCTTCTGGGCCGCCCGAATCAGCGAGATCACACCCGAGGACACCGTCCTCATCATCGGCGCAGGTCCCACGGGTATCTGTATTCTGCTGTGTGTCATGCTGAAGAACCCCAAGCGGATCATCGTCTGTGAAAAAGATCCGGCCCGCATCGCCTTCGTCCATCAGCATTACCCCGATGTGCTGACCTGCACCCCGGAGGACTGCAAGGCATTTACCTTAGCCAACTCCGACCACGGCGGAGCCGATGTGGTGCTGGAAGTGGCAGGCGCAAAGGACACCTTCCGCCTGGCCTGGGAATGCGCCCGACCCAATGCCATCGTCACTGTGGTTGCCCTTTACGATGAATCACAGACCCTGCCTCTGCCTCAGATGTACGGCAAGAACCTGACCTTCAAAACCGGCGGCGTCGACGGCTGCGACTGCGCCGAGATTCTCGCCCTCATCGAAGCAGGCAAGATCAACACTACCCCGCTGATTACCCACCGCTATAAGCTGGAAGATATCGAAGATGCTTACCACCTCTTCGAAAACAAACTGGATGGGGTTATTAAAGTGGCAATTACTGCAAAATAACAGTGCGCAAAACCAATAGCACGCTATTGACTTAGCAATAATACCATGATAGAATAACAAAGTTGACTCAGGAGGTGAGCCGGAAATGATGGACAATCGATGTGGTTTCTATATCAAGCACATCAACGATGTGCTGCAAAGAGATTGCAACAACTCTCTGAAAGCTGTTGGCCTGACCATGTCGCAGCTGACCGTACTGCACCAGTTGGAGCGCTCTACCTCTGGTGAAATGACGTTGAAGGAACTGGAAAAGCAGCTTCGGGTGGCCCAGTCCACCGCTGCGGGCATTATTTCCCGGCTGGAACAGAAGGGCTTTGTGGAAGCCGGCGGTAGCGGTACGGACAAGCGCATCAAGATCGTGCGGATCACGAGTGCCGGTGGTGCCTGCCTTGCGGAAGCCCAGGTTCATGCCGAGGATTCCGAAGCGCATCTGCTGTCTGCACTGACAGAGGAAGAACAGAGCCTGTTCAACTGCTTACTGAAAAAGGTCAGCGAAAGTCTGTAAATCAAATGCCCGGAAAACCGGGCATTTCAAAAACAAATATCAATAGCATGCTATCAAAGAAAGGAAATCAGTATGGAAGATAAGAATCAGCTGGAGCTGTTCAACTCTGGCAAGGTATCCACAGCGGTACTGAAAAACGCCATCCCCGCCATGGTGGCCATGCTCATGGTGCTGGTCTACAATCTGGCAGACACCTTTTTCATCGGTCAGACCAAGGACGACCTGCAGGTTGCCGCCGTCGCCATGTGTACCCCGGTGTTCCTGATGTTCATGTCCGTGGGTACGATCTTCGGCCTGGGCGGCACTTCCGTCATTGCCCGTGCGCTGGGTGAAGGCCGTGTGGATTATGCAAAGAAGGTCTCCTCCTTCTGTATGTGGAGCTGTACCGTCATCGGCATTGTCATGGCTGCGGCCTTCCTGCTGTGCATGGATGGCCTGCTGACTCTGATGGGTGTCAGCGCCGATGTATGGAATCACGCCAAGACTTATATGACCATCGTGACCTTCAGCGGCCCCTTTGTCATTCTCTCCAACTGTTTCTCCGGCATCCTTCGGGCCGAAGGTCAGCCCACTACTTCCATGAACGGTATGCTGCTGGGTAATCTGACCAACATCATTCTGGACCCCATTATGATCATGTGGCTGGGCTGGGAGATCGCCGGTGCCGCCATGGCCACCGTCATTGGCAATGTGCTGGCAGGTTGCTACTATCTGAACTATTACCGTAAGGGCACCAGCCTGCTGAGCATCCATCCCAAAGATTTTGCTATGGGCGATGGGATTTGTAAGAACGTTCTGGTCATCGGTATTCCTGCATCTCTGGGCAGTATGCTGATGAGCGTTTCCCAGATCCTGCTGAACGGCAAGCTGATGGTCTATGGCGATATGCCCGTGGCCGGTATGGGTGTTGCTTCCAAGGTCACCATGATCACTGGCATGGTCTGCATCGGTCTGGGCCAGGGTGTCCAGCCTCTGCTTGGTTACTGTGTGGGCGCTAAGAACTGGGAACGCTTCCGTAAGGCGCTGAACTTTTCTCTGCTCTTTGCCTTTGCTCTCAGCACGGTCATGACCGGTGTTTGCTATCTGCTGACCGAACAGATCGTCAATCTGGTACTGACTAACCCCGAAGCCTTTGAATATGGTTGCCAGTTCTCCCGGATTCTGCTGACCACCAGCTTCCTGTTCGGCGTTTACTATGTGCTGACCAATACTCTCCAGGCCATGGGCGCGGCCACGCCTTCCTTCATCATCAACCTCAGCCGTCAGGGTATTCTGTTCATCCCCATGCTGTTCGTACTGGAGAAGATGCTGGGCCAGAACGGTCTAATCTGGGCGCAGCCTGTGGTGGATGTACTGTCTATGCTGCTGGCTGTCGTTTTGTACATTCCCGTTTATCGCAAGATGATCCGCAGTTCCAACTGAAAATAATGAGGAGGCTCGAAATAGTCTCCTCATTTTGCTTAGTAGTGATTATAGTGAATCCGCCCCGAATCAAACCGATCCACGGCTTCCAGATCTGCGTCCTCGGCGGGATAGCCCACACCCACGATGGAATAGGGCTTTACATTATTGGGAGACCCAAGAGTTCTGCCAGCGCAGCCTGTCCGCGAAACTGCGGATGGACTTTCTCTTTGCAATTGCCTCGTTCACTGTTTCCCTTCCCATTCTCTCTTTAGGATGGCATACTGATACGTGTTCTCATAGATGGGATTACCATCGGCATCATTGACAAAGGACACGAACTCCCGGAAGAGGCCCTCCCGGCGCATGCCCAGTTTTTCGCATAGGTGCTGAGAGGACAGGTTGTAGTCCTCGGTGTAGGCATAGATCCGGCGGGCACCCTTCTGATAGAAGAGATAGTCAAAGAATGCCTTCGCCGCTTCATAGGCATAGCCCTTGCCCTGGTAGGCAGACTGAAGCATCCAGCAGGGACTGAAGGTGTCCTTCACGTAGTTTTCCGCCGCATCCGGCTGGGAACTTTCCGGATGGGCCTCAATCTCGCCGATGACCTTACCGTTGTCCTTCAAAACGATGGCGAAGCAATACTCGCTATGGGCCATCTTTTCTTTGACTGCCTCCCGGGCTTCCTCCAGAGAGTTCAGCTTCATGCAGGCAAAGCAGTTCACCGTGGGCTTTTCCAGATATTCAAATACATCCGCTGCGTCCTCCTCCCGGAAGGGGCGCAGGATCAGTCTGGTAGTTTCTATCATCATTTTCCACCTCTTTCGAGCGCAATATTTCTTGTTTTCATTTTAACTTTCGGAATGTTAAAAGTAAATAACAATGTTAAAACCTTGATGTAGGAGTTCCCAAACTCGTTCTCATAGTTCTAGTTCCTTGTCTATGCTCGTTCTTTAGAACTAGATTTCTGATTTCCGCGATTCTGTAGTTATTCATATACCCCGGATATACTATCTTTAGAATTAGAAACTTGTTCTAAAAGGAGGGGTAAAGATGGACATGATCGCGATCGGAAGCAAAATCAAAGAGGCCAGAGAACGAGCACATCTGACTCAGGAGGAATTGGCTGAGATCATTGACATCAGCCCCACCCATATGAGTGTCATTGAGAGAGGTGTCAAAACGCCGAAGCTGGATACCTTCGTCAAGATCGTAAAAGCATTGAACCTTTCCGCCGATGCCCTGCTGTTGGACGGGATGGATCAGGTCAATGACAGCATTGTTGCAGAACTGTCCGTAAGACTTGGCCGTCTGTCTGATGAGGATCGGAACCGCATCCTGAACGCAATTCGCGCATTAACCGAATAAGACTTTGAGGGCCGGGAGACCGGCCCTCTTTTTTTGCTTTCCTCCCTTCCTTCGACAGACTTTCCTATTCCTTGCGTTTATACTAAATTCTACAGAACTATTTAATGGTTCTAAAGAATTATAAGAAAGGAAAGTACTATGAAAACAATTGAAGCAACCCTGTCCCAGCTCACAGACATCTCCATTGTGGAGAATCTGCGAAAAATCCTCCGGGAGAAGGATCGGGAGTTCCTGCCTGTGGGGGCAAAGTTCCAGGAGTCCCTGCGTGACCTCGCTACCAGAATCGGAAATCAAGCAACCCAGGTGTTAGTGGCTGCCTGGGATCAGCAGAGCTGCTCCGACCTGGTCTATGCCGGTTACCTGGGCTTCCAGG
>JAZNFJ010000017.1:0-13819 GCA_045589035.1 Candidatus Avilachnospira sp. | reverse complement strand
CCACGAATTCCGCACCACCGTTCTGCACCCCTATCACACCCCGGAAGATCTGGCCGCCATCGGCCGTTGGCTTTCCGGCACAGAGCGATATTTCATTCAGAAATTTGTCGATTCCGGCGACCTTCTGGGTGAAGGGCAGGCCCTTTCTCCGGTCGAAATGCAGAGTCTTCTGCAAGCCGTTATCCCATATATACCCAATGCAGCCCTGCGGGGCATCTGAGATACAGAAAGAGGAGATCGATCATGTATAATGTTGTCAAGCGCGACGGACGTTCCGTTGATTTTAATATCACGAGAATTTCCAACGCCATCACCAAGGCATTCGATGCCACCGGCATCCCCTACAGCCCCGATGTCATCAATCTGCTGGCTCTGCAGGTCACTTCCGACTTCTCCACCAAGGTCAAAAACGACCTGATCGAAGTGGAAGCCATTCAGGACAGCGTCGAAGCCGTTCTGCAGCGCACCGGCTATTCCGATGTTGCCAAGGCCTACATCCTGTACCGCAAGAACCGCGAAAAGCTCCGCAACATGTCCTCCACCATTCTGGACTACAAGGGTCTGGTGGACAGCTATCTGAAGGTTTCCGACTGGCGCGTGAAGGAAAACTCCACTGTTACCTACTCCGTCGGCGGTCTGATTCTCTCCAACTCCGGTGCAATCACCGCCAATTACTGGCTCAGCGAGATCTATGACGAAGAGATCGCCGCTGCCCACCGCAATGCCGACATTCACCTCCATGACCTGTCCATGCTCACCGGCTACTGCGCCGGCTGGAGCCTGAAGCAGCTGATTCAGGAAGGTCTGGGCGGTGTTCCCGGCAAGATCACCTCTGCCCCCGCCAAGCATCTGGCTACCCTCTGCAACCAGATGGTCAACTTCCTGGGCATTATGCAGAATGAATGGGCAGGTGCCCAGGCATTCTCCAGCTTTGATACCTATCTTGCTCCCTTTGTCAAGGCAGACAACCTGTCCTATACGGAAGTCAAGCACTGCATCGAAAGCTTTATCTACGGTGTCAACACCCCCAGCCGTTGGGGCACCCAGGCACCCTTCTCCAACATCACTCTGGACTGGACCGTTCCTGCCGACCTGGCCGATCAGCCCTGCATCATCGGCGGCAAGCCTGCAGACTTCACCTATGGCGACTGCAAGAAGGAAATGGACATGATCAACCGCGCCTTCATCGAAGTCATGATCGAAGGCGATGCCAATGGCCGCGGTTTCCAGTATCCCATCCCCACCTATTCCATCACCCGGGACTTCGACTGGAGCGACACCCTGAACAACCAGCTCCTGTTTGAAATGACCGCCAAGTACGGCACTCCCTACTTCTCCAACTACATCAATTCCGACATGGAACCCAGCGATGTCCGCAGTATGTGCTGCCGTCTGCGTCTGGACCTGCGTGAACTGCGAAAGAAGAGCGGCGGCTACTTCGGCAGCGGCGAATCCACCGGCTCCGTTGGCGTTGTCACCATCAATATGCCCCGCATTGCATATTTGGCAAAAGATGAGGCAGACTTCTATAAGAGATTGGATTATCTGATGGACATTGCCGCCCGCAGTCTGAAGACCAAGCGCGAAACCATCACCAAGTTCCTTAACGAAGGTCTGTATCCCTACACCAAGCGGTATCTGGGCAGCTTCGACAACCACTTCTCCACCATCGGCCTGCTTGGCATGAACGAAGTGGGCCTCAACGCCAAGTGGCTGCAGAAGGATCTGACCCACAAGGAGACCCAGGACTTCACCGTGGATGTGCTGAACCATATGCGCGAGCGTCTGTCCGACTACCAGGAAAAGTACGGCGACCTGTACAACCTGGAAGCCACGCCCGCAGAAAGCACCGCATTCCGTCTGGCCAAGCACGACAAGCAGAAGTATCCCGAAATTCTCACCGCCCACGAAGGTGCCGCTCCCTACTATACCAACTCCAGCCATCTGCCCGTGGGCTTCACGGAAGATGTCTTTGAGGCTCTGGACATTCAGGACCGTCTGCAGCCCCTGTACACCTCCGGTACGGTGTTCCACACCTTCCTGGGTGAAAAGCTGCCCGACTGGAAGGCTGCTGCCGCTCTCGTCCGCACCATTGCCGAGAACTATCAGCTGCCCTACTACACCATGTCCCCCACCTACTCCGTCTGCGTGGATCACGGTTATATCAGCGGTGAACAGTACACCTGCCCCACTTGCGGCAAAAAGACTGAGGTCTACAGCCGTATCACCGGCTACTACCGTCCTGTGCAGAACTGGAATGATGGCAAATCTCAGGAGTTCCTGGATCGCAAGACTTACCACACCAACGGCAAGCCCGGTGCCTGCGCCTGCAAAGAAGCACCTGCCCAGCAGCCTGCGGCAGAAACCGCAGCAGCACCTATGCTGTTCGTCACCAAGACCTGCCCCAACTGCCGCATCGTGAAGCCTCTGCTGGATAAGGCCGGCATTGCTTACGAAGTTCTGGATGTGGAAGAGCATCCCGATCTGGCAAAGGAGTACAAGCTCCGTCAGGCTCCCACTCTGGTTGCAAACGGCACTGTGTACGCAGGTGTCGCTGCCATCAAGGAGTTTTTGAAGAACTAACCCAACCAATCGCCACACCCAAAGGTGTGGCGATTGCGCCCCAAGGAGGTTTCTCTATGACTGATATTCTGATCATTGGCGGCGGTCCTGCCGGACTGACCGCAGCAGTCTATGCCGCCAGAGCCGGCAAGTCCGTCATTCTCTGCGAGCAGGAGAGTTTTGGCGGTCAGATCGCCCAGGCCCATCAGGTGGACAACTACCCCGCCCTGCCCGGCATCAGCGGCATGGAATTGGGTGATAAAATGTGTGCACAGGCCATGGATGCCGGTGCCAGCGTGGAATTTACCGGTGTCACCGCATTGACCAAGGAATCCGACGGCACCTTCACCGCCCAGACCGACGACGGCGAACGGAAAGCCAGAGCCGTGATTTTTGCCGCCGGCGCCAAGCCCCGTCCCATTGGTGTGGAGCGGGAGCAGGAACTGACCGGCAACGGTGTGGGCTACTGTGCCCTGTGCGACGGTGCGTTCTTCAAGGGCAAAGATGTGGCTGTGGTCGGCGGGGGCAACACCGCTTTCTCCGATGCCTTGTTTCTGGCAGATCTCTGCAAATCCGTCACCCTCATCCACCGCCGGGGAGGCTTCCGGGCAGAAATGCCCCTGATTGAAGCCGCCAAAAAGGCTGAAAATATCCGCATTCTGACCCCCTACGCCGTGGCTGGTCTGGTGGGAGAAGACAAACTGGAGGCTCTGACCCTTTCCCACAAGGAAAGCGGCGAAACCCTCACTCTGCCTGTAGACGGTGTGTTTGTGGCACTGGGCCGGGTGCCGGACTGCTCTTTGATCCGGGACTATGTGGATCTGGACCCGCAGGGCTTCATCGCAGCCGGGGAAGACTGCTGCACCAAGACCCCCGGACTGTATGTGGCAGGTGACTGCCGCACCAAGGCTGTCCGCCAGTTGACCACCGCCGTGGCAGACGGAACAGTGGCTGCCACCCTTGCCTGCGAACATTTGAACCAATAATTCCGCAAATCCCCGCTGTTTCATTGAAACAGCGGGGATTTTATGATATAATAACATATCTTGTATCAGGAGGTGCGTCCATGACCCTGTCGGAGTTTTTCCAAAGTCATCCCAAGGCTGCCGTTGCCTTTTCCGGCGTTGTGGACAGTGCCTACCTGCTCCACGCAGCCAGAGAAGCCGGCTGTGATGTGAAGCCCTATTTTGTAAAAACCCCTTTTCAGCCTGCTTTTGAACTGGAAGATGCAAAAAAACTGGCGCCGGAGCTGTCGGTTCTGGAGCTGGATGTTCTGCAGTGCTGCGAGGTGATTTCCAATCCCCAAAACCGCTGCTATTACTGTAAAAAAATGCTTCTGGAGCATCTGAAAAAGCAGGCAGCAGTAGATGGTTATGAGGAAATCTGGGATGGCACCAATGCTTCGGATGCCTGTGAGGACCGTCCCGGTATGAAAGCTTTGGAGGAATTTTCCATTCTCTCGCCCCTGCGGCTGTGCGGCTTGGAAAAGGCAGAAATCCGCCGGCTTTCCAAAGAAGCCGGGCTGTTTACTTGGGACAAGCCTGCCTATGCCTGCCTAGCCACCCGTATTCCCACGGGAACAGCCATTGATAAGGATACCCTCTGCCGTATGGAACAGGCAGAAGATGCCCTGCGGCAGCTGGGATACACCGATTTCCGGGTTCGGGTCTTTCATGAAGCAGCCAGATTACAGCTGCCTTTTGACCAGTTTCCCACAAACAAAGACGATTATATCCGCATCCAAAATGCTCTGAAGCCTTGGTTCACCCCGGTGCTTCTGGATCTGGAAGGACGATAATATGGATCAGAAACATCTGAAAAGCCTGCTCCAGCAGGTGGCAGATGGCAAAACTTCCGTGGAAGATGCCGCCAATCAACTGAAAATCCAGCCCTTTGAAGATCTGGGCTTTGCCAAGGTGGACCACCACCGGGCAATGCGGCAGGGAGTGGCAGAGGTCATCTACGGCGCAGGCAAAACAGCCGAACAGATCGAAGCCATTGCCAATTCCATGCTCTCGCACGATCAAAAGACCATTCTGATTACCAGATTAGACAAAGATACCGCAGATTCTTTGGCAAACAATCTGCCTTTGTCCTATCATGACACCGCAAGAATCGGCATCATTGGACAAATGCCCAAAGCTGACGGCATGGGCAAAATTGTCATTGCCACCGGCGGCACCAGTGACCTGCCGGTCGCAGAAGAAGCTGCCATCACCGCTGAAGCCCTCGGCAATGAAGTGGTGCGGCTGTACGATGTGGGGGTTGCCGGTGTCCACCGGTTACTTGCCCATGCGGAAGAACTGACCAAGGCCAAGGTGGTCATCGCCATTGCCGGTATGGAAGGGGCGCTTGCCAGCGTTATCGGCGGTCTGGTGGACTGCCCGGTCATTGCCGTTCCCACCAGTGTGGGTTACGGTGCGGCTTTCGAAGGTCTGGCGGCTCTTTTATCCATGCTGAACTCCTGCGCCAGCGGTGTCAGTGTGGTGAATATTGACAATGGTTTCGGCGCAGGCTTCCTTGCCAGCCGAATCAATCATATGGGGGTGACCCGATGAAAACACTCTATCTGGAATGTGCCATGGGTGCGGCCGGGGATATGCTTCTGGCTGCCCTGCTGGAACTGCTGCCGGAGAAAGACGCCCTTTTGAACACATTGGAACAGCTGCCCGGCATCAAAGCCACTGCCCAAAGGGTAGAGCGCTGTGGTATTTTCGGCACGAAGGTGACCGTCACCATCCATGGGCAGGAAGAAGATGACCACCATCACCACGGTCACACCACTTTGAAAGAAATTCAAGCCGCCATTGACAATCTGCCGGTTTCTCAATGGGTCAAGGACAACGCAAAGGCCGTCTATGACTCTTTGGCGCAAGCGGAGAGCCGCGTTCACGGACAGCCCACAGAGGAAGTTCACTTTCACGAAGTGGGCGCATGGGATGCGGTGGCTGATGTGGTGGGTGTCTGCCTTGCCATGGAACAGCTGGCACCGGAGCAGATTTTCGTTTCCCCTGTCCATGTGGGTTACGGCCATGTGCATTGCGCCCATGGGCTGCTGCCTGTTCCCGCCCCCGCCACAGCTTTGCTGTTGGAAGGTGCGCCTGTCTACGGAGAGGTCAAAGGTGAACTCTGCACCCCCACCGGAGCTGCCCTGCTGACCCATTTTGCAGACCTCTTTGGCTCTATGCCCGTCATGACCGTCGCAAAAATCGGCTGCGGCTGCGGTACAAAAGAATTTGAGCGCGCCAACTGCCTGCGGGCATTCTGGGGTGAAGCAGACGCACAGGCAGAAGAAATTCTCGACCTTTCCTGCAATCTGGACGATATGACGCCGGAAGCCATCGGCTTTGCCATGGAGCAGCTGCTCAGTGCAGGCGCATTGGATGTCTACACCTCTGCCATTGGCATGAAGAAGAACCGACCCGGTGTTATGTTAACCTGCCTGTGCAAGCCGGAAGATGAAATCAAAATGACGGAACTGTTTTTCCGCCACACCACCACTTTGGGTGTCCGCAAAGCCGTTTTACAGCGGCACACCCTTTCCCGTTCCGTGACAGAAAGAGAAACTCCCTACGGCAAAATCCGCATCAAAGAAGCCAACGGCTGGGGCATTAAAAAATCCAAGCCGGAATATGACGATGTGGCAAAGGCCGCAAAGGAGCACAATGTTCCCCTGTCGCAAATTCTTTCCCTCTTGAAATAAAAGAACCCCCGTTGGGTTCGTCACGCCCAACGGGGTATTTCTAAGGGGTGCCGCAGACCGTTTGGCGATCCGCGAAGTTCTCCGCGGCATCGGTCTGCAGCATAAGGGGTCAAAAAAGAAAGAAAAAAGAAAACAAAATTTTAATCGGCTTTGTACTTACTGATTCTTTGGGATCACCTCCTGATGGCTCTATCATACAGGAAAACTTCTCCCAATTGTTGAACAGGCCGTAACCAAAATGAAAACAAATATTGAAAGATTTGTGAATAAACAGAAAGGAAAGTAAATGATGGCAAATCCGTTTTTATCTTGTGTCCATTCTCACACCCACTTCTGCGACGGCAAGGATGCCCCGGAAGTAATGGTGCAGAAAGCCTTGGAGCTTGGTTATGTTTCTCTTGGCTTCTCCGGCCATGCACCCTCCAAGTGGGATTATGTTGCCATGAACGAGGAAACGCTGGCGCAGTATATTGCTGAGATCCAGCGACTGCAGCAGGTCTACGACGGCCAGCTGGAGATTTTGCTGGGCATTGAACGGGAATTGGACGGCGATCCCCTGCCGGATGTATTTGAGTACAGCATCGAATCCGTCCATTCTCTCCACTTTGGTGAAGAAGCACTCTTTGTTGACTGGTCTGTGGAAAAAATGCAAAATGGCATCGAGAAATTCTTTGGCGGAGATCTCTACGCCTATACAAAGGCTTACTTTGATGCCTGCGCAAGTCAGTATGAAAAGAGTGTGGCGCAGATTGCCGGTCACATTGACCTTGTGTCCAAATTCAATGAGAAAGCACCGCTGATCGACGAAACAGATCCCCGGTATTGGAAGCCTGCTCTGGATGCTGTGGATGCCGGTCTGAGCAGAGGCCTTGTGTTTGAAGTCAACACAGGTGCTATCTCCAGAGGCTATCGCACCACCCCCTACCCTGCCCCCTTTATTCTGAAATATCTGCTGGAAAAGGGTGCAAAGGTCGTGGTCACCGGCGACTGCCATGATGCCCAATATCTGGACTGCCACTACGAAGAAACAGCAGAGCTGCTCCGTTCCATTGGATTTAAGAGTACCCTCCGCCTGCGAAAGAGCGGCTGGGAAGAGATCGGACTGTAAACAAAAAGAGGAAAGGCTCAGCCTTTCCTCTTTTTTTACCATTCTACGGAATTTTCTTTCGGTTCTTCCTTATCCAGTCTGCCGGTGATGTACATATAGAATGCCGCTTGGGCAGTCTGCATGTAGGGTGTCAGCCACAGATTGCCGATGCCCAAAGTAAACAGACACAGCAGTGCCCAGCCGAAGAAACTCATCTGCAGGCAGAACAGCCGCCACTTCTTGCCCTTCATCAACCGCTTGGATTCCCGGATGGCATCCATGGTCTTCAGTTCCGGAAACTCCGCCATGAGGTACGGCACCATGGCATAACGGTAACTTATCAGTAAACCAAGAAAAATGCTAATCAAAAGGACAAAAAACATGGCGATCATTGCCATCTCCTCTGTTCCCTGGACGGCAACATAAACGACAACCATACCGGGAATCAAAAACAGGGTGCACCACAAAATGGTAAAAAACGATACGACGATATTCATCACAAAGCCTCTGCCCAGACGGTCAAAATGGGCAAAGAGGTCGCTAAATTTGGCATCTTCCGTATCCTTTACCAGATTGGTATGGAAATGACACCAACCCAGACTGACTGCACCGCCAAGAACAATGGCCAACAGACCCGTAACCACTGCCACAGTACCGAGGGCAATGAGTGCATTGTGATTGGCAAAGCTGAAGGATGCACCGCCCCCGCTGCTTGCGCCGGTGTTGGTGGCAACAAGTCCGCCGGACAGCAGGGTTGCCACCAAGCCCACGGCCACGGCCTTGCCCCAGTTGCCGCTGAGGGCATTTCTGGCTTTTTCCCGAAAATCAGATGCGTACATCATGTAAAAGCACCTCTTTCTTTATTTCTCTTTATAGTAGAGCATGCAATGGCAGTAGCCTTCAAAGTTGGGATCTTCCATCTGGGCACGGAACTCCCGGCAGATACATTTATTCTCCTCTGTCCGCTCCCTGCGGCAGGGACAGTATCCACCAGTGCGCTTGAGACCCTCTTTGACGGTCTTGACTACCATCTCATTGTCATTGAGGCGAATTGCCATATCAGACCTCCAGCAGCTTTTCCAGATCTTCCAGACTCTGGTAGCCCACGGACTGGTTCACCAGCTTGCCGTCCTTGAACACCAGCAGGGCAGGGATGGTCATAATGCCGTACTGATGAGAAAGTTCCATCTCCTCATCCACATTGACCTTGCCGACCTTATGGTTTTTGCTCAGCTGCTCCACAATGGGCGCCAGCATCATGCAGGGGCCGCACCAAGAGGCCCAGAAATCAACAAGAATCGGCTCTTTGCTCTGCAGAACCACTTCATCAAAGTTGTCTTTATTCAAAATATGTTCCATATACATTCTCCTTTCTGTTTTCTCTATTATAGCATAAAAAATACCTGCCGCAAGGTTTTGCGGCAGGTATTTTCTGCAAATCAGAAGAACATGACGATGAACTTGGCAGCCAGAACCACCAGAACCATTGCCATGGGGTAGGTAGCGGCATAAGCAGCGGTGACAGCATCGGTGCCGGCAGTGTGGATGAGCGTACCCAGAGCAGGGGTGCTGGTCATACCACCGGTGATAGAGCCGAGGTTGTTGAACACGCTGAGCTTGAACACATACTTACCCAGAATGTAGCCTACGATCATGGGCACGGTGGTCAGAATGGCACCGTAGATGAAGTAGGACAGCTTCACATAGGTCATGAAGTTGACACCGCCGGGGACGCCTGCGCCCACCAGGAACAGCATCAGACCCAGTTCGCGGAAAAAGTTGAGGGTATTCTTGCTGACAGACAGGTCGATTTTGCCCACATGGCCAAAGTGACCCACGATCAGACCCATGATCAACGCACCGCCGGAAGAACCCAGGGAGAAGTTGATGCCGGGGATCTTGATGGCGCCCAGGATCATACCCAGAACGGCAGTCAGCAGGAAGGGGAAGAAGTCCAGGTCATCGACCTTCTTCAGAACCTTATCCACAACCTTGACCTTGACGGTATCGGCGGCGGTAAAGCTTTTGCGTTCTTCTTCCATGTCCACTTTCAGGAACTTGGGCACCAGCTGCACGAAGAACACAACACCCAGAACACCGAAGATGTAGGCAATGCCGTAGCCGGCAGTGACTTCTGCAGCGGCAGCTTCGGAAACCAGGCCGGCTGCTTCCTTTGCAGCGGACAGGCCGGGAGTGGTGGTCAGGCCACCGGTCAGAAGGCCTGCGGTGATGGTTGCAGGGACACCGCCCAGTTTGATGACCAGGAAGGAAGTCAGCACACCAATACCGATGATAACCACACCCATGAACACATAGGCCAGAGAAGCCTTGTTCATGCCGCGGAAAAACTTAGGACCTGCGATCAGACCAACAGCGGTAACAAACATGGATGTACCGAGGTTGGAGATCAAGGTGTACAAAGGCTTCACGGAGGCGTCAAACAGGACAATGGTCTTTTCACCCAGCTGGAAGGAAGGGATGTAGTTGGCGATGACGCCAAAGACCAGAGCCATCAGCAGAACACCTGCCGTGCCAAGGGAAATGCCCTTGATTTCAATGCCGCCCACCAGATAGCCGATGGCAGCGATGACGAAGACGAAGAACAAAGTCGTCAGAAATGCGCCGGCAACGCCGGTCAAATATGCAGTCATGAGAACAATTGCCTTCTTTCTTATGCCTTACGAGCGTAGTCGGGGAGCAGCTTGGGAGAAACGGCATCGGTCTCGATACCGGCTTCTGCCAGTTCCTTCTGGAAGGCATCCACATGGCTGAGGGTCAGAGCACCAACGGTGACATCCTTTGCCTTAGCAGCGGCATTGCGGCCGGCGTTACGGCCAAAGACGATGATGTCCAGCAGGCTGTTGCCCATGAGGCGGTTACGGCCATGGATACCGCCGACAGCTTCGCCGGCCACGAACAGGTTCTCCACATCGGTCTGGCCATCGTCGGTGATCTTCAGGCCGCCGTTCTGATAGTGCAGAGTGGGGTAAACCAGAATGGGCTCCTTGCGGATGTCGATGCCGTACTTGCCGAACATACGCATCATAGCGGGGATGCGCTTTTCTATGGTGCCTTCGCCGTTCTTGATCTCGATCATGGGCGTATCCAGCCACACAGCGTAACCCTCGGGGGTCTTGACGCCGTTGCCGCGGGTGGAGCACTCACGGATGATGGAAGCAGCGGAAACATCACGGGTCTCCAGGGGATTCATGAAGGCTTCGCCGTTGACATTGATGAGCATTGCACCCAGAGAACGGACCTTCTCCGTAACCAGCGCGCCGAAGATCTGTGCGGGGAAGGCAGCGCCGGTGGGATGATACTGCAGGGTGTCGGCATACAGCAGACGGGCACCGGCACGGTAGCCGAGAATCAGGCCGTCAGCGGTAGCGCCGTAGTGGTTGGAGGTGGGGAAGCCCTGATAGTGCAGACGGCCTGCACCGCCGGTGGCGATGACAACGGTCTTTGCCTTGGCGATCAGAATTTCCTCGGTTTCCATGTTCATCAGGACGGCACCGGCGCACTTGCCGTTCTCGTCCTTGATCAGTTCGATGGCGGAGGTGAAATCCACCACGGGAATCTGACGGTTCAGAGCCTCGTCGCGGAGGGTACGCATGATTTCAGCACCGGAGTAGTCCTTGGCTGCATGCATACGCTTACGGGAGGTACCGCCGCCGTGGGTGGTGACCATGGTGCCGTCGGGCGTCTTATCGAACTCTACACCCAGCTCGCTGAGCCAGCGGATGGCATCGGGAGCTTCGGTGACCAGCTTGTACAGCAGGTCCTTCTGGGCAGCGAAGTGGCCGCCGCCGAAAGCATCGATAAAGTGCTGTGCAGGGCTGTCATTGGGCTTATCGGCAGCCTGAATGCCGCCTTCGGCCATCATGGTGTTGGCATCGCCCATACGCAGCTTGGTCACGACCATGACCTTTGCGCCTGCGTTGTGTGCCTCGATGGCAGCGGAAGTACCGGCACCGCCGCCGCCGATGACCAGAACATCCACATCATAGTCGGGATTGGACAGGTCAATGGCCTTGCCGGCAATGCGGGAGTTGGCCTGCAGCAGAGCAGCCAGTTCCAGAGGCACTTTTTCGCCCTTGTTGGGGCCCATCTGCAGGGTAGTGAACTGCTCCTGCTTATAGTCGGGGTGATAGGTGGCCAGCAGGGTCTCCTTCTCCTCGGCAGTCATTCTTCTGGGGTCGAGCTTCACATTTTCAGCTCGGGCAGCTTCCACCTTCTTGATGGATTCCTGCATGTTCAGATCCAGATACATGTGAGACCCTCCTTACTTCTCGATTTCACGGGTGTTGTACAGTTCCTTCATCTCTGCCAGAGGCTTCTGCATCAGATTCTCCAACAGTTCCTGGAACTTGCCGTCATTGATCTCAGCGATGCGGTCATCCAGATGATCGCAGTGAGGTGCCAGGTACTTGCCGTTCAGACGGCGGGCCAGCATTGCCACCTGAGGATGGGAGATGCCGGCGGGGCAGCGGGAGGAGCAGATGCCGCACATAACGCAGTCGAAGGACTCCTCGGCGCACTTTTCATACTCGCCGCGCTGGGCGTAGGCGATGTACTGCATGACGTTCAGGCTCTGAGAGCAGGCCTTGGTGCAGGCATTGCAGCCGACGCAGGCGTAGATCTCAGGATACAGCTGCATCATGATCTGCTCGGTGGGCTTGACCTTCTCGATGTCATAGACAGCCTTGACCAGGGGGAAGTAGGGCAGAGTTGCCACATACATGTTGTCTTCCACCTTGGTGGAGCAAGCCAGGCAGGCCTTCAGTTCACGGTCACCGGCGATGCGGTAGATGGTGGCGCAGGCGCCGCAGAAACCGTTGCGGCAGCCGCAGCCGCGGACCAGCTGATAGCCGGCATATTCCATGGCCTCCATAATGGTCAGGCTTTCCGGCACTTCATATTTCTTTCCAAACAGGAATACACGAACCATATTTTCCATTGTACTCTCTCCTTAATATTCGTCCGGCAGTTCGCTCATCTGGTCCAGACGGAACACGGGGCCGTCCTTACAGACATACTTATCGCCGATGTTGCAGCGGCCGCACTTACCCAGAGCACACTTCATCTTCAGCTCGAAGGTGGTGTAGACCTGATCCCGGCCAAAGCCCAGTTCTTCCAGACCGGCCAAGGTAAACTTGATCATGATGGGAGGACCGCACATAACCACGGTCTTGGAGGTATCGAAGCCCAGTTCCTTGACGTAGTTGGGAACGAAGCCAACATGGCCGTCCCAGTCGGGCTGCTCCCGGTCAATGGTCAGATGGACGTTGATACCGTCCTCCTGGCACCATTCATCGAGAATTTCCTGATAATCCACCAGATCTTCCTTGCTGCGGGAGCCGTAGACGATATCCACGGTGCCGTAATTGCTGCGATAGTGGCGGACATAGTTGATCACGGAACGCAGGGGTGCCAGACCGATACCGCCGGCAATGAACACCAGATCCTTGCCCTTAAAGTCGGTTTCCACGGGAAAACCATTGCCGTAAGGACCGCGGAGGGTGACCTGCTGACCCACTTCCATCTGATGGAGCCACGTGGTAACGCAGCCGCACTTCTTGATGGAGAACTCCAGGAAGTCGGGGTTTGTAGGAGAAGAAGTGATGGAGAACAGTGCCTCACCCACGCCGGGCATGGAGAGCATGGCGCACTGTCCGGGGATGTGGATAAAGGGCTTTTTGCCGTCCAGACCCACCACGCGGAAGGTCTTGACATCGGGGGTGTCGGTGCGGATATCCGTCACCACGCCCACCATGGGAATCAAAGGTTCAACCATGTTGTTCATTCCTGACCCTCCTTCAGCGTTTTTGCAACCTTGACGATGTTCATGGAGATGGGGCACTTGGCCAGACATCTGCCGCAGCCCACACAACCGTAAATGCCATCATTGTTGCTGGGGAAATAGACCAGCTTGTGCATGAAGCGCTGGCGGAACCGTTCCTTCTGGGTGGGACGGTTGGTGCCATGAGCCATCATGGTGAAATCGGAGTACATGCAGCTGTCCCAGCAGCGGAAACGCTGGACACCATGGCCGGTATCGAAGTCGCGGACATCGTAGCACTGGCAGGTGGGGCAGACAAAGGTGCAGGTGCCGCAGCCCAGGCAGCTTTCAGACAGCTTATCCCAAGCAGGGCTGTTGAACCACTTCATCAGATTTTCACCATTGAAGCCGTCCAGATCCAGGTTCTTCAGAGGCAGCTTCTCCAGCACAGCCTTGGCTTCTGCCTTGACGGCATCGGCTGCATCGTCGGCAGCATCTTCCAGCTGCAGTTTGGCAAGCAGTGCTTCACCCTTCTCGGTGTTGGCCTTCAGCAGAAGGCTCTCGGCGGTCATCCAGCAGCTCACATCGCCCTTGGGCTCGGTGGCATCAATGCCGAATGCGGTGCAGAAGCAGGTCTCTTCGGGCTTGCCGCAGGCCATGGTCACCACGGTGCCGTTGGCACGGCGGT
>JAZNFJ010000016.1:0-13660 GCA_045589035.1 Candidatus Avilachnospira sp. | reverse complement strand
ACCTGCCTTTGAAGGAGGGGGGCGGGAGTTCGAACCTCCAGGGGGCCACCAAAAAAGAGGATCATCCGAATGGATGTTCTTCTTTTTTGTTGACTTTCTCCGCCGGAGATTCGAAAGTAATATGCAACAGTCCGGGGGACTGTTGCGGGAGCCAGTGCGCACACTGGCTGCAACATTAATTTTGGCGAAGCCAAAATGCAAACGAACGACGGCGGGTCACCAACCAAACCAAGCATTCGATGTGCTTGGTTTGGTTTTGCACCTCTGAGTCATTTGCTTCACAAATGACAGCTCCCCTCAAGGGGAGCCTTTTTTCTTTTATGGGGACTATATCCCCTTAAAACGAGATGCTTTAACCGCTATCATAAGGAAAAGGGGGTCAGGCAACATGAAACAACTATCTGTCCGTATAGAAGATGAAACCTATACAAAATTTCGTTGGATTTGCCGTAATTGCTATTTTCGCTCTGCTAACAGCCAGTTATCCAGAATGATACGAGAATTTGTACGACTGCATGAGGAAGAAGTTATGGAAGCAGACACCACCGAATCCTGAAGGGCGGCAGCTGCCGCCCCTTCATTTTTTCCCAATTGCAAACACCGTCAAACCATGTTATATTGAAACAAACAACAGCGGATCGAGGAGGACAACACCATGTCTGTGGAAGCCAAAACTGTAGACCAATCCCGGACGGAAACAGTCCATTTTGTCCGTCCCACCCATCTGAACGGTGCAAACCGCCTGTTCGGCGGCATTCTGATGGAGTGGATCGACGAAGTGGCAGGAATCGTCGCCAAGCGGCACTCCGGCACCAATGTCACCACCGCCTCCGTGGACAATCTGACCTTCCTCAGCGGTGCTTACCAGAACGACATGATCGTCATCAAGGGCAAAACTACCTGGGTCGGCACGTCCTCCATGGAAGTCCGGGTGGATACCTATGTGGAAAACCTTTCCGGCGAACGGGTGCACATCAACAAAGCCTATTTCATCATGGTTGCATTGGATAAGGATGACCAGCCCATGAAAGTTCCCCGTCTGATTTTGCAGACGGAGGAAGAGGAAAAAGACTGGGTACTGGGCGAAGCGCACCGAAAAATTCGCCAGCAAAAAAACACCAATTAAACACAACGCCCCTGCCGGGACCGGCAGGGGCGTTTCTTTTATCCGTTGGTGGGGTCGTAGTTGTTGCCGAACTGCAGATTGCTGAACTTCACCGTGTTGCTGGTGACAGAGGGCTTTTCCTCCGTGACGGACTCCGGCTCACCGATATCCATCATGCGGGTGATGTTCTGCTCGATCTCATTGGCGATCTCTTCGGCAGATTCCCGGGCAGGCTCCGTCTTGACGACAATGGGCGTGCCTTCCTCTTCCTCGAAGTTATAGGGCTTCTTCCGGGCGGCAGGCTTCGGCTCCGTCACAGACAGATCCCGCTCCTTCAGCTTTTCCAGCAGAGCCAGATGACCCTTGATATCCTGCTCGATCTGCTCAATGAAGCTGCGGGCAGTCAGTTTGGCATTGTTGATGCGCTCTTCTTCCTCCGCTTCCACCACTTCGCTGGCCTTGGCCTGCGCGGTCTGGGCAGCCTCATTGACAATGGATGCGCTCTTGCGCTCTGCCTCGGCAACCATGGCATCGGCAGTCCGCTGGGCGGAGAGAATGGCTTTACGCATGCTCTGCTCCTGACTGCGGTATTCTTCCAGCTTTTCCACCAGAACCTTCATTTTGCTCTTGAGCACGGCATTTTCCTTGTAGAGCGTGATATAATCTTCAGCCAAAGGCTCCAGGAATTCATCCACAGTCTGCATATCATAGCCGCCGAACACGGCTTTTACAAATGTTTTTTCCTGAATCTCCTGCGGTGTAAACATAGGTACAGTTCCTTTCGATTACAGATATTCGTTACCGGTCTCCAGATCATCGAGCATTTCGCTGACGATGTCCACATTATGGGGAGTGACCAGATAGGTCAGCACAGCAACTTTCTTGATCTTGCCGTCAAGAGCAAAGGCGCAGCCGGACAGGAAGTCCACCACGCGGCGGGCAACATCCTTGTTGGTGGCTTCCATATTGACCACCACAGCCCGTCTGTTGCGCAGATGCTCTGCGATCTCGGAAACGGTATCAAAGCGGTCGGTCTTCATGAGAATGACCTGCGCCGCATTGGATGCAGAACCCAGATTGACCACCTTGGGTTCGCTGTTACGGCGGCTGCCAAAAGCAGGACGGGAAGGTGCTTCTTCCACGGGATCATCAAAAACAGATGCGCGGGGTGCCGTACTGGCGCGGGAGCTTCTGGGCTGCTCCTCCAGGTCGAAATCGTCAAAATCCTCTTCGTCTTCTCCGTAAGGGCGGGCCAGCTTCTTCAGTTCATCCATGAAACCCATAGCTAAAATTCCTCCAAAAACTTGGTTCAATTATTGATTGTAATTCCGTGCGCCAAAAATCGCAGTGCCAACACGAATCATCGTGCTGCCCTGGGCAATGGCATCGGCAAAATCATCACTCATACCCATAGATAGGCATACCATGTCTACATTATCGTACTTTTTTCCCTTTATGTCAACAAAAAGCTGATACATTTGTGCAAAATATTCGGAATTTCCGCCGGGTTCCTGGGAAATCGGGGGAATTGCCATAAGCCCGCACAGGCGGCAATGGGGAAATTCGCTCATTTTGGCAGCGGTTTCCATAGCAGCGGCAAGGGTGTAGCCGGATTTGCTGTCCTCCTGACCCACATTGACTTCCAGCAGGATATCCTGCACCAGACCCAGCTTTGCAGCCTGCTTTTCGATGCATTCCAGCAGATCCTGCCGATCCACCGACTGGATCAGATCCACCTTACCCACCACCTGCTTGACTTTGTTGGTCTGCAGATGACCGATGAAATGGACAGGCTTGCCCTCATAGGCGCCCATAGGCTGCTTCAGCAGCAGTTCCTGGACGCGGTTTTCACCGCAGCAGTCCACACCTGCCGCCACGGCCGCTCTGACCGCATCGGTATCATTCATCTTGGTGGCAGCGCACAGCTGAATCTCTGCCGGATCACGGCCGGCAGCCACAGCAGCCTTTGCCATCTCTTCTTTGATTCTGGCAATGTTTTCTTCAATATGCCGCATATCACCGCACGACCTTTCCGTCATAGAGATTTTTTGCGCCTACGATGATCTCATCGCCGGGCCAGAGATTATCGGTGGAGGACTTGTCCTTTTCCACCACATAGCTTTCTCCGTTGTCATAGAGTACCCGGATGGGCTTCCATGTTGCCATGCTGCCCTCCAGAACAAAGACACCGGGCTGTCCCTGATCGTTGACACGGATGGCCTCCTTGGGCACCTGCAGACCGGCATAGGAACTGAACACCACATCGGCGGACTGCTGCCGCAGCAAAGTCGCCTCCTGCATATATTTATCGCAGGAAAGCACCAGCAGCCGGTTTCCGTCCACATCCTTGCCCAACCGCTCCACGGTCATCATCAGTTCCCGATGGAAGTCGGAGGCAAAGGTCACAGGCACTTCGTCGCCCACCTTGACCCCTTCTGTCTGATTGGTGGGCACCACGGTCATATAATACCAGGTGCTGCCCACGATCAGTTTGCCCATGGCATCTGTGGGGCCGTCACCGGGCATGATCTCATAGAATTCCTCTGTGGTCATGGTTCGCATGGCTTCCATGGTGAGAATGGACTCATATCCATCCACAGAGCCGGAAAAATAGCCGTTTCGCACAGCAGAAATCGTCACGGTATTGCCATCACTTTCCGCCTGCAGCTGTGCCAGTTCCTCTTTCAGATCCTCGATGCGGCGGTTGACAGCTTCATTTTCCGCCGCGGAGGACATCCGCCGCAGAATCAGGCCTTTGAGGGCAGTGCTTCGGTTGGCGGCAGAGTTCATATCCCGCCGGGCAACAAACCGGGTCATCTGCACCAGCTGGGACTGGATCTCCGCATCCAGAATATTCTGCGCTGATACCTCCGCAGAGAAGGATGCGGCATAGTTCAGCTGCTCCAGCTGACTTTCCAGATCCTCGATCCGCTCCTGCCGGTCCTGGGCGGAACTGTTGGCATAGCCTGCAGCCAGAACCTGACCCCGGGACACCCGTTCCCCCTCGGAAACCACCACAGCGGTGATGCCGTGGCGGGAACGGACGATGGTTTCGTCCCGCAGGACATAGCCGGAAGTATAACTGCCGGTGCCTGCCTCATATTCCATGGCAACGGCCGTGGTCAAGGGTGCGTAAAGGGCGGTGAATATGTAGTAGCCGAAATAGCAGGCCACTGCCGCAAGGAAGATCCAGAGGACCGCCTTGATGTAACCATTTCCCTGTTTCATGGATACCTCCCGGAACTGTCGCACCGCCCCTTCTCACCCGTCAGCCTGCGCGGCTGGTTTCCGCTCTGGCGCCTACGGCTTCTGCCGGCTGGATGGTGGAAATGGCGTGCTTGTAAATGAGATTTTGTCTGCCGTCGGACAGGATCAGCACGGCAAACTGGTCAAAACTGAGAATACTGCCCCGCAGCTGAAAGCCGTTCATCAGAAATACGGTGACGGGGGTCTTTTCTTTTCTCGCCTGATTGAGAAAGCGATCTTGCAGATTTTCCGGTTTTGTCATGGGTAAAATGCTCCTTTTCTTTTGATATACCCATGATTTTACCTTGTCTGCCATGGCAAATGCTGTCAGAAGCCGTCAGGCTTCCAGCATTTCTTTTGCCTTTTCCACCGCCTTTGACAGGCTCACCGGCTCCTTGTGGTACAGCCAGTGCATCTTTTGATTGCGGCGGAACCATGTCAGCTGCCGCTTGGCATAGCGGCGGCTTTCCTGTTTGATTTTTTCCACGGCTTCTGCCATGGTCATTTCACCCCGCAGGGCTGCCATGGGCTCTTTGTAGCCGATGGCCTGCAAGCTGGTGGCAGTAGCCGGGACACCCTCTGCCAGAAGACCCTCGATCTCCGGCAGAAGCCCCTGCTCCATCATCATATCCACCCTGCGGTCGATGCGGGCATAGAGTTCTGCCCGGTCTTCAAAATCCAGACCCAACCAGAAGGCTTCATGCTTGGGCGGAATGGATTGGGTTTCCAGATTGTGCTGGGTGATGGTCTTGCCGGTTTCTTCGTAGACTTCCACGGCACGGATGATCCGCCGCTTGTCCCCAAGGGGCAGTCTTGCGGCACTTTCCGGGTCGATTTTTTTCAAAATCTCCATGACCGCTTCGATGCCCTGTTCCTCTGCCATCTTTTCCAATGCCTGCCGCTTACCTGTTTCCGGATAGGGTGCAAAGGTCCGTCCGGCAATGAGGCTGTCCACATACAGACCCGTGCCGCCGCAGAGGATGCAGATCTTGCCCCGGGCAAGAATATCCTGTAATATCGGCTCCGCCAGTTCCACATACCGACCCACGGAGAACGGCTCTGCCGGCTCCAGAATATCGATCATATGATGGACGATGCCCTGCATCTCCTCTTTTGTGGGCTTTGCCGTACCGATATCCATGCGGCGGTACAGCTGCATGGAATCGCAGGAGAGAACCTCTCCGTTATAGGCTTTTGCCAGTTCCACCGCCATGGCGGTCTTGCCGGAAGCCGTAGGGCCAACGACACAGATGATAGAATGTTTCATTATATCCTCTTAAACTGCTTTTCCAGTTGTTTTTTCGTTAAGGTGATCATCACCGGTCTGCCGTGGGGGCAGTAGCGGATATCGTCCCGGGTCATGACCTGCTTTACCAGCGCATCCCGCTCGGCTTTTTCCGTATGCCAGCCGGCTTTGATGGCTGCCTTGCAGGCGATGGTGTGAAGCATCTCATCCCGGAGGGCATTGGGGTCTTTGGTGCCGCCCTCCATGAGAGATACCGCCAGCTCCTGCAGGGTGCTTTCCGCCTGACTTTCGTCCAGATCGGCGGGAATCTGCCGCACCAGCAGAGAGCCGTCGCCAAAATCCTCCGCCTCATAGCCAAACTGCTCCAAAAGGGCAGGATCGCCGAGCAGAGCCGCCTTTTCCTCCACGGTGACTGTGGCAGTCAAAGGGGTCAGCAGCCGCTGAGCCATAATGGGGGCGTTGTCTTTTTTCAAATTTTCAAAGAGAATCCGCTCGTGGGCGGCATGCTTGTCCAGAAACAGTACATCCTCCCCCTGCTGGATGATGATATAGGTATCCAGCACCTCACCGATGACGGTGTAGGGAATCTCCTTGGGCATTTCCAGTTCTTCCTGCTTGGGCGGTTCTTCCACCACCGGCGGTGCATAGACCGTTGCCGTGCGGAAAGCAGGCTCTTTGGGGGTAGGTGCAGGGGTCAGAACCTCCTGCCGCACCACGGGAGCTGCCTTAGGGGCAGGCACTTCCGGCTTGGGCACAGGCTTCGGCTCCAGTGCCTTGGCAACCGGCGCTGCCACAGGAGCCTGGGGCTTCTGGGCAACGGTCTGGGTATAGGCCTTAAACTGCTCCGTATTCATGGTGCGGAAAGTTTCCTGCTTGGGGGCAGGAGTGGGCTTTTCGATTTTCATCTGCATCTCCGGTCTGCCGGGATGCTTGTTGAGGGCGGACATGACACCATAGCGGATACAGTCAAAAACTGCCCGCTCATTGGCGAATTTCACTTCCGTCTTGGCCGGGTGGACATTGACATCCACCAGATTTTTCGGCAGTTCCAGACACAGGGCGCAGCTGGGGAAACGACCGGACATGAGCCGGTTTTCATAGGCTTCCTCAAAGGCGGCAGTCATCAGCCGGGACTTGACCGGTCTGCCGTTGACAAAAAACTGCTGATAATTCCGGTTGCCTCTGGTGGCTGTGGGCTTGGTGACAAAGCCGGACAGAGAGAGGTTTTCCCAGCTGCTCTTCACCTGCAGCATATCCACCGCCAGCTGCCGTCCAAAGACCTGATAGACCGTGCCGTGGAGGTCACCGGTACCGGCGGTCTGCAGGACGGTTTCTCCGTCCTTCACCAGACGGAAAGCCACCTCCGGGTGCGCCAGTGCCTGCCGCTGCAGGACACCTGCCACATGGGAGGATTCCACCGTATCCCGCTTCATGAATTTCATGCGGGCAGGGGTATTATAGAACAGTTCCCGCACCACGATGGTAGTGCCGTCAGGGCAGCCGGCAGGACTCTGCTCCAGCACCTGCCCTGCCTCCAGATGAAGACTGATACCCTCACCAGCAGCAGTTTTGGTCAGAAGATCGATTTTGGAAACAGCCGCAATGGCAGCCAATGCTTCCCCGCGGAAGCCCAGCGTGCCGATGGCTGCCAGATCTTCCTTGGTGCGGAGTTTGCTGGTGGCATGGCGCAGGAAGGCCGTAGGAGCATCTTCCGCAGCAATGCCGCAGCCGTTATCCGTGACACGAAGATAGGTCATGCCGCCGTTCTGGATCTCCACCGTCACCTGTGTGGCACCGGCATCGATGGCATTTTCCACCAGTTCCTTGACGGCAGAAGCAGGCCGCTCCACCACCTCACCGGCGGCGATCAGATCCGCCACATGGCGGTCCAACTGTAAAATTTTCGGCATAGATTTCGCACCTCCAATGCCTTCCCCTTGAGGGGAAGGTGTCTGCGAAGCAGACGGATGAGGTGTGTGCAGGCAGTCGATACCTACACCTCATCAGCTTCGCTGCGCTCAGCAGCTTCTCCTCAAGGAGAAGCCTTATTTTAAAGCACCTTCATAATTCCAAGGGCAATGGCATTGATGACCATATGCAGGGCAATGGGTGCCCAGATGGTATTGGCTTTTTCATAAGTCCAGCCCAGAGCAATGCCCGCCGGCAGATATGCCAGCGCCGCCAAAAGCACAGACTTCACATCATGCAAAAATGCATACTGCCACACATGGATGGCCGCAAAGAGCAGCATGGACACCGCGTATGCCAGCACACGGCTCTTTCTGCGGACTGTTCCAAAGACCAGTCCGCGCATCAAGGTTTCCTCCACCATAGGCGCCAATGCCACGGTGCAGATGGTCATAACGATCTCATTGTCCACCACCAGTCCCATGACCGTTTCATCATTGAACCGGGGCACTTCAATACCCAGCCAATTCAGAAGCAGGCTAAAGAGGAGATTCCCCACATAGTAGAGCACAAATCCCAAAATCAGCGCCTGCACCAGATCCCAGAACCGGATGCTCCGGAAACTGCGCAGAAGGAAATTGTGGAAAATGATCCAGACAAACAGGCAGTTCAGCACAAAATAGCAGACATTGACCTGCATTTCGGACAGCTGCAGATTCAGTTTCAGATTGAGAAACTGCAGCAAAAATCCCAGCAGCGCCACATAAAAGGGCAGATAGCAAAATCCGGCGATCTGCTCTGCTTTGGACAGTCCGGGACCGAGGGAATAGGATCTGGTATTTGCCATGGGCGCTCCTTTCTTACTGAATCATTTGTTTCAGCTGATACAGCACATTCATTGCTTCAATGGGGGTTAAGGTTTCCACAGAAATGGCAGCCAGCTTCTCCCGGATGGACACCGCATCCATGTCCATCATGGACATCTGGTCGGACTCCACGGGAACTGTCTGGACAGGCACAGCGCCGGACTCCAGTTCCTTGAGGATGGCTCTGGCACGGGTAACCACCTTTTCCGGCAGACCTGCCAGCTTGGCCACTTCCACACCGTAGCTGCGGTCGGCGCCGCCGGGGACGATCTTCCGCAGGAAGATCATATCGCTGCCCCGCTTCTTCACGGAGATATTGAAATTCTTCACACCGGGCAGCTCCTGCTCCAGTACAGTCAGTTCATGATAGTGGGTGGCAAAGAGGGTCTTGGCACCCAGCACGCGACGGTCTGCCGCATATTCCAGCACGGCTCTGGCAATGGCCATGCCGTCATAGGTGGAAGTACCTCTGCCGATCTCGTCCAAAATCAGCAGACTTCTGGAAGTGGCCTGCTTGAGAATATCCGCCACTTCCTGCATCTCCACCATAAAGGTGGACTGGCCTGCCGCCAGATCATCGGAAGCGCCGATTCGGGTGAACAGCCGATCCACCACACCGATCCGTGCCGATCTTGCCGGCACGAAGCAGCCCATCTGGGCGAGGAGAACGATCAGCGCCACCTGCCGCATGTAGGTGGATTTACCTGCCATGTTAGGGCCGGTGATCATGGCAACCTGACAGCCTTCCAGACCCAGCTTAGTGTCGTTGGGCACGAAGAGCTGATCCTTCAGAACCTGCTCCACCACGGGATGACGGCCGTTTTCGATCTGAATCCCGCCGCCTAAGTCCACTTCGGGACGGCAATAGCTGTGCTTCACCGCAAGGGCAGCAAAGCAGGACAGCACATCGGCTGCCGCCACCGCTGCCGCACTCTGCTGCACCCGGGCAGACTGAGCCGCCAGATGCTCCCGCAGGGCGGAGAACACGTCATATTCCAATGCCACCACACGGTCTTTTGCCGTGAGGATGGTGTTTTCCAGTTCTTTCAGTTCCTGGGTGATGTAACGCTCGCCGTTGGCGAGGGTCTGCTTGCGGATGTAGTCCTCGGGGACCATGGAAACCTGCCCCTTGGCGACCTCAATATAGTAGCCAAAGACCCGCTTGTAGCCCACCCGGAGATTTTTGATGCCCGTCCGCTCTTTTTCCCGGACTTCGATCTGGGGCAGCATGCCCTTACCGCCGGAGAGGATATCCTGCAGGCGGTCAATTTCTTCATTGCAGCCGGGGCGGATCATGCCGCCTTCCCGGACGGTGAAGGGGGGATCATCCACGATGGTGCGGTCAATTTCCGCCCTCAGATCCTGCAGATCGTCCAGCTGCTCTGCCAAAACCTGCAGCATACCGGCGGAGAAGCCGCCCAGAGCGGCCTTGATCTGGGGCAGATTGGCGATGCCATTGGAAAGCTGACGGAAATCCCGGCAGTTGCAGGTGCCGGTGACGATTCTCGCCATGACCCGCTCCAGATCGCTGACTTCCTTCAGAAGCAAAATCAGTTCTTCTCTGGCAACGGTGCTGCCCACCAATTCCTCCACCGCATCCAGCCGCTTGTTGATCTGTTGGGGGTTCAGAAGGGGCTTTTCCAGCCAGGAGCGGAGCATACGGCTGCCCATGGCGGTCTTGGTATGATCCAGAACCCACAGAAGGCTGCCCCGCTTTTCACCGGCGCGCATGGTCTGGGTCAGTTCCAGATTTCTTCTGGCGGTATAGTCCAGTTCCATGAACTTTCCGGATACATAATAGTCCAGTTCCCGAATATGGCTCAGGTCGGACTTGTGATTCTTTTCAATTTCTGCCAAAAGCGCACCGGCAGAAAGCAAAACGGCCTTGGGCAGCTTTTCCGGCAGCACCGCAAAGTGCTTTGCCGCAATTTCAGCGGCAAACTGCTCGTCCTTTGCCAGATCCACGCAGCAGCGCAGCTGATGCTGCAGGGCAGTTTTCAGTTCCTTGTTCCCCACAGCCTTTTCATGGAGCAGCAGCTCCGTGGGCTGGAAGCGGCACAGTTCATCCACCAGACGGTCGGTAGTGTCAGCGGTAGTGGCGCAGAACTGGCCTGTGGACACATCGCAGAAGCAGATGCCCCAAATGTCATCGCCTGCATAAACCGAAGCAAAATAGTTGTTCCGACTCTCATCCAGCATAGAACTTGCGGTGACAGTACCGGGAGTCACCACACGGGCAATATCCCGCTTCACCAAACCCTTGGCCGTGGCAGGATCTTCCATCTGCTCACAGATGGCGACCTTGTAGCCCTTTGCCACCAGTCGTGCAATATAGCCCTCGGCGGAGTGGTAAGGCACGCCGCACATGGGAGTCTGCTCCTCTTTCTCCTTGCCCCGGTCACGGGTGGTCAGAGTCAGGTCCAGTTCCCTGGATGCGATTTTGGCATCCTCGGCAAACATCTCGTAGAAGTCACCCAGACGGAAAAACAGCAGGCAGCCGGGGTTATGTTCTTTCATTTCCATGTACTGCCGCATCATGGGGGTCAATTCAGCCATGGGTCTTCATCCTTTCATCAACAAACATTGCCGTGGCAGTCGCAGTTTTCCGGCAGTCTGCCGGTCAGACTCCAGGTGGTATTGCCGGTGATCTCCACATAGGCAAACTGCCCGATGAGATCATCGCTGCCGGCAAACCGAACCAGCCGTCCGCCATCGGTACGGGCAGTGAGCATGGTATCCTCTCTGCCATCCACCAGTACCCGCATGGTCTTGCCCACATAAGCCCGGTGAATCTCCTCAGAGATTCGGTTCTGGGTATCCACCAGCTTGTCAAAGCGGCGGTTTTTGTCCTGCCGGGTGGCAGGGTCAGGCATTTCCGCTGCCGGTGTGCCCTTTCTGGGGGAGTAGATAAAGGTAAACAGGGCATCGTAACGCACCCGTTCAATGAGCTTGATGGTGTCTTCAAATTCCTCATCGGTTTCCCCGGGGAAGCCCACGATGACATCGCTGGTCAGCACCAGCTCCGGCATGACACTTCTGCCGTAATCCACCAGTTCCAGATACTGCGCAGAGGTGTAACGGCGGTTCATCTCCTTCAGAACCCGGTCATTGCCGGACTGGAAGGGCAGATGGAAGTGCTTGGCGATCTTGGGATACTTTGCCATGACATCAAAGAACTTCCGGGTGGCAACCTTGGGATGGCTGGTCATAAACCGCAGCCAGAAATCACCCTCCAACTGGGCAATCTGCTCCATCAGGTCGGCAAAATCAATGCCCAGACCCAGATCCTTGCCGTAGGAATTGACGTTCTGACCCAAGAGAGTAATATCCTTATAGCCCTGGGCCAGAAGGTCCTTGACCTCTGCCAGAATATCCTCCGGCTGGCGGCTGCGCTCTCTGCCGCGGACATAGGGTACGATGCAGTAGGAACAGAAGTTGTTGCAGCCGTACATGACGGAAACCCATGCTTTCAGACCGTTGCTGCGAACCACGGGAATGCCCTCGGCAATGCTGCCGGCTTCATCCTCCACGGCAAAAATTCTCTTGCCTGTGGTCAGCACATGGAGCAGCAACTCCGGGAACCGCCAAAGCTGATGGGGGTTGAATACACCGTCCACATAGGGATAGCTGTGTTTGACACGGCTGACCACATGGTCCTGACCCATCATGCAGCCGCAGAGGAAAATCTTCTGCCGGGGATGGCGGCGCTTGGTGTGGGTCAAAGCACCCACATTGCCAAAAACACGCTGCTCGGCATGTTCCCGGATGGCGCAGGTATTGAAAACCACAATGTCCGCGCCCTCTTCTGTATCGGTCATGCCGTAGCCACAGTCAGAGAGCATGCCCCGGATTTTTTCGCTGTCAGCTTCGTTCTGCTGGCAGCCGTAAGTATCTACAAAGGCCACAGGGGTAATGCCCTGTTCCTGCCAATATTCTTTGATTTTCTGGCACAGTTCCTGCTGATGGCGGAGCTGCTCCTGGGGGATCACACTTGTCCGTCTTTCCACTGACCCATCCTCCAAATTGCGATAATTTTTCAATATAGTATTGTAGCATTTTTTGATGGGTTTTGCAAGGTGTGTTGCTTTTGGAAATGGGAAATGGTAGACTTAAGCTGCGGAGGAACGGCCCCCGTTTCCCCGCAGCTTAAAAAGGAAGTGATTGTATGACCGGACGGTTTGCGCCCAGCCCTTCCGGGCGGATGCACTTAGGCAATGTTTTTTCCGCATTGCTTGCTTGGCTTTCCGTAAAAAGTCAGGGCGGTGAGATGGTCCTGCGGATTGAAGATCTGGACCCGGACCGCTGCCGGCCTGAATATGCCGAAACCCTCAAGGATGACCTGCGCTGGCTGGGTCTTTTGTGGGACAGAGAACAAACTCCCCAATCCCGGCGGACAGAAGCCTATGCCGAAGCCTTTGGCTGGCTGGAGCAGCAAGGACTGGTCTATCCCTGCTTCTGCTCCAGAGGGGAACTTCATGCGGCTTCCGCGCCCCATGCCTCTGATGGGCGGCTGCTCTACGCAGGCACCTGCAAGCACCTCTCCCCTGCCCAGCGGGCCGAGAAAACCAAAGCCCCGGCATGGCGGCTGTCCGTGCCGGACAAGGTCTACGGCTTCACCGATGGCTTACAGGGGGAATTTTCTGAAAACTTGGCCGAGGAATGCGGCGATTTCATCATCCGCAGAGCCGACGGTGTCTATGCCTATCAGCTGGCGGTGGTGACGGACGATGCAGAAGGCGGCATTACCCAAGTGGTCCGCGGCATGGATCTGCTGGACAGCACCCCCAGACAGCTGTACCTCTACGAGTTGCTGGGCAAAGAGCCGCCGGAATTTTACCATGTGCCCTTGCTCCTTTCTGCCGACGGCAGACGGCTCAGCAAGCGGGACAGAGATCTGGATCTGGGCATTCTGCGGCAGAAGTACACTCCGGAAGAGATTTTGGGCCGCCTTGCCCATCTGGCAGGCATTCTGGACGCCCCGGAAAGTGCCTCTGCAACGGAACTTGCCGCCCATTTTACATGGGACAAGGTGAAAGCCGAGCCCATGATCCTGCAGGAGTTCTGAAAAACTGCCAAAAAACCTTGTAATTTCCTTTACAAGGCCAAAATTGGCTGTTATAATTATCATGGAATATTGCGTAAGCAGCTATGCTTACATAGAAAGGGATGGAGACATCAATGTATAAGATCGTATGCAAAAAAGAACTGAATGCCGCGGTCACCTACATGGAGATCGAGGCACCTTTTGTTGCCAAGAAGGCACAGGCCGGTCAGTTCATCATCTTCCGC
>JAZNFJ010000015.1:0-11400 GCA_045589035.1 Candidatus Avilachnospira sp. | reverse complement strand
GATACCACCGGCAAATCCGGTGTGAAGATGACCAGAGCCGAGAAGGACAAGGAGATCGCCCGTCTGGAAAAGGCCATGCGCGAAGCCGCCAAGATGATGGAATACGAATACGCCGCTGTTCTGAGAGATCAGATCATCGAGTTGAGAAAATAAGAAAGCCCCGCAATGACAGACATAAAACGCACTGCCAAACAACCCTTGGCAGTGCGTTTTGATTTTATCGACCACAACCCAGCGGAACGACAAGGAGCCGGGAGGGGGGCCATGGGGGGAGAGTGGCTATTTTGTGATACAAAATGGAACGATTACATAAGCAGAAACGATCACAAAATCCGGGCAACGCGCTCCCCCCATGTGCCTTTTTCATCCAATACTTTTGTGGCATGACAAAAGTATTGGCCGCCGGAGGCTGAAATCCACCAATGGT
Organism: Candidatus Avilachnospira sp.; assembly: GCA_045589035.1. Taxonomy (GTDB): domain Bacteria; phylum Bacillota; class Clostridia; order Oscillospirales; family Oscillospiraceae; genus Avoscillospira. The sequence continues at coordinate 10,973 of JAZNFJ010000015.1, read as the reverse complement.
GGATTTCACATACCTCTCCGCCTCGTTGCACTCGGCACCTCCCCTCAAGGGGAGGCTTTTTATAGGCACTTCTGCAGCAAGTTCAGAATGGTCTGGGCATGGCGCTCTTCTTCACAGCCAAGACAATGGAACACCGGGGCAAAAGACCCGGCGCATTCTGCCAGTCCGTGATAGACCGCAGCACCCTCCACTTCTCCTTCATACCGCTTGCGCAATTCCTCATTGGTGCAAGCCACACAGGGGGCCTTAGGCCGGTCGGGACAGGGCCGCTTCCCAGTCATCAGGTAGTAGACCGCCTCCAGCTTGCGGTAATGGCGCATTTCATCCCGGTACAGACACAAAAGGGGTTCCCGGATGCTCTTTTTCACCCGCATAGCCAAAGTGCGGTAAGTACAGGCATCCATCAGTTCCCCCTCCAGCAGTTCCATAACCTGCTGACAGGTGATGGTCACCTTTTCTTTTTTGGGGGCACAGCAGGGAGCATCGGCGGATGCTGCCATCACGCGGCTCCAGACCTCTGCCTCCCGTTTTTGATTCATCATAGTGCAGACACCTCCGTCAGCACATCTTATGCCGATGGAGGTGTTTTTGTCATAAAAACAAGCAGCACCGCTCAGCGGTGCTGCTTGTTTTACTCTGTGATTTCCCGGTACATGCCCACGGCATCGTCCTTGCGGACATTATCCGCCACCTGCAGTACTTCCACAGCCAGCGTCTTGGCGCCGAACTGGATCTGCAGCTTGTCCCCCACCTTCACATCGTAGGATGCTTTGGCGGGACGACCGTTGACCGTCACACGGGCATTGTCGCAGGCCTCATTGGCAACGGTGCGGCGCTTGATGAGCCGGGACACTTTGAGGAATTTATCCAGGCGCATTTAATTACTTCGCAACCTTATCCTTCAGAGCCTTGCCAGCCTTGAAAACGGGCACGCAGGAAGCGGGGATCTCGATAGCTTCGCGGGTCTTGGGGTTACGGCCCATGCGAGCTTCACGCTTCTTGGTTTCGAAGCCGCCGAAGCCAACCAGCTGCACCTTGTCACCGGCTGCCAGAGCATCGGCAACGGTATCCAGGGTAGCGTTCAGAGCCTTCTCAGCGTCCTTCTTGGACAGGCCAGCCTTGTTAGCGATTGCTGCGATCAGTTCAGTCTTGTTCATAATGTTCCTCTTTCCGATTTTTCAATCTATTTTTAATTTTTTCCCAATTACCTTGGTTTATGCTTCCTCAGCTTTCACAGCATTCCAAAGAGAAATCTGCTCTTCCGGGTCGCAATTTTCCAGACAGCGACATTGGGCCCTCGCCGCCTGCTCCATGGCGGTAAACCGCCGAATGAACTTTTCACAGGCACTGTGCAGTGCCATTTCGGGATCCTGCTCTGCCATAGCACCGGCGCAGACGGCTGCAAACAGCACATCGCCCAGTTCCTCTGCCACATTCTCACCGGCAGCAGTGGCTTCACGCAGTTCCCTGACTTCCTCTTCCAGCTTATCCAGCGCATCTTCGGCGCTCTGCCAGCGGAAGCCTGCTTTCTCTGCCTTCTTCATGAGCTTTTCAGCTCTCCACAAGGCAGGCAAAGACCTTGCCACCGCATCCAGGGTGGCAGCATGGGTGGTCTGACCTTTTTCCAATGCCTTCATATCGTCCCAGGTCTGTTCGGTCTTGGGGCCAAAGACATTGGGGTGGCGGAACACCAGTTTCTTGCACGCATGATCGCAGACATCGTCCAGATTGAAGCGTCCCCGGTCTTCCTCGATCCCGGCATGGAAGATGACCTGCATCATCACATCACCGAGTTCTTCCTTCATCAGCTCCATATCGTCGTTATCCAGAGCCTCACAGCACTCATAGACCTCCTCCAGAAAGTTCCGGCGGATGGACTGATGGGTCTGGACTCTGTCCCAGGGGCAGCCCTCGGGAGAACGGAGCAGTTTGACAATTTCCACAAAGTCTTGGAAGTCATAACGGTCTTTACTAATAAAATTTATCATATCTTTCACACTTTCGCAAGGGGTTTTAGCGGGAAACTCGCAGAATTTTAGCAATTTTTTCCCCACCGGGCAGCAGCATACAGTCATCATAGGTGATAATCTTCAAAACAAAGACCAAGATCACATAGACCAGCGCAGCCAGCGCGATGCTCACAAGGCACCCCAGGGAATTGCCCAGATACACAGTGAGGAAGCCATTGGCCATAAATGCCACCGCGCCCATAAGGACACCGGCCAGCAGCGGCTTGCCCAGGCCAAGGAAAGATCGGGCTTCCACCGTCTTTTTCCGCACCATGGCAATGACATTGAGCACAATGATACACAGGTAACAGACCAGCGTACCAATAGCAGCACCGACAATGTTCAGGCTGGGAATTCCCACCAGAATGAAGTTGATGATGACCTTGATGACGCCGCCGGCGATCATGTTTGCCACAGGGGTCGTCACATCGCCATGGGCCTGCATGACCGCGTTGGTCACAAGGATCAGAGAATTAAAGATGACGGTCAGACCAAGAATTGCCAGAATGATGCCGCCGATCTCCAGATCCACAGCCGTATACTTGCTGTCAGAAGTCAGCAGATCCACAATGGGCTTGGACAGGCTCAGCAAACCAAATGCACAAGGGGCGGCAATGAGACCGGTGATACGCAGAGCGGAGCCTTCCACCATACGGATGCCCTTCTCATTTTTCTTGGTCAGATGCTCCGTGATGGAGGGAATGATCGCCACCACAATGGGGGTGATAAAGGCACAGGGCAGATTGAAGATCGTCCGGCAGAAGTCGTAAATGCCCTTCAGTTCATCGGCGCGGAGGCTTTCCACACCGGCAGCACCCACCAGACGGCGCATATAGACCATGGTATCCACCAGATTGATCATCTGCAGACCGGCAGAGCCGATGGTAATGGGCACAGCAATAGCGAGGAGTGTCCGCATGGTTTGACCGGTGGTCTTGGCTTCACCGCCAAGGGGCAGTTCCTTCGCTGCCTTGCGATAACAGGCATAGAGATAGACCGCAGACACCACACAGCCAATGGTCACACCGATGATGGCACCGCCGGCACCAAGGGTTTCATCCTTGGTGGTTCTCATAATGAGCCATGCCGCACCCAGTCCGATGACCAGTTTGCAGAGCGCCTCAAAGACCTGACTGACCGAGGTGGGGGTCATATTGCTCTGACCCTGGAAGAAGCCGCGGAAGGCGGAAATGATGCAGATAAACAGCACCGCAGGGCCAAGGGCCGTAATGGAAGCCCAGCTTCTGTCGTGACCAACGATCAATGTGGACAGTTGGCGGGAGAACAGCACCATCAGCAGCATACCCAAAGTGCCGATGGTCAGAAATACACGCAGTGCCGTAGAGAAGATTTTCCGAATCTGATTGGGGTTATCCAGAGCCTGGGCTTCAGAGATCATGCGGCTCATAGCCACCGGCAGACCTGCCGTGGAGATCATCAGAAGCACATCATAAATCTGATAGGCCGTGTTGAAGTAGCCGAAGCCAGCCTGCCCGATGACAGACTGCATGGGGATCTTGTAGATCGCACCGATGATCTTCACAATAGCCGTAGCAGCTGCCAGAACAGCCGCGCCCTGTAAAAAGGACTGCTTCTGGAAAGACTTTCCGTTTTCTTTCATGCAGGCGCAAGCCTCCTTATGTTTCGTCCGAAGCCGGTGCAAAGACCTGGGGAATGACCCGCTGGGTCAGCTCTTCCATGACTTCGGGGAGATTGATGGTGAAATATTTACCGGCGGCATAGAGAACCTTGCCGCGAACCATGGTCAGACAGACATCGCCGCCGGCGGCCGCATAGACCACCGAGGCCGTCAGATCATGGCAGGGAATCAGATGCAGCTGATTGAAGTCCAGCATCACAAGATCCGCATCCATGCCAATTTTGATCATGCCGCATTCTTTGCCGCGCCCCTGTGCTCTGGCACCGCAGCCGGTAGCCATCAGCAGCGCTGCAGAAGCATTGAGGGTGGTGGGATCGCCGGTCCGGGCTTTTGCGTTCAAAGCCACAGCCCGCACCTGCCGCAGCAGATCCAGAGAACCAACAGCAGCGGCAGAATCCGTACCCAAAGCCACATTCATACCGGCTTTGACCATGGCAAGCACATCCGCCTGTCCCGTTGCCATTTTCTGTCCGCTGACAGGGCAATGGACGGCTGTTGCGTTTCTTCTGCCAAGGAGTGCCAGATCTTCCTGCTCCAGATGGTTGCAGTGGGCAGCCTGTGTCCGGGTGTCCAGCAGATGGTAGCAGTCCAAAAGCTGCGCCTGAGTCAGACCGCTGGCATCCAGACAATCCTCCTGCTCCTGTCTGGTCTGGGAAAGGTTCAGATGCAGACCCAAGCCGGTGTTGATGGCATACTCTGCCAAAGGCTGCCACAGTTCCTGAGAGGAAGTGGCTTCGGAATGGATGCCTGCCTCCATGAGAATCCGTCCGTCATCGTGGTTGTGCCATGTTTCCACGGCCTTCACGAAACTCTGACACTGGGGATCGGCTTCAAAGTCAAATTCCTCACCCAGCAGGGTGGTCAGATCCGGGGCGACATTGGCCTTGATACCGCTGATGGCGGCAGCTTCTGCCACGGCAGCGGCATGGCTGCCCAGATCGGACACGGAAGTGACACCAAAGCGCAGACATTCCGCCATGCCGAGAAGTGCAGATGCTTTTGCGCCCTTTTCATCCAGCCGTTCCAGAGGCGGATAGATCCGATCCTGCCAGTATTCTTCCGGGGTGCGGTCATCACCGCAGCAGCGGAAGATGGTCTGCTCCAGATTGGTGTGGCAGTTGATCAGACCGGGGATCAGCACCATGCCGGCGCCTTCGATTTTCCGTTTGGGTTTTTCTTCCGGCTCTTTTTTGCTGAGCCAGGTGATTTTTCCATCGGTTACACCCACGAAGGCATCGGTCAGAACCGACATCCGCTCGTCCATGGTGACGACAGAAATATGAGAAAACAGGGTGTCCATGGTTATGCCTCCAGTCCCTGTAAAATATCAAAAATTTCGTCTTTTTGCTTGAGAATTGTGTCGATTCTCTGGATATAATCCTGAGGGATCTTGGGATTATGGAATCGCTCCAGCTGGTTGACACCAAGGTTGACCTTGTTCATACCGCCGCCGCCCAGAGAGAGGATGGTATGGAGTTCTTCCATCATGTAAATATTATACAGTCCGGTGTAGCCCGGTTTGCACCAGCCCACATTTTCAAAACTACCGGACATATATTTCTGCCGGTACAGGTAATACGGCTCATAGCCTGCCTGCCGTAGTGCCCGCTCCGTCCGGTCCAGCATTTCCGCCACTTCTTCGCCGCTGGGCAGATCCGGCCGCTGCTGATACATGGCAGCCGCTTTTTTCAGAGCGAGGGTATGGACGGTGATGTTGCTGGGATCGAGGGCAATGACACGATGGACACTTTCCAGAAAACTATCTGCCGTATCGCCGGGCAGACCGGCAATGAGATCCATGTTGATGCCTTCAAAACCGGCTTTTACGGCATCTGCATAAGCCTGGTAGACCTGTTTGGTATTGTGGCTGCGGCCAATGCGGCTGAGAACCGCATCGCTCATGGTCTGGGGGTTGATGCTCATGCGATCGGCACCGCCCTGGCGGATCACCTGCAGTTTGCTGAGATCCAGCGTATCCGGTCTGCCGCCTTCCACGGTAAATTCCAGACAGTCGGAAAGATCCAGATGCTCGTTGATGGCATCCATCAGCCGCTTCATCTGGGGTGTGGACAAGGTAGTGGGGGTACCTCCACCCATATACAGGCTGCGGATCTTCCAGCCGGACTGCTTCAGCAGCTTGCCGGTATAGGCAATTTCCTTCAGCAGGGCTTCCAGATAAGGCTCCAGAAAACTGCCGAACTTCTCGATGGACTGGCTCACAAAGGAGCAGTAGGCGCACCGGGTGGGGCAGAAAGGAATGCCGATATACAAAGAAAGATCCTTGGGGCGCAGAAGATTGGCAGCTTCAATGGTATGGCGGGAGCAGTCGATGCACAGTTTCCGCCGCTGGGGGGTCACAAAATAAGCCTCTTTCAGCAGTTTGTCCGCAGAAGTCTCTGTGCCGCCGTTCTGGATATGCTGGGTGGAGATTTTTGTGGGGCGGACACCTGCCAGGGCACCCCAGGGGGGAGTGATTCCCCGCACCTGCACCGCAGCGAGAAAATAACTCTGCTGCAAGATCCGGCGGCGCAGTCTGGCATCCTCCGCAAAGCGGACATCCAGACGCTTGACGGCTCTGGCTTTCTTGCCCTGCCATGTCATATCCGTCACGGCTGTCAGCCATTTTTTGCCCCGGTAAAGGGCAGAAACAGCACCGTCGGCATCCCCAAAGGGTGCTTCGACGGTTTCCGTGGGCGCATCAGGAAACAGCTGCATCTGCAGCTGCTCCACGGCATAGAGATCGCTATGCCCCTTCAGGTACAGCTTCATGCCTTCGTTGCCTCTTTCATATAGGGATTATACTGCCGCTCCGCTTCCATGGTGGAAGGTTCGCCATGTCCGGGCAGCACCTGCAGGTTACCTTCCAGCTTGGAAAGCCTGCGAAGGCTGCGGAGCATTTCCGTCCAGCTGCCGCCGGGGAAATCTGTCCGCCCGCAGGAGCCTGCAAAGAGGGTGTCGCCGCAGAACAGGGCATCACCGGACTGCAAACACACAGAGCCGGGCGTATGACCGGGGGTATGCAGCACCCGAAAGGATAACTTCCCCATGGTCAGCACATCGCCTTCACCGTAAAAGTGCGTCCACTGCAGGCCGCGGCTGAGATCGGGTGTCAGTTGGGTATCGGCTTCATGGACATAGACCGGCAGCCCGGCAAAGCGGTCACGCAAAGCTTCCACACCGCCCACATGGTCATAGTGACCGTGGGTCAGAAGGACATACGCCGGTTGCAGACCTTCCTGCACCAGCCAATCTGCCAGCGTTTCTCCGGAAGCACCGGGATCGACAATGGCGCAAGCCTTGTCGTCTTTGACAATATAGCAGTTTGTGCCGAGAGAACCCAACTGAAATACGGTAATTTCCATATTCGACCTCTTATTTCAAATCTTTCGTATCCACGATCATGGTCACAGGACCGTCGTTGACGGATGCCACTTCCATTTTCGCGCCGAATGTGCCGTGCTGAGGCGGGAAGCCCAGCCGTTCACATTCTTCCAGAAACTGTTCATACAAAGGGATGGCCAAATCCGGACCGGCAGCCGCCAGGAAATTGGGGCGGCGGCCATGGCTGCAGTCGCCGTAGAGGGTGAACTGGCTTACCACCAGCACACTGCCGTCCACATCGGACAGTCCCTTATTCATTTTATAGTTTTCATCGGTAAAAATACGCAGTCCCAGCACTTTTTCCGCCAGCTTTTTGCAGGTGGCGGGAGTATCGTCCTGGGTAATACCCAGCAGGATCAGAAAACCCTTTCCGATCTTGCCGGTCACAACTCCGTCGATGGTGACGGAGGCTTCGTTGACCCGAGTTACAACAGCACGCATAATTTTTCTCCTTAAGACTTGCCTCTGCGGACGGCTTCCACACCTGCCACATTGCGAATTCTGGCACAGGCCACATTCAGTTCGCTGACATTGCGGACACTGAATGTCAGACTTGCAACGGCACGACCGGGACCTACCAGACGGCAGCTCAACTCGCTGAGACGGACCTTCATACCGCTCATGACCGTTGCCAGATCCAGCAGCAGATTGTCGCGGTCACGGCATTCCACTTCCAGAGAGGTGTCAAAAGGTTCATCGGGTTCAGCCGTTGCCCAGGAGGCAGCCACCCAGCGCTCCGGCTGCTTGGCAATGACTTCAGAACTTGCATTGCAGCAGTCGCAGCGGTGGATAGAAACACCGTAGCCCTTGGTGATAAAGCCGATAATGTCATCACCGGGCACAGGGGTGCAGCACTTGGCAAATTTCAGAAGGCAAGAGCCAATATCCTCCACAATGACACCGGAGTTGGAAATTCCTGCGTTCTTTTTGTTGACATTCTGCAGGGGCTTGGGGGTCTGTACCTCCTTGGACGCAGACTTGCTGGCCTTCATCAGTTCATCCCGGATGCGGTTGACGCATTTGACCGCCGTCATACCGCCGTAGCCGATGGCAGCATACATATCGTCCAGAGAGTCGCAGCCGGTCTTACGAAGGATGGTGGGCAGAATATCCTCATTCTGCACCACGGCAGGGTCGACACTCATGCGGCGCAGTTCGCCTTCAAAGCTGGCCTTGCCATGGAGAATGTTTTCCTCCCGCTTTTCTTTCTTGAACCACTGCTTGATCTTGTTTCTGGCCTGGTTGCTCTTGCAGATTTTCAGCCAGTCACGGCTGGGACCCTTGGCAGACTTGGAGGTCAGAACTTCCACAATATCGCCGTTTTTTAACTGAGAATCGAAGTTGGCGATACGGTTGTTAATCTTGGCACCGACCATGGAGTTACCAACAGCAGAGTGAATGGCATATGCAAAGTCGATGGGTGTGGAGCCGGCAGGCAGGGAGATCACACTGCCCTTGGGGGTAAAGACGAATACTTCGTCATCGAACATATCCACCTTCAGAGAGTGGATATAGTCCTCCGCCTCTGTCACCTGCTGGTTCTCCAGCAGACGGCGAACCCATTCAAATTCCTTCTCTTCGCCCTCACCGGCACCGCCCTGCTTATACTTCCAGTGGGCAGCAACACCGTATTCCGCTGTTTCATGCATCTCCCAGGTGCGGATCTGCACCTCGAAGGGAATGCCCTGATCGCCGATGACGGTGGTATGCAGGGACTGGTACATATTGGGCTTGGGGGTGGAAATATAATCCTTGAACCGTCCGGGCACCAGATTGAACAGGTCATGGACATGACCCAGAATGTTATAGCAGTTGGCAATGTCATCCACAATGACACGGAAGGCATACAGGTCAAAGAGTTCATCAATGCTCTTGCCCTGGGTGTTCATCTTGCGGTAGATGGAATTGACATGCTTGATACGGCCGTAGACCTTGCCGTGGATACCCACAGATTCCATACGCTGGATGATCTTGTCCTGGATGGTTTCCATGAACCGATCGTCCTGATCCTTATGGGCGCGGAGATAGTCCACGATCTGCTGATAGCCATGGGGATCCAGATACTGCAGAGAAATATCCTCCAGTTCCCATTTCAGCTTCTGCATACCAAGGCGGTGGGCCAGGGGCGCATAGATCTCCATGGTTTCCGTGGATTTGGACACCTGCTTGGGTGCTGTCTGGTATTCCAGAGTCCGCATATTATGCAGGCGGTCAGCAATCTTGATGAGAATGACCCGGATGTCCTTGCTCATGGCCATGAACATCTTCCGCAGGTTTTCCATCTGCTTTTCTTCGGAAGTGGAATAGTTGACGCGGGTCAGCTTGGTAACGCCTTCCACCAGTTCTGCCACAGGACGGCCGAACAGGCGGCTGATCTCTTCAAAGCTGGCATCCGTATCTTCCAGACAGTCATGGAGCAGCGCTGCCAACACAGCATCGGTATCCAGACCGATCTCCACCACGATCTCTGCCACAGCCAGCGGATGGATGATATAGGGCTCACCGCTTTTCCGCAGCTGATGTTCATGCTTGGCATCGGCGAATTTATATGCCCGTTCCACGGCTGCAAGGTCCGTAGACGGGGAAGTTCTTGCAATGGTTCTTAACAGGGATTGATATCTGACTTCTGCAGTTTCCATTTATTCACCGGCTTTCTGTTGTCTTAAACGAATGAGCAGCGGGCTCTGGTCCAGATCCACCTTATTCTCTCCGGGACAAAGGCAGATGGCCAGATCCTCCCGGCTGTCCGCGCAGGTCAGAAGTCCCCGCTCCCGGAACACCTGCAGGCAGATCCACACTTTGCCCGGACGGAAGTTCATCCCGGCATGGCGGCTGGCTTTGCGGCTCAGACAGCCCAGTTCCTCATGGATCACCGGACCTTCCTGGGCTGCAAGATATCGCCACAGAGCAGCAAAATCAGGGCGCTGAGGCAGCAGCAATTCTGCTTCCGCGGCAGTCAGGGGCTGACCCTGTTCGTACCGATCCAGCAGCAGGCAGTCTGCCTCCAGAATCTCCCGGCTCTGCCGGTCGGGACGGATATCCACCAGATTCAGCTGCACAGAACGGGAGCCTTTGAATTCATTGATCTGGGGTGTAAATGCCACTTCCACCCGATCTCCCACGGCAATGGCAGAGCGGAGAATATTGGCAGAGAAGAAAATACCGTTGAAGGTCATATTCCCTCCGCTGAGCCGCAGGCGCAGATGCTTGCCATTTCCCACTTCCGTCAGCTGTTCCACCGTCATATTACTGAGGGAGAACACCGGCTTGGGGCAGCCTGCGCCGCAGGGTTCCAGATCTTCCATAGCCAGAATATTATGGGTATTCAGCAGCCACGGCTCTACGGCACAGTCGATCTCCAGTGCCGCTTTCTGCTTTCCGCTGGCCACAAATTCCGCAGCCAGTTTCTGTATTTCTTCCCGGAAGCGGTCAATGTTTCCGCGGTTGATGGTAAATCCGGCAGCCAGTTCATGACCGCCAAAGCCCTCCAGCAGATGGGAAAGGGTTTCCAAAGCACCAAACAGATTGAAGCCACCAAAGGAACGGGAAGAAGCCTTGCCCCGCTCTCCGTCCAGACAGACCAGAAACGCCGGGCAGTTGTATTCTTCCGCCATGCGGGATGCCACAATGCCTACCACGCCCTGATGCCAGTTTTCTCCTGCCAGCACGATGGCCTGAGGCTTGGGCTGTCCCTGCAGCATCTGCTCTGCTTCCTTATAGATCTCTGCTTCCACATCCTGCCGCTGCTTGTTCAGACGGCAAAGCTGCTTTGCCAGCACAGATGCCCGCTGGGGATCCTGTGTCAGCATCAGCTCCGTGGCCAATTCCACCTGACCCATTCTGCCGGCGGCATTGATTCGGGGGGCTAATGTATAGCCAATGGAAATGGCAGTCATTTCCTTCCCGTCACAGCCGCATTCTTC
>JAZNFJ010000014.1:0-4155 GCA_045589035.1 Candidatus Avilachnospira sp. | reverse complement strand
CATCCAGAGCAGTAAATGCCATAATTATTTCCTCCTAAAATTCTATTTGAAGGTCATTCCGAGGGCAATTTATTGCCCGTGGGAATCCCCATCTTATGTGGGGGATTGCCACGTCGCCGCAAGCGGCTCCTCGCAATGACTGCTATAATTGTAATTACTCAGCGGCGGGAGCTTCAACCTTTGCCTCGGCAGCGGGAGCAGCTTCTGCGGTAGCGTCTTCGCCCTGACGGCCTTCGATGGAAGCGGATGCCATAGCAGCAGCGATCAGGCGGATGGCGCGGATTGCGTCGTCATTGCCGGGGATGACATAGTCGATCTCATCGGGATCGCACTTGGTGTCGACGATCGCGACAACGGGGATGTGCAGCTTGCGAGCCTCAGCGATAGCGTTGCGCTCCTTGCGGGGGTCAACGATGAACAGTGCGCCGGGGATCTTCTTCATGTCCTTCACGCCGCCCAGGTACTTTTCCAGCTTGGCGATTTCGCCCTGATGCTTGATAACTTCCTTCTTGGGCAGCATTGCGAAAGTGCCGTCCTCTTCCATCTTCTTCAGCTGAGCCAGACGGTCGATACGGGTGCGCATGGTCTTGAAGTTGGTGAGCATACCGCCCAGCCAGCGGGCGTTGACATAGTACTGACCGACGCGCTCTGCTTCTTCCTTGATAGCATCCTGAGCCTGCTTCTTGGTGCCGACGAACAGAACGTTCTCGCCGTTGGCTGCCAGCTCACGGATGAAGGAGTAAGCTTCTTCCAGCTTCTTCACGGTCTTCTGCAGATCGATGATGTAGATGCCGTTACGCTCGGTGTAGATGTAGGTTGCCATCTTGGGGTTCCAGCGGCGGGTCTGGTGACCGAAGTGGACGCCAGCTTCCAGCAGCTGCTTCATGGATACGACTGCCATAATGATATTTCTCCTTTTTGTTGTTACCTCCACCCCGATCATCTCTTATCCTCCCTCCGTTTCCGGCACTGGAAGGACAGATCCCCGGGTGTGTGGTTTAGATTTTTCGTATGCGTTTTGCATACCTGAGTTATTATAGCGAATGGTTCCTCAGAACGCAAGACTTTTTTGCTGATTTTTTTGGTTTTTTTACCATTTCAGCTTACATTTTTCTCTGGCTCTGCAGACTTCATCCGGTTTCACGTCCACCAACACGATATCGCCGCCAATCCGGCACACTCTTTGCCAGGGAATCACATACTCATCCTTCCCCGGAAACAAGCCCAGAAACCGTCCGGGACTCGGCACAATCAATGCCAGTACCCGTCCGGTTTCCAAGTCCAGTTCCAAATTGTTCACATATCCAAGGCGGCTTCCGTCGCACACATTGATGACTTCTTTGCAACGCAGGTCAGAAAATCGTTCACACATGCCAAACGCCTCCTGCTCCATGTCTATGCAAAAACGGGCAGGCTTATGAGCTGATGGCTTTGCGGATACTGCCCAGGGCGTTTTTCTCCAGTCTGGAAACCTGCGCCTGAGAAATGCCGATCTCCCCTGCCACCTCCATCTGGGTCTTTCCGTCATGAAACCGCATGGCAAGAATCTGACGCTCCCGCTCACCCAGCCGGTTGATGGCATCCTGCAGGGCGATCCGCTCCAGCCACTGTTCATCGGTGTTTTTTGTGTCCTTTACCTGATCGATCACCGTCAGAGGATCACCGCCGTCGGCATAAATCGGTTCATAGAGAGAAACAGGAATGGCAATGGCATCCATGGCCGCAACCACATCCTGCTCCGGCAGCTCCAGTTTCTTTGCTATTTCTGCCATAGTTGGCTCTCTGCCCAGTTCCGTGGTGAGAAGTTCCTTGCACTGCAGGATCCGGTATGCCATATCCCGAACAGACCGGCTGACCCGGATGGCACTGTTATCCCGCAGATAACGACGAATCTCACCAGCGATCATGGGCACACCGTAGGTGGAAAACCGCACCTGTTTGGTTTCATCAAAGTTCTGCACCGCTTTCAGAAGGCCGATGCAGCCCACCTGAAACAGATCATCGGGGTTTTCCCCCCGACCCAAAAATCTCTGTATGACCGACAAAACCAATCGCAAATTGCCCTCCACCAGCCGATCTCTGGCCTCTTTGTCACCCAGACGGCTGCGGTGCAGCAGCTCTGTCATCTCCTCGTTTTTCAGGGTTTTCAGCTTTGCTGTGTTGACTCCGCAGATTTCAACTTTGCCCTGCATCCTGCATCCTCCCGCAACATGAAAGTGGTGCAGTCAGTATTTCCCGGCAATGGCAGTTTCATACCGTTGCCATAATTCTCTTTTTGGAATCTGTTTCGTCAACCACAAGGTTGGTACTTTTTCTCTAAAAAGGGCACAAATAACCCCCTGTGGAAAACTGTGTGGAAAAGCCGTCCAAACCATTGCCAAACATGAGTTTTTCACACTTTCCACAGAGTTTTCCACAATTGGTTTGCCTGAACTTTTTGGAAAATAAGGGTATATTTTCAGTTTACATAAGCACCAGCACTTTGGTTTCCGTAATCACATAATGATAATATTATCCGCTCAACCGATGAAGCAGGACACATCCTCCACACTCAAACTGCGATGAAGTCCCAGACTCAGTCCGTATCCCACAAGCCTTGTAATTCTTTGGATTCTGGCATCGATGTCCTTGGGCGTAATCACCATGGCAGGATCGTGGTTTTCCTTCAATTCCATTCGATTTTCTTCGAAAACATCCGCCAAAAGTGTAGAAACCGTCACCACCGTGGGGACACCAACAGCTATGACAGGAACACCCAAAGTATCCCGGTCAAAGGCTGCGCGGCTGTTTCCCACACCGGAGCCGGGAGTAATGCCCGTATCAGACAGCTGGATGGTTGTGCAGATTCGCTCCATCTTTCTGGAAGCCAAAGCATCCACCGCCACCACACAGCATGGTTTGGACCGCTCCACCACACCTCGGACAATTTCCACACTTTCCAATCCTGTCACACCAAGAACCCCGGGAGCAATGGCACTGACCGGGCGAAGCTGTGGAAAAAGGCTGCCCAGATGCCGCGTTACCACCAGATGTTCCAGGGCCTTTGGGCCGATCGCATCCGGCGTGACTGCTTCATTACCCAGTCCCACTACCAATACCGGACCTTTCTTCGGCAGCATGGATGCCAGTTCCTTTCCCAATCTGCCGGCAGTTCGCTGAAAACCAATAGGATCTCGAAGAACATTCCGCTCCAGTTCCAATGTGACGTAGGTTCCTTCCGGCTTTTCCAGTGTACGGACACCTCGCTGATCCAGGATCTCCACCACAGTGGTGGTAACACCCTTTGCCCGATGTTCTCTGGCCTTTACACCGGGCAGTGCAGTTGTTTTTCCAGCACTTTCCTGCCAGATTTCTCTGGCTTCCATAGCCAAATCCGTTCTTCTTGCCATTTTTGCACACTCCTTCTAAAAAATTCTCTCCTTTCCCGGAAAATATATACAAAATTTTTTGAAAAACTCGAAATTCACACTTGATTTTATGAGAACCTTTGGTTATAATGTATTTCTGCATGAGAGTGTTTTTGAGTTCCCATGTAACGCTATTGGAGGAGGTGTAACAATGCCCAACATTAAGTCTTCTAAGAAAGATGTTCTGCGTACTGCTATTCGCAACGAAAAGAACAGAGCTGCCAAGTCCGTTCTGAAGAGCACGCTGAAGAAGTTCGACGCTGCCCTGGCTGAAGGTAACCGTGAGCAGGCCGATAGCGCTTACAAGGCAGTCGTCAAGACCATTGACGTTTCTGTCAAGAAGGGAATTCTGCATAAGAATACCGCTGCCCGCAAGAAGAGCAGCATCACCCTGAAGCTGAACAAGCTGGCCTAATTGCATAGCGTTTGACGCCCTTCATTTCGAAGGGCGTTTTGCTTTATACGGAAACGGAGTGTTTTTTCATGTATCATATTCTTGATCTTAACACTTATAAAGCACAGCACAGCGAGGATTTTTCTCCCCGCTCCCCTTTTGATGAAGAAATTCCCCTTGTGGAACTGTCCAATCCCGTGCTGCAGCAGATCTATTATTACCGCTGGCACGTATTCTGCAGCCATATCAAGCATACACCGGAAGGCTGCGTGGTCACGGAGTTTTCCAAGGACGTGCCGTGGGCAGGTATTTACAATACCATTGTCTGCGCCGCAGGTCACCACCTGTATGAAG
>JAZNFJ010000013.1:0-18684 GCA_045589035.1 Candidatus Avilachnospira sp. | reverse complement strand
CAGAAGTACATCATGATGCCCGGCAATGCCAAGCGCCGCCATCCCGTGGTGGAAGAACGCACCCGCAAGCTGGTGGAATGGGCGGAAACTTGTGAGATCAACCGCGTGGAAGATGGCTCTGACCGCAAGATCGGCATCATCACTTCTTCCACTTCCTACCAGTATGTGAAGGAGGTCTGCGGCGATCAGTATCCCGTTATGAAGCTGGGTATGATCTGGCCTTTGCCTGAAAAGAAGATTTTGGACTTTGCTGCGTCTGTGGATCAGCTGTGCATCGTGGAAGAATTGGACAGCTTCATCGAAACCCACTGCCGTCAGCTGGGCCTTTCTCCCATGGGCAAGGAAACCTTCCCCTGCATGGATGAATTTTCTCAGAATCTGGTTGCAGGCAAACTGGGCGAAACCGTTCCTGCCGGCGTGAAGCTGGAAGAGAACATTCCTGCCCGTCCTCCCGTTATGTGCGCCGGCTGTCCCCACAGAGGTTTGTACTACACCCTGGCCAAGAACAAGGTCACGGCTCTGGGCGACATCGGCTGCTACACTTTGGGCGCAGTTCCCCCTCTGTCCGCTCTGGACACCACCATCTGCATGGGCGCATCCATTTCCGGTGCCCACGGCTTTGTCAAGGCACAGAACGGTGCAGCGGACAACAAGACCGTTGCCGTCATCGGTGACAGTACCTTCATGCACTCCGGTGTCACCGGCCTGATCAACATGGCCTACAACGAATCCAATGCCACGGTCATCATCGTGGATAACTCCATCACCGGTATGACCGGTCACCAGCAGAACCCCACCACCGGCTTCAACCTGAAGGGTGATCCCTGTGCCAAGATCGATCTGGAAAGCCTGTGCAAGGCGGTTGGCATCAAGCGGGTGCAGGTGGTTGATCCCTATGATCTGGCCCAGTGCGACAAGGTTCTGAAAGAAGAACTGGCAGCAGGCGAGCCTTCTGTCATCATCTCCAGAAGACCCTGCGCTCTGCTGAAATATGTCAAGCACAACAAGCCTCTGACCGTGGATGCGGATAAGTGTAAGAGCTGTAAGATGTGCATGAAGATCGGCTGTCCCGCCATCAGCATGGAAAACGGCATTGCCAAGGTGGATAACACCCTCTGCACCGGCTGCGGTGTTTGCGCACAGCTTTGTAAATTTGATGCCCTGCAGGCACCCAAGGAGGTCTGAACATGAAAACGAAAAATATTATGATCGTAGGCGTGGGCGGACAGGGCAGTCTGCTGGCTTCCAAGCTGCTGGGTCGACTGCTTTTGACCCGTGGCTATGATATCAAGGTTTCCGAAGTCCATGGCATGAGCCAGTGAGGCGGCAGCGTGGTCACCTATGTCCGCTACGGTGAAAAGGTCTACTCTCCCGTCATTGACAAGGGTGAAGCCGATTTCATTGTGTCCTTTGAACTGCTGGAGGCTGCCCGTTGGACAGAATATCTGAAGAAAGACGGAAAGATCATCGTCAATACCCAGCAGATCAACCCCATGCCCGTCATCATCGGCGCAGCGGAATACCCCGAAAACCTGACCGGGAAGATCAAGGCTGCCGGCCTGGAACTGGATGCCTTTGATGCCCTGAAGCTGGCAGAAGAAGCCGGCTCTTCCAAGGCAGTCAACATTGTCCTCATGGGCAGACTGTCCAAGTACTTTGATTTCACCATGGAAGAGTGGATGGAAGCCATTGAGAAGAGCGTTCCCGCCAAGTTCCTGGAACTGAACAAAAAGGCATTCCAACTGGGTCGCGAAGCATAAAGGAAGTGTAACGTATGTCAAATTATTATCAGCCCGAAATTGAAACCATGCCCCGAGAGGAGCTGGTCAAACTCCAGAACGAGCGCCTGATCAAGCAGGTGCAGCATGTGTGGGACAATGTGCCCTACTATCGCAAGAAAATGGAAGAGAAGGGTGTGACCCCTGCGGATATCCGATCTATTGACGATCTGCACAAACTGCCGTTCCTTTCCAAGGCAGATCTGCGGGAAGCCTATCCCTACGGACTGCGTGGCAAGCCTTTGGCAGACTGTGTCCGCATCCATTCCACCTCCGGTACCACCGGTAAGCGCGTGGTGGCATTCTATACCCAGCACGATGTGGATTTGTGGGAAGACTGCTGTGCCCGTGCCATCGTGGCAGCCGGCGGCACAAAGGAAGATGTGGTGCAGGTTGGCTACGGCTACGGTCTGTTCACCGGCGGAGCCGGTCTTCATGGCGGTTCCCACAAGGTTGGCTGTCTGACACTGCCCATGTCTTCCGGCAATACGGAGCGACAGCTGCAGTTTATGGTGGATCTGGAATCGACCATCCTCTGCTGCACACCCTCCTATGCCGAATATCTGGCAGAATCCATCGAAGAATCCGGTCTGCGTAACCAGATCAAGCTGAAAGCCGGTATTTTTGGCGCAGAAGCTTGGTCCGAAGAAATGCGCCGGGAAATCGAGCAGAAACTGGGCATCAAGGCCTATGATATCTATGGCCTGACGGAAACCTCCGGCCCGGGTGTTGCTTTTGAGTGTGAAGCACAGACCGGTATGCATATTAACGAAGACCACTTTATCGCGGAGATCATCAATCCCGATACGGGTGAAGTCCTCCCCGAAGGTTCCAAGGGCGAACTGGTCTTTACTGCCATCACCAAGGAAGCTTTCCCGCTGCTCCGTTACCGTACCCGCGATATTTGCGTGCTGACCCGTGAAAAGTGCCCCTGCGGCAGAACCCATGTGAAGATGTCCAAGCCCATGGGCCGCAGCGACGATATGCTCATCGTCAAGGGTGTCAATGTGTTCCCCTCCCAGATCGAGGCAGTGCTCATCGAGCAGGGCTATCAGGCCAACTACCAGATCGTGGTGGATCGCGTGAACCACTCCGACACCCTGGAAGTCATGGTCGAAATGACCCCCGAGAACTTCTCCGACTCTCTGGCAAAGATCAGTGCCATGGAGAAGAATCTGGTGGCGGCCTTGAAGGTCATGCTGGGCATCTATGCCAAGGTCAAGCTGGTTGCGCCCAAGTCCATCGCCAGAAGCGAGGGCAAGGCCGTTCGTATCATCGACAAGCGGAAAATTTAAGGAGGTATCCCTATGAGCGTCCATCAAATTTCTGTATTTCTGGAAAACCGAGCAGGACAGCTGGCAGAGATCACAGGTGTTTTGGCAGATAATGCCATTGACCTGCGTGCCATCTCCATTGCGGAAACCTCTGACTACGGTGTTCTGCGTATGATCGTGGACGATGCGGAAAAGGCCACGGGCATTCTGCTCTCCAATGGCTATATCCTGTCCATGACCCCTGTGGTGGCTGTGGCTGTGCCTGATGCACCCGGCGGCCTGGCACCTGTGCTGGCACTGCTGGCAGAGGGCAATATCGATATTGAGTATATGTACTCTCTGTTCACCCATCAGGAGAACAAGGCCTATATGGTCTTCCGTATTTCCGATGAGGAGAAGTTCCTTGCCTTGCTGCAGTCCCATGGTATTACCCCTGTGGAAGCAGAGGAACTGGGAATTAAGTAAAGAAAAATCCGCATCCGAAAGGATGCGGATTTTTTATGCTTCTGCTTGTAACTGCCAGAAGGCAACTGCGCTGGCGGCTGCCACATTGAGGGAGTCCACCCCGTGAGACATGGGGATCTTGACCGTATAATCGCATTGGGCGATGGTAGTTTCTGCCAGTCCGTCGCCTTCTGTGCCGAGAACAATGGCCAGATTTTCTTCCTGTGCCAGCCGAGGGTCCCGGATGCTGACGGAGTCATCTGTCAGGGCCATGGCCGCGGTGGCAAAGCCCAGATTTTTCAGCTGTGCAGGCCAGTCTTCTTCCAGAAAGGTCCATGGGATCTGGAACACGGTCCCCATACTCACCCGGATGGCCCTGCGGTAGAGGGGGTCGCTGCAGGCGGAGGTCAGCAGCACCGCATCCATATGCAGGGCAGCGGCGGAACGGAAAATCGCTCCCACATTGGTGGGATTCATCACATTTTCCAGTACAGCTACCCGCTTTGCCCCTTTGCAGACATTTTCCAAGGAGGGCAGGGGCTTTCTTCTCATGGCGCAGAGGACGCCTCTGGTCAGCTGAAAGCCGGTCAGCTGGGTCAGCACATCAAATTCTGCCGTGTAGACCGGCACATCATGGCACCGGGCAATGAGATCGGCTGCCTGGGTTTCGATGTGCTTTTTCTCTACAAGTATGGAAACTGGTTCGAAACCTGCATCCAATGCTCTGCCTGCCACAATGGGACTTTCGGCAATGAACAGCCCTTCCTCCGGATGCTCCCGGTTGAGCAGCTGGTTTTCTGTCAGCCGGGCATAGACATCCAGTTCCGGCGCGGAAAAATCGGTGATTTCAAAGATATTCATCATGATTTCTTTCTGTATCTCACCATGGCAATGATGGTGGTGATGACCGCCAGCAGCTCTGCCAGCAGGTTGGTGGAGCCAATGACGATGTAGTAGATGCAGAAGAGGGAAGCGTTGAACAGAATGAGAATTCTGGTCTTCTGCTCATCTCTCTGGAACACGGAGAGCATATTGAACACAGAACCTGCAATGGGCAGCAGATCCAGCGCACCCTTGAAACCGAAAGAACCGCAGACCACATAGGCAATCAAGAACAGGATGTTTTCCACCACCGTTACAGGCTTATCCTTCTGCACATGCCACAGGGAGAACAAGGTCTGGACAATGGCGACGATGTTGACATAGCTGGCAGAACCAAACTGGTCAATCAGCAGAAGGTTGAGAACAAAGAACACATTGGAGGTGGCGGAAACCAGCAGCATCTGCCATTTTTTCTTAAAAAGCGGAAGGGCGAAGCAGCAGATGGTAGCCACGATACCGAGGGCCTGACCGATGTAGTATGTCATGTTATGTGCCATGGGAAAACCTCCTTGGTCTTTTTTTCATTATACCCTTTGGAGAGAAAGTTGGCAAGATAAAACAAGGGGATCAGATGCGGTCTGCCTTATTTGTGTTCATAAATCCCGTTGGAGTTAGACCTGTTTTTTCTTTAAACAGGCGGCAGAAATGATAGGGATTTGAAAAGCCGCATTGCTCGGAGATGGCATGAACCTTCAGTATTCCATCAGTGAGAAGCTGTTTGGCCTTGGCGATTCGCAGGTCGATGACATACTGTTTTGGGGATAGACCGTAGATTTTTTTGAATTGCTTTCGGAAATATTCCTCGCTCATGGAACAGGTTTCTGCCAGTGTGGCATTGGTGATGTCAGAAGAGAGGTTTTGCTCCAGCCTTTCGATGGCGGGGGAAAGGGGACCGGACAGGAGTGTTTCGCCGCGGACGAGGTCATAGAGCATTTTGTAAAGAATGCTCATGGACAGCAGTCGGTTTTCTTCCCGGAAGAATCTGCTTTTCAGATACTCGAAATCCTTCAAAATGGGTTCGATGTGGCTGATTGGCAGGACAATGAATTCATCAGCAAAAAATCCTTCGCAGTCGAAATTGATGACAGGGAAGGTGCCTTTTTTATTTCCGTATATGGTGTAGCTTTGTCCTTTTGGCAGGATGACGGCGTGATATCTGTCTGACAAATAGGTTTGACCTCTATGGCGATAGGTGATCTCTCCGTCAGCAGTAAAACTTAAACCATAGCAACTGCGGTTGTGAATACTGTCAGTCCGACCTTTGGGAGAAAAGACGGTCATGACTGCCAGAACGTCCGTGATTTTGATTTTGTTGATATCCATAAAACCTCACCCGGAACAATATACCATAAATATCAAGAAAAAGTCAAATTTAATGAAAATTAAAGCCAAAAAGATCAATATAGAGCCGATTTGCGCATTTGTTTTACGGGGAGGAGACTCTATAATATAGAAAAAGGAGATGAGATTATGGACTTTACCAATCAGGTTGCGGTTTCTACCGGTGCTGCTTCCGGTATGGGACTTTTGTTTGCACAGAATTTTACCGACTTGGGCGGGAATGTGGTCATGTGCGATGTCAACGAGTCTGTTCTGATGGAAAAGGTTGAGGAGATCAACGGAAAGGGAAAGGGGAAAGCAATCGGAGTTGTTTGCGATGTGAGAGATTACGCCCAGGTATGCCATGCGAGAGATGCGGCAGTGGAAGCCTTCGGCAAAATCGATGTCATGGCAAACTTTGCCGGCGGTACAGCTGTCCGCATGAGAAAAGTGGATAGAAGCAAGTATCCCGAATTTCCCGATGTGCCTATCGATGTCTATGACTGGGGCATCAATGTCAATTTGAAGGGTCCCTTTTATTTTG
This sequence comes from Candidatus Avilachnospira sp., assembly GCA_045589035.1. GTDB lineage: Bacteria > Bacillota > Clostridia > Oscillospirales > Oscillospiraceae > Avoscillospira. The sequence continues at coordinate 12,442 of JAZNFJ010000013.1, read as the reverse complement.
CCCATGCGGTTTTGAAACAGATGCGGGAGCAGCGCAATGGCCTGATTATCAATATCGGTTCTATCACCGGTATGGAGGGTGACGGCTACGGCATGGATTATCCTACTTCCAAGGCCGGTTTGATGTTCGGTTTGACAAAATCCGTTGCCCAGTATGGTGCGCAGTACAATATCCGCTGCGTCTGTGTGTCTCCGGGTCCGGTTCTGACCAGAGAAGCTATGGCCGGTATGAAAACCCTTGCAGGCAGAGCTGCCGATCCGCAGGAAATCATCGATCTGTGTTTGTTTATCGCTTCGGACAAGGGTCAGTTCATCAATGGCGAAAATATCATGATCGATGGCGGAAGAAATGCGATGGGACGGTGGAACTGATATGAAGAAATCTTTTTTGAACCGGGAACAGGCCATGCTGACCGTTATGGTGCAGGCAGGCGATCCTGATCGCATCAAGGAACTGATGAATCTGTCTGCTCCCTTGGGCGCAGAGGGCTTCGGTGTGCAACTGGAACGGCTGAAGCCGGAATATAAAAAGCAGGAAATTTATAAGGAACTGATTTCATGTACGGATTTGCCTGTATATGTGACCAACTATCGTACCTATGAAAACGAGGGAAGAACCGATGAAGATCTGGCAGAGGAACTGCTGAAGATTGCAGATCATGGCAAGGTTCTCTGCGATATGATGGGTGACTATTTTGATCCTCAACCGGGAGAACTGACGATGGATCCGGCAGCGGTGGAGAAGCAGAAACAGCTTATTGAGCAGCTGCATAAAAAGGGTGCGGAAGTGCTCATGTCCTCCCATGTCTTTACCTACACGCCGGCGGAGCGGGTGCTGGAAATAGCCCTTGCCCATCAGGAGCGAGGCGCGGATATTGCCAAGATTGTCACCGGTGCCGATACCATGGAGCAGCAACTGGAGAATTTGAAGATCATTCAGCTGCTGAAAGAGAAACTGGATATTCCATTCCTTTTCCTCTGTGTTGGAGAATGTGGATTGGTGAGAAGAATCGGCGGTCAGTTGGGTTGTTGTATGTATCTTTGTGTGTATGAACATGATGAATATGCCACTCCCGCCCAGCCTTTACTGGAAGATGTAAAGGCCATACGGGCCCATATGTAAAAAAACGCAGACGGAATATTCCGTCTGCGTTTTTCGTTTAGTTGTATGGTTTGAGATACTTTGCGGCAGGGGTTCTGCTCAAGAGAAAGCCCACCAGCAACACAGCGGCACAATCGATGACCATGTAGAAGCCGTTGTACAGGGCGGAGTAGATCCACGGTGTGGTCATGGTCATATTGAAGAAGACCTCCGGCATGTATTCGGCCCAGATGGTAGCGCCGACCACGTAGTGGACGAGGAAGCGCAGGGCGCAGCCCACCAAAGTGCCGATGTAGAAACCGCCTTTGACCTTCCAGAACAGGCCGGCCACACCCAGAACGGAATAGGCCAACAGAAAATCGCCGACAATGCTCTGCCAGCCGATAGCGATGCCGCCTTCAAACAGGGTCTGCAGAACCGCATGGGCAATGCTTGCCAGCATACCCGGTCCGAAGCCCCACCGGGCACAGAACAGGAAAATGGGAAGCATAGCCAGATCAATGGAACCGCCCCAGGGCATTTTGTACAGGGGCAGGAAGCTGAGGATCTCCGCAAGGGCGATCATCAGCGCGCCTTCGCACAGGGTGCGAACGGCAGTACGGGAAGAACTTGCTTTGGTCATAAATAGACCTCCTTGAAAAAAGATACCGCACCATCCAAACGGTAGTGCGGTACGAAGCAAGTACAGATATACAAAACAGCTTCCTACGCCGGCATTACCCGGATCAGGTTAAGGGACCCGGAAGGGCATTTCCTTCCAATCTCAGCCGGACTGCGTCCAGCGCCCCTGTGTTTGGTTGTCGCGGTTCAAGAGTATTATAATCGGTGTTTCAGATGCTGTCAAGACGGTCGCTGTCCATCATGGAAACAAATTCTCCGTCTGCCACGATGATGTGATCCACCAGCTGAATTTCCAGCGGCTCCAAAGTCTTTCGCAGCAGTTCGGTTACTTCAATATCCGCCCGGGAGGGCAGAGCCAGACCGCTGGTGTGGTTGTGCGCCAGAATGACGGCGCTGGCATTGCAGGCTATGGCAACCTCGGCAGCTTTGCGGATGGGCACGGCAGCAGAGTTGACAGTGCCGGACTGAAGCAGACGGCAGGCGAGGACCTTGCACTTGGCATCCAGACAAAGCAGATAGACCAGTTCTTCCGTTGCACCGAAGAAATAGGGCAGCAGATACTCTCCGCAGTCTTTGGAAGTGGGCAGGCTGATGCCTTTTTCGGTTCTGGAGAGCAGATACCGCCGGGAAAGGGGCGTGATCAGATGCAGCAGAACGGCTGCGTGCTCTCCAATACCGGCAACAGCTTTCAGTTCTGCAAGAGGTGCTTCCAGTACAGCGGCGATACTGCCAAAATGGTCCAGAAGCAGCCGTGCGGTGGCATTGGTGTCTTTTCTGGGCTGGGCATAGAATAAGAGCAGTTCCAGCACTTCGTGATCCTGCAGCACATCCAGACCGTGGGTAAGAAAACGGCTGCGGAGCCGACTGCGGTGTCCGCTGTGGTCGATCATGGAATATGCCTCCTATTAACGGCTGAGAAACAGCCGTTCAAAATTGCCGTACAAAATGCGATCCCGGGTACTTTCATCCAGACCCAGATTCAGAAAACGATCCAGCTCTTCCCCGGGATTCCACATGGGGAAATCCGATCCAAACAGGAAACGGTGAGGACCGATTTTGTCCATAAAATCCAAGGCCCGATCTTTGCCCAGAAACATCAGACTGCTGGAGGTGTCGTAAAACACATTTTCCGGCAATATATGGGCGCTGGAACGATCCCATGCCTGATAACCGCCGAAGTGGGCGCCGATGGCAATCAGATCCGGTACCTGACGGATAAGATTTTCCAGCCGTTCCGGCGCGGAATAGTCGTATCGGTCATCGCCCATATGGAACAGGACGGGGAGCCCTGCTTTTGCAATGGCTTTGTACATGGGAATGGCTTTGGGCTCGTCAATGGGAATTTTTTGAAAATCCGAATGGATCTTGATGCCGCGAAGACCGAGGGCAGTGAGTCGCTCCAGTTCTTCTTCCCAACCTTCCATGGTGGGGAACAAGCTGCCAAGACCGATTATATTAGGGAACCGGCTGATACTCTGGGCGATAAAATCATTGATATGAGCCGCCTGTTCCGGAGAAGTTGCGGAGCTGGACACCACGAAGGTTTCAATGCCTGCTTTCTGCTCTTCTTCCAGCAGTTCACCCATGGCGGCAATGTGACACATGGGAATTTCGTAAAACTCACCGATGGCCTGAGATGCCTTTTCGGCAATCTTATCGGGAAAAATATGTGCGTGTGCGTCTGCAATTTTCATGTATTTCTGCCTTCTTTCGCAGAAGATTGTAGCACAACCGCCTGCAGAAAACAACTGTCAGCTGCGGAGTTTGGTCTGGGTGTTGTAGAGATTGGCATAAATGCCGTTTTCCGCCATCAGCCGCTCGTGGCTGCCCTGTTCCTGAATGCGGCCTTCACTGATGACCAAGATTCGGTTGGCATTGCGGATGGTGGAAAGCCGGTGGGCGATGATCAGGGTGGTACGGCCGGCAGCCAGCGCATCAAAAGCAGCCTGAATACGGGCTTCTGTGAGCGTGTCCAAAGCGGATGTGGCTTCATCCAAAATAAGAATGGGGGGATTTTTCAGGAAAATCCGGGCAATGGCGATCCGCTGCTTCTGACCGCCGGACAGGAGCGTGCCCCGTTCGCCTACATAGGTGTCAAAGCCATCGGGCATGGCCAGAATATCTTCGTAGATGTTGGCCTTTTTGGCGGCTTCAATGATCTCCTCCATGGTGGCATCGGGTTTGCCGTAGCGGATATTCTCCTTGATCGTATCGGCAAAGAGGAACACATCCTGCTGCACGATGCCGATATTCTTACGCAAAGACTGCTGGGTTATGGCGCGGACATCGGTGCCGTCAATGGAAATGCTGCCGCTCTGGACATCGTAGAATCGGGGTAGCAGTTGACATAATGTTGTTTTGCCGCCGCCGGAAGGACCGACGATAGCGACGGTTTCCCCGGGGTGAATGTGCAGACTCACATCGTGAAGCACATCCAGATCTCCCTCGTAGGCAAAGTCCACTCGATCTACCAGAATATCACCCTGCAGCTGCGCAGGAGAAACGGCGTCAGGGGCATCGGTCAAAGCAGGCTCTGTGGACATCAGTTCCCGGAACCGCTGCAGACCTGCCATACCCACGGCATACTGCTCGGCAAAGGATGCCAGCTTGCGGATGGGGTTGATAAAAGCGGTAATATAAAGGCTGAAGGTGATCAGGTCGATGTAGTCCATCTGACCGTGCATAATCAGCCAGCCGCCGACAGCAATGACAGCCACGGACATAATGGACAGGAAGAACTCCATAAAGCCGGAGAAAATACCCATTTCCCGGTGAAATGCTCTTTTGGAATGCTTGAAACGGGTGTTGGCATCATTGAATTTCTCAAATTCCCAATCCTCATTGGCAAAGGCTTTGGCTGTCCGCATACCGGACAGGGCGGATTCGATCTCCGTGTTGATGGCACCGATTTTGGCTTTAACCTGCCGGGAGCATTCACCCATTTTTCTCCGGCGGGACATGATCACCGTCACGGAAATGGGGATCAGCAGCGCCACCACAATGGCCAGCCGCCACTCTACGGTGAACATGACGATCAGCGCACCGATGATGGTGGTACAGGAGATGAACAGATCTTCCGGTCCGTGATGGGCCAGCTCTGTCAGTTCAAAGAGATCTGTGGTCAACCGACTCATCAGCTGACCGGTGCGATTTGCATCAAAGAAATCAAAGCCGAGGGTCTGCAGGTGGGAGAACAGATCCAGCCGGATATCCGCTTCCACACGAATGCCGAAGGTGTGACCTTTGTACATGACCATATAGTGGGTCAGGGAACGGAGAATATAAGCCACGACCACCACGGCCATGACCACAAAAAATACAGAGTAATTGTTTTCTGGCAGCAGTACCTGCATGGCATGGCGGGAGATCAGGGGATAGGCCAGATCCACCAGCGCCACAAAAAAGGCGCAGCTGATGTCCAGTGCAAACAACTTTTTATGGGGTGCGAAATAGGAAAGGAAGATCCGCAAAGCACTCCAGTTCTTGAAATCTTTCTGTTTCATCGGTCCACCTCATTTCCTTTATATTATAGGAAAAACAGGGGGAAAAAGCAATGCCTTGCGCAGGTGTGCCGTCCGTGATAAAATGAAAAAAACGAAATGGGAGCAGTTCTATGGAAATTTTGTATGCAGACAAGCATATTGCCGTGGTCATCAAGCCTGCGGGTGTTCTTTCTCAGGATGCGGGGGAGCACAGCATGCCCCAACTGTTGGGGAAGGAACTTTCTGCGGAGCAGGTCCATGTGATCCACCGACTGGATAAAGAGGTGGGTGGTGTGATGGTCTTTGCCCTTAGTAAAAAAGCGGCAGCGGAACTGAGCAAAACCGTGCAAGAGCGGAATATGGACAAGCGTTATCTGGCCGTTCTCTGCGGTGTTCCCACAGAGGCAGAAGCGACATTGGAAGATCTTCTGTTCCATGACCGCCAGCGGAACAAAACCTATGTGGTGGATCGGCATCGGAAAGGTGTCAAGGATGCCAAACTGGATTATCGGCTGCTGGAAACGGCAGGGGAGCAGTCTTTGGTTCGTATCCGTCTGCATACCGGTCGCACCCATCAGATTCGGGTGCAGTTTGCGTCCCGGAAACTGCCTTTGGTGGGTGATGGCAAATATGGCGGCAAGGCATTCGGAAATGCTCTGGGCCTGTGGTGCCATAGCCTGACATTCCCTCATCCTATTACCGGGGAGATGCTGTCATTCACCCACAATCCGCCGCTGTTTGCACCGTGGGATATATTTACAATAAAATAATTATGTAAATTAAAGTGAGCGGCAATGCCGCTCACTTTTTTCTGTCTTTGGCATACACTGGGGCAGGAGGTGTGGCGATGCTGGGAACGGTGCTGATCGTGTTTTTTGCTGCCTGCGGTGTGGTGCTGCTTGGGTGGTGTCTGCTGGGATTGTTACTGGAGCCTGTGTTCGGCAGGGAAATGGTGACCCTTTACTATGTCTATGGAAACGGCGAAAATCTGGAACGGCGCGTCCGTGCCTATGGCTGGCTGCGGGACGGAAAATTGACCGGCGGCAGACTGGTGCTGGTGGACTGCGGACTGAGCCGATCCGGGCTGGAGGCAGTGGATATTCTCCGGAAAAGATTCCTTTGGCTGGACTACTGTCCTGCGCCTGCGTTGACCGATTATCTGGATTTGATGGATATTTCAGGTTTCCGTTGAAAAAATCCCGGGTTTATTGTATGATATAAAGTACTATGAAAATGGGGTCGTATGCGATGGAACAGGAAATGCTCTACGGAACCGTCAGTGCGGTGATTTTTCAGAATACGGAAAACGGCTATACGGTTCTGCGCCTGCGCTCTCAGGATGGTGACATGGTCACGGTGGTGGGAACCATTCCCATGACCGTTGTGGGTGAGCGGCTGGCCATCACCGGTCGCTGGACTGCCCATGCCTCTTACGGCAGGCAGTTTGAAGCCGACTTGCTGGAACGGCTCATGCCGGAATCCAGTGAGGAAATTCTGGATTATCTGTCCTCCCGTGCCGTCAAGGGCATTGGGGAAAAGACGGCTCAGAAGATCGTGGCAGCATTCGGCAGCCACGCTCTGGACATTTTGGAAAACGATCCGGAGCAGCTGACCGCCATATCTGGTATTTCCCGCTCCAAGGCGTTGGAAATGTCCGAGAGTTTTAAACGGCAGGTGGGCATGCGTCGGCTGATCGAATTTCTGACTGCCCACCATCTGCCGGTGGGGCTCTCCATGCGCCTGTACCGTGCCTACGGGGAACTGGCAGTAGATGCCCTGCAGGATGATCCCTACATGCTGACCCAGCCTTATTTCGGTGCGGATTTTTCCTGTGTGGATGCCTTTGCACTGGAATTGGGAACAGAGGCCGACGATGAACGGCGGGTGGAAGCCGGAATTTTGTTCGAACTGACCTTCAATCAGAACAACGGCCATACATTTATCCCCAGAAATAAGCTGACGGCAGCCACAGCCATGCTTCTTGGCCTGGAAGAAACCGTCATTGAGGACGGTATTATCCGTCTTTGTCAGACCGACCAGTTGGTTATGGATGTGGTGGCAGGTCTGGAGGCCTGCTATGTGCCGGAACTCCATGAAGCGGAAAACTATCTCTCTCAGCGGATCCTTTCCATGGCGCAGGGAATGCCCAGGGTGCCCCATAATCTGGACCGCCTGCTGGCAGAAGTGCAGGCAGAAGCGGAGATCGATTATGCGGACAGGCAGGTGGAAGCCATCCGTGCTGCGGCGGAGCATCAGGTGATGATCATCACCGGCGGTCCCGGTACCGGTAAGACCACCATTATGGCTGGCATTCTGGAACTGTTTGACAAGATGAAGCTGGATACCTGTCTGGCTGCACCTACAGGACGGGCTGCCAAGCGGCTCAGCGAGTGCACCGGTCGGGAAGCCTCTACGATCCATCGGCTGCTGGAAGCCCAGTACGATCAGCAGACCGGCGAGATGTGCTTCTTCCACGATGAGGAAGTTCCCCTGAAAACCGATGTCATGGTGGTGGATGAAACCTCCATGGTGGATATTTTGCTGATGCAGTCCCTGCTGCGGGCGCTGCCAAAGGGCTGCCGCCTGATTTTGGTGGGTGACCCGGATCAGCTTCCCTCTGTGGGACCGGGCAATCTGTTTTCCGATCTAATCCGGAGCGGTACGGTTCCCACCATCCGGCTGACCGAAGTATTTCGTCAGGCGCAGGAGAGCCTGATCGTTATGAATGCCCATGCGGTCAACCATGGTGAACTGCCGGAACTGGGGGTCAAAAACCGGGATTTCTTTTTTATGAAGCGCAGATCTGCCGAAGATGTGGTGAAAACCATCCAGGAACTCTGCAGCTTCCGTCTGCCCAACAATATGGGCATTGATCCAACCGATATTCAGGTGCTTTCTCCCACCAGAAAAAACGAGGTGGGTACGCGCCTGCTGAATAAACAGCTGCAGGCGGTGCTCAATCCCCCTCAGCCCGGCAAACGGGAAAAGGTCTATGGGGATTATGCCTTCCGGGAAGGCGACCGGGTCATGCAGATCCGGAACAATTACGATATTCTTTGGAAAAAGACAGATGGTCTTGGCTCCGGAGCCGGTATTTTCAATGGTGATATTGGAAAAATCACCGAGATCGATCTCCAGGAAGAAACCGTCACGGTTGTCTTTGATGACCGGGAAGCCAAGTATGACTTTACCATGCTGGCGGAACTGGAGCCGGCTTATGCCATGACCGTCCATAAGAGTCAGGGAAGCGAGTACCGTGCTGTCATTCTGACCGCATGGCCGGGCAGCCGGTATCTGCTCACCAGAAGTGTCCTCTATACGGCCATCACCAGAGCCAAAGATCTGCTCATTATTGTGGGCAATGAAGAAGTGGTGGCTGCCATGGTGGCCAATGACCGCCAGACCCGCAGATACAGCGGACTGAAGCTGCGGCTGCAGGGTGAGGTGTGGGGATGAGCCTGTTGATGGAGTTCTTTTTGGACTTGCTGTTTCCGCCAAAGTGTATGCTCTGCGGTTCCCTTCTGAAAAAAGAGGAGCAGACCCTTTGCCGGGACTGTACCTATGGGGAATTGCCGGAAATTACGGGAAGTCCCGAAAAAGTGCCGTTTTTTAAAGAATGTGTGGCACCTTTTCACTATGAAACGCCCATCCGTGATGCGATTTTGCGGCTGAAGTTTCATGGGATGCAGTCCTATGCGGAGCAGTTTGCCGCATGGATGGCGGTGTTAGTGAAAGAGAAACTGGCAGGAAAGTACGATGTCATTTCGTGGGTGCCCTGCAGCAGACTGCGGAAATGGACAAGAGGGTTTGATCAGGCCAAGCTGCTGGCACAGGCTCTGGCGAAGGAATTGGATATGGATGCAATCAGTACCCTCAAAAAGATCCGCAACAACCGCAAACAGTCCACCATTTCCAATCCGGCGGCCCGAAGAGCCAATGTGCTGGGCGTATACAAAGTGCCAAACCCGGAATTTGTCCGCGGCAAGCGGATTTTATTGATCGATGATGTGCTGACCACCGGCGCAACCTTGTCCGAATGCGGAAAGATGCTCCAGATGGCCGGCAGCGGAGAATTGATGTGTGCGGTCGTTGCAGCTGCCCACAGCAAGAAAGAATAAGTAGGTGAATATCTGTGAAAATGAACCTGAAATTATCCAGAGATCTGGGCATTGACCTTGGCACAGCCAATGTGCTGGTTTACGAAGAGGGGACGGGTATCGTCCTCCGGGAACCTGCCGTGGTTGCCATTGACAAGAACACCGGCAAGGTTCTGCAGGTCGGTTCTGCCGCCCGGAATATGCTGGGCCGTACCCCCGGCAATGTCATTGCTGTCCGTCCCTTGCGGGAAGGTGTGATCTCTGACTATGAAATGACAGAGAGAATGCTCTCTGCGTTTTTGAAGAAAATCATCCGCCGTTCCCTCGTCAAACCCAGAGTGGTGGTCTGTGTGCCCAGCGGTGTCACAGAAGTGGAGGAGCGGGCTGTTATTCAGGCTGCCATGGAAGCCGGTGCCAGACGGGTCTATCTGATCGAAGAACCTTTTGCAGCAGCTTTGGGTGCAGGTCTGGATCTCAATAAGCCCAATGGCCATATGGTGGTGGATATCGGCGGCGGTACCACGGATATTGCTGTGCTCAGCATCAACGATATTGCCGTTTCCTCTTCCATCAAGATCGCCGGTGATACCTTTGATGAAACCATCATCACCCATCTGCGCCGTCACCACGGTCTGCATATCGGTGTGACCACAGCAGAGGAGATCAAGATCACCATCGGCTGCGTGGCACCCAGACCGGAAGAGATTTCCATGCTGGTCAAGGGCCGTGATATGCGGACGGGCCTGCCCAGAGAAACCATGGTCACCTCTTCTGAGCTGATGGAAACCATGCGCCGTCCTGCCTGGCGGATCGTGGACGAAGTGCTGTCTGTTCTGGAACTGTCCAGTCCGGAACTGGTTTCCGATGTGGCGGAGAACGGTATTGTCCTCACCGGCGGCGGCAGCCAGATCTGGGGCATGGACAAGCTGATCACAGAACGGACGGAGATCAACTGTCTGGTAGCGGATGACCCGGAAACCTGCGTGGCATTGGGCTGCGGCAAGAGCCTGCAGTGGATCAACTCCATGCAGGAAGGTACTATCAATCTGGCTCGTAAGAAGCTGATGAAAGATTGATCAGCGGATCTTTTGTCCCGGCTACGCAGGTTTCAAACCTTGAAATACACATCGTATTCCTGCGGTTTTAAACCTTTTATCCGGACCAAAATCTTTCGCTGACCCCATTAGAATAGAAAACAGATGTTTTCCAAACAAAAACAGAAAAAATTTTCTGTAAAATTCACGATTTTTGTTGACGAAATTCGTTCATTCTGCTATAATGCGTAATTGTGTGGGCCTATGCCCAAAAGTCTAATCGGAGGAAATGAAAATGCTGGACGAACTGAAAACACAGCGGAAGGTCGTCGGCATGAAACAACTCCGGAAAGCATTGAAAAACGGGCAGATCCTGCGTGTGTTTCTGGCACAGGATGCTGACCCCCGGCTGACCGATCCTCTGGCAGAGGAATGCTCCCGACTGAATGTGGAACTGATCGAAGTTCCCTCCATGAAAGAGTTGGGTACTGCCTGCGGCATTGCAGTAGGTGCTGCAGCGGCAGGAATTCTGGTCTGAGCCGGTAAATTTCGGTCCCGACGGAATATCTTTGATATTTCGGGATAAAATAGAAGCTGCTGAGCAGCCATCATTTGAGAAAGGAGGAAATATGCATGCCTACTTTTAACCAGCTGGTCCGTAAGGGCAGAGAGCAGGTCACCTACAAATCCACCGCTCCCGCTCTGCAGAAGGGTATGAACACCCTGAAGAACCGCGCTACCGATCTGTCTTCTCCCCAGAAGAGAGGTGTCTGCACCGCTGTTCGTACCACCACCCCCAAGAAGCCTAACTCCGCACTGCGTAAGATCGCCCGTGTTCGTCTTACCAACGGCTACGAAGTTTCCGCTTATATCCCCGGTGTTGGCCACAACCTGCAGGAGCACTCCGTGGTTCTGATCCGCGGCGGTCGTGTTAAGGACCTTCCCGGTGTCCGTTACCACATCATCCGTGGTACCCTCGATACCCAGGGCGTTCAGGGCCGTATGCAGGCTCGCTCCAAGTATGGTGCAAAGCGTCCCAAGGCCGGCAAGAAGTAATTCTGAAGCTGTCCGAAATTTTTACGCAACTATGCCTTATCGCAAGGCATCGCCTTGCTGAGTGGTTTGATATAGATAAACCTCTTGGCCAGGCACCAACGAAAGTCACACTTTCGAAGTACCTATGAAATCATTTTATGAAGGAGGGAAGCGAAGTGCCCAGAAGAGGTAATGTTCCCAAAAGAGAAGTGTTGCCGGATCCTATGTATAATTCCGTGCTGGTCACCAAGCTCGTCAACAGCATCATGCTGGATGGCAAGAAGGGTGTTGCACAGAAGATCGTTTACGGCGCATTTGAAATCGTTGAAGAGAAGACCGGTAAGAACGGTCTGGAAGCTTTCACTCAGGCTATGGAAAACATCATGCCCACTGTGGAAGTCAAGACTCGCCGTGTTGGTGGTGCAAACTATCAGGTTCCTATCGAAGTCCGTCCCGAACGCCGTCAGACTCTCGGCCTGCGCTGGCTGACCAACTACAGCCGCGCCCGCAGCGAGAAGACCATGATCGAGCGTCTGGCCGGTGAGCTGATGGATGCTTGCAACAACACCGGTGCTGCAGTGAAGAAGCGCGAGGATACCCACAAGATGGCCGAGGCCAACAAGGCATTCTCTCACTTCCGCTGGTAATAAAAAAGGAGCTAACGTATGCCCAGACAATATTCCCTTGAAAATACTCGCAATATCGGCATCATGGCTCATATCGATGCAGGCAAGACCACCACGTCCGAGCGTATTCTGTACTACACCGGCGTGAACTACAAGATCGGCGAGACCCACGACGGTACCGCCACCATGGACTGGATGGCTCAGGAGCAGGAGCGTGGTATTACCATCACCTCCGCTGCTACCACCTGTTTCTGGAAGGATCATCGTATCAACCTGATCGATACTCCGGGACACGTTGACTTCACTGTCGAAGTCGAGCGTTCCCTGCGCGTTCTGGACGGTTCCGTGACCGTTCTGTGCGCCAAGGGCGGCGTTGAGCCCCAGACGGAAACCGTTTGGCGTCAGGCTGACAAGTATCATGTTCCCCGTATGGTCTATATCAACAA
>JAZNFJ010000012.1:0-4718 GCA_045589035.1 Candidatus Avilachnospira sp. | reverse complement strand
GGATGATGTATTCCCTGCGGCTGTCCACCGGAGGTTTCCCCAAGCCGTTGACAGCGGAGGAGGAGCGGCACTATCTGACCCTGGCATCCCAGGGAGGCCTGAATGCCCGGAATATCCTCATCGAGCGGAACCAGCGCCTGGTGGCGCATATCATGAAAAAATACTATGCCAACGAATCGGATCAGGAGGATCTGATCTCCATCGGAACGGTGGGGCTGATCAAGGCCATCAGCACCTACCGGATGGATAAGAATATCCGCCTGGCCACCTATGCGTCCCGTTGTATTGAGAATGCTATCCTCACACCAACGACTTTAAGGAACGGCAGTTTGCACCCCAAGGCCGAAAATACCCCGATTGGCGCATTCTGGACCGGATTTCGGCGGATTTGTACATACTTTGTCAGACGCAGAATTCGTATGTGAGGTATGTACCTCTATATGTACATAGTTTCGTACTGTGCGCCCCTCGAAAGATTCTGGAAGCAACCCAATTCAATCAGAGGTATCGCAGATATGAGGAAATTCAGAATGTGCCGGACAGGCTCCGGTGGTGTAGACACAGTAAGGGACTAATGCAGGCAGAAGTGGCGAAGATAGCGGGAGTGACCAGAGCGGTTTACATCGATATAGAATGCGGAACTACCCAGCATATCCCATTAGAAATGGTGCAGTGTCTATCGGAATTCTATGATGTTCCAATGACTGATTTCCTGGACGAGTTCAATCAATTCCTTTATGATGGTCAGGGGAAACGTATCCGAGCCTATCGGGAATCTTTTGGTTTAGGAAAGAAACCGTTTGCACGGAAAATGGGAATTCCAGTTAACTGCTTGCGGGAATGGGAGAACGACAGAAAAGTAATCAGCATAAAGTGCTGGGAGAGGTATTTTAAAGGCAGAGCATAGAAAAAGCAGGGAACGGACTTTTCATAAAGTCTGTTCCCTGCTTCTTTTCTTTGCGGTTTCGATGACCGCATCCAGAAGTTCCTGTTTTTGGTTGGTGGGGCAGTTCAGCGACTTCAGTCGCTGGTTCACAGCTGCGGCATGAACATCGGACACCCGCCGTGCCAATTCTTCTTTTCCTTCTTCTGTTTTGGGGTAATACACGATCAGATTGATCGGTGCCATTTTCCGGATAACGGTCACCTCCTCGGGCGTTTCCCTTCAAATTTTGAATACGACTGTGTCAAATCCTGTCAAACTTAGTCAAATCGAAAATTCGTTTGAAAATTGTTTACAACTTCCAAGAAATGACTTGTTATAATGGATTTATCTTTCGTATCCTTGTATTTGAATTATAAATGAAAACCGTTTGTTTTTCATTGAATGCCAATTGAGCGGAAATTGAGCAGAAGGAAGTGAAAAAATGGAACGTCTTGATTTTGCATCGGTGATGACGGTCCTTCGCCGGAATATCAATGAGGATCTGTGCCCCAATCAGCTGGAACTGGTGGAAACCCTGTTTTGCGATATGGGTTCCAGTCCGGAATCCTGCATGGAGTTTGACAACGGCCTTGTGTGCCGGTGGATCAACGGTCTGGCGAAGCTGAGTCCGAAGATTACGGCACATTACCAGGAAAATAAAAATCAGCGAAAGCTGGCCCGTACCATTCAGAACCGTATCCTGCCCATGATGCCGGACAGCGCCATGGCGGTGCAGGAACTGTACGATCTTCTGATGCAGGCACCCAATGTATCGCCCCAGAAGAAAGTGGAACTGTCAGACGGGTTTTCCTTCGAGGATAACAACGATGAGGCGGTGTTCATCACTGACATCCTCTGTTTTGCTATGCAGCTGTGGTTTGAGAAACGGGATGTGCGTTCCAAGCAACTTCTGACACCGGGCAATCTTTCTCCCGCTCTCCGGGATTTCATTTTTGACAGCGATATGCCGAAGCCCTGCCGATGGTTTGTTGGTAGAGATCAGGAACTGGTTCAGCTCCACGAACTGTTGATGGATCACAGCAAGGTATTCCTCCATGGAATTCCCGGCATTGGCAAAAGCGAATTGGCGAAGATGTATGCCAAGCAGCACAGCAAGGAATACACCAATATTCTGTACATGAACTATGTGGGCGATTTGATGCAGAACATCATTGATATGGATTTTGCCGACGATCTCCCGGAAGAATCTGACGATGCCCGGTTCAAGCGGCATAATCGTTTCCTGCGCAGTCTGAAAGAAGATACCCTGCTGATCGTGGACAATTTCAATGTGACTAGGGAGCAGGACGAGTTCCTAGATGTGATGTTAAAATACCGTTGCAGAATCTTATTCACCACCCGCAGCAGATATGAAAATCAGATTTCTCAGGAAGTCAAGGAGCTTCCTGTGGATACGCTGCTAGCGTTGATGGGTCAGTTCTATGATGCAGGAAGAAAGATTGAAATCTTGGAGGAAATGATTGGTTTGCTTCATGGACATACCTACGCAGTGGAACTGGCTGCGCGGCTGCTGTCCAATGGTATGCTGAAACCCAAGGCCCTTTTGAAAAAGCTGCAGGTGGAAAAGACTGCGATGGATGCTGACGATAAGATTGGCAGCACCAAAGATGGTAGAAATAAAAAGGCCACCTACTATGACCATATTCATACCCTGTTCTCTCTGTACCGTCTATCCAAGGGCGAACAGGAGATTATGCGCTGCCTGATCTTTATCCCCCCCAAGGGCATATCCGTCCGGAGATTTGGCAGCTGGCTGAAGCTGAGAAATCTGAACACGGTCAATGACCTGATCGAGATGGGGTTTGTCCAGCCGGGAAGTGACCGCAATGTTTCTCTGCATCCCATGATCCGGGAGGTTGCGGTGGAGGAACTGAAACCCTCCGTTCAGAACTGCCGCGCCATGTTGGACAGCTTGCAGGAAGTCAGCCTGCTCCATGGCATCGAAATGCCGGGACACAGACAGTTTTTCCAGACCGTAGAGAACATCATTGCCTTGATTCAAAAGGATGATGTGCCGACTTACCTGCTGTTCCTGGAAAATGTATTTGAGTATATGGAGAAGTATCGTTACGAGCCGGGAATAAATGCCATTATCAGCGAATTGGAACGGTTTCTGGCTGATGGAACAGGTACAAACATCGATCAGGCCCATCTTTTGGAATACAGGGCAGCTTGTGAAAAAGACCTTGCCAAAGCGATTCAGCTTACTCAGGATGCATTGCGGCTCTTGGGTGAGATTACAAAGGAGAATGCCCACTTTGCTTCTAACATTCATTCCAATCTGGGCGCACTCTATCACAAACAGATGAAATACGATCTTGCCCAGTTGCACATGGAGCAGGGAATCAGTTTGCTGGAATCCTATGGTTTGACCGGATGCCACGACAGCATTACCCAGATCAACAATTATGCCGTGCTTCTGACCGACATGGGTGAAGCACAGCGGGGCTATTCTGCGGTAATGAAGCTTGGCAGAAAGGTCCGAGAACTGAACTCGGATCAGTGCCTGGATTATGGCTTGATCCAGCAGACCCTTGGAGCAATCAGCTTGGCACAGGGGAATGTTCAGCAGGCCAATGTTCACTTTAATAAAGCTATGGCAATTTTTGAAATGGTCTTTGAAGACGAGTCGGTGCTACTGGAACAAAAGCGGCAGGAGTTGGAGAAATATGCGTTCCCATATCACCAAGTACGAAAGCATTTGAGTGAGGCAGTTGCTTTATAAGTTGGTTGAGATAATCGCTGCCTGCGATTTATCTGCATAGAAAAAATGGCTGCATCCATTCAGATGCAGCCATTTTTAATGTAGCATAAAATTAAATTCTGTCCTTACACTTCTTTACAAAGTGTAATTGTGCTTTTTCAAGCGTATCAAAATGTTTTCTCCATAGTTTCACAGGGCAGCTTGCGTATTACAAGCTGCCCTGCACTTTTTCTTCAATTATACACGGGTATCCCACATTCCGCAGAAGGAGTCAATCGGGTCGATACCCTTAAAGGCCTCGGGGCCTGCCATCATGGCATCCACCAGAGCGTTCAGCGTATGCTCACTGGAATCGTAAGCATTGATGTAGGTACGCAGCATAGGCGCATCTGCCAGCATGGTAGGCAGATTCACAGAAACACCGATAACGGGCAGCTCATGGACATACCAGGGAATCTCACCGCCGCCCTTAGACAGACCAAAGGAGGGATGGCCACCGGCTACATCGAAGAAGGAAATCACCAAATCCTGGCCTGCTACGAACTCGGAGATGGCATTCTTGCCTGCGAAGTACAGGTTCAGATCTGCCTTTCCACCAGATTCCACCAGCTTCATCATCTTATCCAGAGGGGATTCATAGACAAAAGCTTCAAAACCCTTTTCGTTCAGTTTTTCACAGAGTTTGTCTACAGGACGCTTTGGCGTTCCTTTTTTACCCCATGCAAGGGCAGAAATCTTACCCATAGGTGTTTCAGCGCCTTTGATATTGACCAGCATAATGCGCTTATACTTTTCGGGAGAGATGGGCAGTACTCCCTCATCCAGATTCTTGACCAGAGTCAAGGCATCCTTGGAGACCTCAGCAGGGTAAGTCTTATATTCTGCGTTGCCCAGCACAGTGGCCAGTTCTTCGTCGGTGCCGCAGAGCTGTTCCGGAGTCATCTTGTGCATACCCTTGGAGGCCTTCAGAGCCAGAATACGGGCCAGAGCCTCAGTCATACGCTCCTCGCTGATGATGCCGGTGTTATAGGCGTTCAGCATGGTGACGAAGTCCTCAGCGGGATCATT
>JAZNFJ010000011.1:0-3620 GCA_045589035.1 Candidatus Avilachnospira sp. | reverse complement strand
TCCTTTTCGCAGCCGGCAGCTGCAAAAGCAGCGGCAGACTTCTCCAGATCGAAGTCGTACTTCTCCACTCCGTCAAAGTGAAACTTATTCAGCTGAATGGGGCTGTAAGCAGGGAAGCCCTGACCCAACAGAACGGCATCCACCATGGCCTGCCGGTCAATGGCATAGGAGATGGCGGGGATCAGATCGGCATTTTCCTGCCAGTATTCGTTCCAGAAGTTGTAGAGAATGCCGCGGTAGTCAGAGGTGTTCATGTCGTAGACCGTCAGACCCTCTGCGTTTTCAAAGGTGGCGGCATCCTTGGGGGTGACCTGCGCCAGATCCAACTCGCCGTTTTTCAGCTGCAGGGCCTTGGCGGTGTCGTCGGTGACGATTTTGAAGATGACCGTGTCAATGTTGGCGGAGCCCTCAAAATAGTCTTCATTTTTGGTCATGACGATGGCCTGCCCCACATCCCACTCAGCCAGCTTGTAAGGGCCGGTGCCGATGGGAGATTTGAAGTAGTCAGATTCCCACATATCTTCGCCCCGCAGCAGATGCTCAGGCAGAATGGACATGGTCATGTAGTCCAGAAATGCGAAGTTGGGCTCGGAGAGGACGAATGCGATTTCCGTATCGGAAATGGCATGGATTTCCGCGATTTCCATATAATTGGGATAGTTCTCAGAGCCGTTGTCCGGGTTCATAATGGCTTCAATGGTGAACTTTACATCCTCGGCGGTGAAGGCTTCGCCGTCATGCCATTTCACATCGGAGCGCAGAATGAAATGATAGGTCATAGTGGCTTCCTCATAAGTCCAGCTTTCCGCCAGGGAGGGGACCAGATTGCCTTCGCCGTCCCGCTTGACAAGGCTGTCAAAGAGCAGGTGCTTGATTTCGCAGTGCTCGTTCATAATGGGGTTGATGGAGTCATAATCACCGGAGCCGTAGACCAAGGTGTTTTCCTGTTTGGAAGTCTGACCGCAGCCGGTGAGCATCAGCAGCGCCAGCAGCAGAACAATCATTTTTTTCATAGGGAAACCTCCCAAGTTATCTTCTTTTTCGCTACTGTAACAAATTCCCCCCACCGGCACAAGCCCGGTGGGGGGATATTTTTGCAAAAAATTATCAGGTTTTTGCGAAATGGACGAAAATGGCGTGGGGAATGAGGGATGCCAGTACTCGGTAGACCTTATAGAGTGCTCTGGGGGTGTAGACTGCCCGGTGATGCTTGGTAGCTTTCAGCGCACCGCGGACCACATTGACAGGGTCGCAGTAGGGAAGCATATCAAAGGTTTTGGACTGCCCTTTGATGCGTCCCACAGAGAGAAATTCTGTTTCCATGGGGCCGGGGCAGACGGCGGTGACGGAAATCTTCCGGGGTTTCAATTCCGTGTGCAGACCTCTGGAGAATGCGCTGACATAGGATTTGGTCGCACCGTAGACCGTCATTCTGGCAGTGGGGACGAAGGATGCGATGGAAGAAATGTGGATGATGTGGCTGCCGTCGGGCATAAAGGGCAGAACCGTCCGGGTCACAGCGGTCAGGGCGCGGACATTGAGATCCACCATCCGCAGCTGTTCGCCAAGATCCGTCTGCTCAAAATTGCCCAGATAGCCGCAGCCGGCACAGCCGATGAGCAGTTCAATTTGGGGCTTTTCCTCTTCCAGCAGATGCCCCAGCTGACCGGCACAGTCCGTTGCGGTCAGATCCAATGCCACAGGCTTCAGCAGAACACCGGGGATCTCCGGCAGGTCTGCCCGTTCCGGCCGTCTGGCAACCAGCCAGAAACATTCAATTTCGGGAAACACATCGTGAATTTGGCGGATAAATTCCAATCCCAGACCGGCAGAAGCACCGGTGATCAAAGCTGTCTTCATAAACAGGCCTCCTTTTCTTTAGTATAGCAAAAAACGAAAAATTTTACAATTGTCTTGTCAGGTGTATTGCAAAAAACGGGCATCTGAAGTACAATAAAAGAAAAAGTAGGAGAGGGATACCTGTATGAACGGAGCGGAAAGACGGAAGAAAATCATGGAAATGCTGAAGCAGGCGGATGCACCGCTGCCCGGTTCTGCAATGGCAAAGGAACTGGGGGTCAGCCGCCAGATCATTGTGCAGGATATGGCATTGCTGCGCAGTCAGGGTGAAACGGAAATCGTTTCCACGTTCCAGGGGTATATTCTCCCCAAGAAGCAGGAGGACTGCAGCCGTGTGTTCAAGGTGCGCCATACACCGGAGCAGACAGAGCAGGAACTGCAGGAAATGGTGGATCTGGGCGGCAAAGTGGAAGATGTCTTTGTCTATCATCGTGTTTACGGTGTGGTCAGAGGAGAGTTGAAGATCCGTTCCAGAAAGGATGTTGCAGCCTTTATCGCCCGTCTGCAGGAGGGAAGCTCCACGCTGCTGATGGAAGTTACCGATGCCTATCATTACCACACGGTCACTGCCGACGATACGGAAACGCTGGATGAGATCCAGAACCGCCTTGCGGAACTGGGCTTCTTAGCCCCTCTGCGGGAGCACGAACCGGTGGATTTTGGAAGTAAATAAGAAGAATAAACACCTCTGCTTGCATGTTTTCAAGCAGAGGTGTTTATTCTTCTTTCCCTAAAAGCCAGTTGACGGAAACATGGAGAATATCAGCAAAGGCACTCAATTCAATGTCAGAAACAGGTCGTTTTTGACCTTCCAACAAAGACAAGGCAGGGATACTCATATCGACTCCAGCCAGTTGTAATTTTGCCAACAGTTCGGCTTGTGTCATATTTCTGGCTTTTCTTGCCTGTGTCACTCGTGCGCCGATGAGATTGCGGTTCCCCAGTTCCAATTTCCTTGTATTGATCGTCCTCACCTCCATCGACTTTCAGTATATGTCGAAATGAGGTTGATATATTTGGTATTACCAAATATAATAAAATAAATTTAGTAATACCAAAATAGCGGACGGAGGTGAAAGGAAGATGGAGAGGTATGATGCTGATTATAAGAAAATGTATCTGGCATTGTTCAACGCAGTTACATCTGCCATAAAAGCCATAGAAGAAAGGAACTATGGAATGGCGGAAAGTCTTTTGCAAAAAGGGCAGCAGGAAACCGAGGAAATTTACATAGAAACGGAAGAATAAACAAAAGCCTCCCCTTGAGGGGAGGTGGCACGACGAAGTCGTGACGGAGAGGTGTTTTGGAACATTCGATAATGCCAGCGCACACCTCTCAGTCGCTTTCAGCGACAGCTCCCCTCAAGGGGAGCCTAAAAAACCGGAACACCGTTTGGTGTTCCGGTTTTTCTTATGCATAGAACAGCAGATCGTAGTAGTTGGGGAAGGGCCAGTAGTCGGCAGCCACCAGGGTTTCCAGATGGTCGATGGTGGCGCGGAGTTTGTTCATGTCCGCAAAAACCACATCGTGGTAGTACAGCAGCAGAGCTTTATGGTCGGCATTGGCAGGCACGGTGTTGATGTCGGTCTTCAGGGCTGTGACCTGTTCCAGCAGGTCATTGTTCAGATGGGAAATGCTCTCTGCAAGAGCCTCTTCCACACGGCATGCCACACCGGGCAGAGCCTCCCGCTTGCGCAGGATGGTCTGGCACAGGTGACCGGCATAGTCACTGGCGGCATGGAGAATGTGCCGCTGGACC
>JAZNFJ010000010.1:0-11185 GCA_045589035.1 Candidatus Avilachnospira sp. | reverse complement strand
GACGGCCCTCGAACTCCTTGCGGATGCGGCGGAGTTCTGCGATGAACTTTCTGGACTGGGCGATGGTGCAATAGCCCTCGGTGATCTCATCCATGGCCTTCTGCAGTTCAGGATTCACATAAGAGCCGCCGTACTTGCCGAAAAAGCCCTTTGCATCGGGATAGTGGCGGAAATAAGTATCAAAATCAATGCCGTTAAAAATCATAATTGGTTCCTCCATTTATATATAGTATAGATGTATGTTCAAAATTGGTTTCGGCAGCGCCATCGTTTGGTCAGCAGATACATGGAAAATCCCTCCAAAAACACAAAATCCCCGACAGACAACCAGTCTGTCAAGGACGAATGTTACTCCGCGGTGCCACCTTGATTCACGGCCGTGCCGTGCGCTTTTCGGGATACTGACATATCCCCGACCTCTGACGCGGGTCCTGCGTCGCAGCATACTGGGCTTTCGCTGTTGACTGCGCCCTCCGTGGGCCATTTGACGGTTTGTTTTCTGCCCGGATCTCAGCACCCCGGACTCTCTGGATGAGCATCGCCGCCGTTACTTCCACTTCAACGGTTTTCTCTATTCGATTCTATGGCGATTATACGACTGAAAAAATCGATTGTCAAGGTTTTTCTTCCCGGCTTTTTCTGCTATAATGGGAAGCGGGAGTGATATTATGAGAAGAAAAGACAGGGAAATCACCGACTTTTCCAAAATACTTTCCTATCTGGCAGAGTGCGACTGCTGTCGAATCGGCCTGGTGGATGATGGAGAGGCCTACATCGTACCCATGAATTTCGGCTTTGAAACGGAAGGCGAACAGCTGTATCTGTATTTCCACTGCGCCAAAGAGGGGCGAAAGCTGGACCTGCTGCCCAAACAGCAGACAGTCAGCTTCGAGGCAGACGCAAAGCATGCCCTGACCGTCGGCAATGTCGGATGTGACTGCACTTTCGCCTATCGCTGCATCATGGGCAAGGGAAACATGGAGCAGCTGGAGCAAACCGAGCAGAAAATTCATGGATTGCAGGCCATTATGCTGCATCATACCGGACGGGCAGACTGGACATTCCGCCCGGAAACATTAGCCGCCACCGCCGTTCTGAAACTGACCGTCACCGACTGGTCCTGCAAAGAACATTTATAAGAAAAACCGCCCAAAAGGGCGGTTTTCCAATTATTTCCGTTCCAAACCAGCAAAAGCGGTATAGAGCACGACCAGTCCTGCGCTGAGGATGGCGCCGCCAATGATGTCGGTGAGCCAATGGACACCGGAGATCAGTCTGCCGATGACCATAAATGCCGTAAAGGCTGCCATAGCAAGGAGGACAACCGTACGGAATGCCTTGTTTTGGATGCGGTCACGGCACTGCAGCATGGCTGTGGGCATGACGCACATGACCAGCATGGTGGTGGAAGAGGGGTAGGATGCCTCCAGCACACCTTCGATGAGGATGGGCCGGTAATTGATGACGAATTTTTCGAAGAACACGAAAATCGCCAGCACCACGATGTAAAAACCGCCGAGGACAAGGATGCTGTAGTCGATCTTCAGCAGGTTTTTCCGCTTGATCCACTGAATCAGACCCAGCAGACCAAAAATGCCGATGATGCCCAGAGGCAGAATACTCAGCAGGTCCGTCAGGTCATAGATGGACATATGGACACCGGTGAGATTGTGGAAAAAGCCATTGATAGCGGCGAAGCCCACCACAGAGTCTTCCGGGCCGATGGTCTGCAGGTCCACCAGTTTTACCAACGCCGTCCAGAGTGCGAAAACCGCCAGCAGACAGCCCGCGATCCAGAAATTACGTTTGTTTGTCTTTTTCAAAGGAAGTTCCTCCCTACGTCGAAATTTGTCGGTTGGGAGTTTATTATAACACAGAGAAATGCAAAATGCAAAATGCAGAATAAAGGAGTAACGGATTGCCACGGGCTTTCAGCCCTCGCAATGACACCTTATAACGATGGTCATTGCGAGGCTCGCAAAGCGAGCCGTGGCAATCCGCGCCCTTTATAGCAAAAAAGAAGACCACCCAAAGGTGGTCTTCTTTGAAAGTGCATATGTTCCCAATCAGCGCTTGGAGAACTGTCGGGACGTTAAGAAAATGTGCCGGTGGCACATTTTTAGTCCCGACCGCAGCGGCTATGCCGCGAGGACGCACATCAGTTCAAAAAAAGTCCC
The DNA here is from genome assembly GCA_045589035.1 of Candidatus Avilachnospira sp. Classification (GTDB taxonomy): domain Bacteria; phylum Bacillota; class Clostridia; order Oscillospirales; family Oscillospiraceae; genus Avoscillospira. The sequence continues at coordinate 9,008 of JAZNFJ010000010.1, read as the reverse complement.
GAAAGTCGCAAGGACTTCCGGGACATAAATCTCTCGAAGAAAATTATCTCTTGGAGAACTGAGGTGCGCGACGAGCGCCCTTCAAGCCGTACTTCTTTCTTTCCTTCATTCTGGGGTCGCGAGTGAGGAAGCCGGCAGCCTTCAGGGCAGCACGGTACTCGGGGTTCAGACCCAGCAGAGCGCGGGAAACGCCATGACGGATCGCACCGGCCTGACCGGTGACGCCGCCGCCGGCGACAGTGATGACCAGATCGACCTTGCCGACCAGATCGGTCAGAGCCAGAGGCTGGCGAACCAGCAGCTTCAGGGTGTCCAGACCGAAGTAATCGTCGATGTCGCGGCCGTTGATGGTGATGGAACCGGTGCCGTTTTCATAAACGCGGCAGCGTGCGACGGAAGACTTCCGACGGCCGGTGCCGTAGTGGTAAGTTCTTTTGCTCTCGTACATATTCTGTTCCCTCCCTGATTAGTCCAGAGTCCAAGCGACGGGCTTCTGGGCAGCATTGTTGTGCTCAGCGCCTGCGTACAGCTTCAGACGGGTCATGGCAGCGCGGCCCAGGGAGGTCTTGGGCAGCATGCCCTTGACAGCCAGTTCCATTGCGAACTCGGGACGCTCTTCCATCAGAATGCGATACTTGACTTCCTTCAGGTTGCCGACCCAACCGGTGTGATGATAGTACTTCTTCTGCTCGGCCTTCTTGCCGGTCAGAACAGCCTTATCGGTGTTGATGATGATGACGAAATCACCGCAGTCAACGTTGGGGGTGAAGTCGGGCTTGTGCTTGCCGCGCAGCAGCTTGGCAGCAGTCACAGCGGTACGGCCCAGGGGCTTACCGGCTGCATCGAGAACGTACCAGTTTCTCTGGACGGTCTCCTTCTTAGCCATAGTAGTGGACATTTGTGTTACCTCCATTGAAGGCTTTGCCTTCAGAATATACAAATTTTTTGACAAACGAACCGCGCTTCGCTACAATAAATAGCACAGGTCACATTTTTGCCCCGTAAAACGCGCTTACTCTTTATAACACAGGAGTTTTTTCCTGTCAAGCACATTTTTTGAAATTTTTATTTTCCGTAGAGCAATCTCGCAAATGCTCCGTTTTTCTCTCGTTTGCTCTCGTTTCCTCGTTTCGCATTTTTCGTAAAAAAGGAGCTTTTTATGCAGCATCTTATGGGTCTTGTCCGCCGGTGCGTGGACGACTATCAAATGATCGAAGAAGGCGACCGGATCGCCGTGGGTGTTTCCGGCGGGAAGGACTCCCTTGCCCTGCTGGTTCTGATGGCAGGCTTGCAGAAATATTACCCCAAAAAGTTCGAGCTGGAAGCCCTGACCGTGGATATGGGTCTGCCGGGAATGGACTTCTCTCCCGTGGCAGAACTGTGCGAAAAACTGGGCGTGCCTTACACCTGCCTGCACACGGAGATCGGCCCCATCATCTTTGATGCCCGGAAGGAGAAGAACCCCTGCTCCATGTGCGCCAAAATGCGCCGGGGTGCCCTCCACGATGCCATGAAAGCCAAGGGCATCAACAAGATCGCCCTGGGTCACCACTATGACGATGCGGTGGAAACCTTCCTTCTGAGCCTGTTCTATGAAGGCCGCCTCAGCTGCTTCCAGCCGGTGACCTGGCTCAGCCGCATGGAGGTCACCCAGATCCGACCCATGCTCTATGTGGGCGAAAAAGCCGTGGCATCCTTCTCTCAGCGGCAGGAACTGCCCGTGGTCCACAACACCTGCCCGGCGGACAAATCCACCAAGCGGCAGGAGGTCAAGGATTTGCTGGCGGTGCTGCAGAAGCAGTATCCGGATCTGAAAACCAAAATTTTCGGCGCCATGCAGCGGCTGCCGCTGCCGGAGTGGTGTCCTGTTTTGCCACCCAAGGGAAGAAATTCCATCCCGCAAGGTGATAATGAACAAAAACCCTTGTAATTTTCCGATCTCTATTGTATAATAGGCACACAATCCACGAGGAGGTCGATACTATGACGAAAAAAGTGATCACCATCAGCCGTGCCTTCGGCAGCGGCGGTCGTACCATTGGACGGGAAGTCGCCAAACGGCTGGGCATCCCCTGCTACGACAGAGAACTTGTGGACAAGGTGTCGGAAGAAAGCGGTTATCATGCCGATTTTATTGAAGAAGCCGGCGAATATGCGCCTGTGACCAGCAGCTTCCTGTTTAACATCGCCGTGTCCCCCAACCCCATGGCTACCATGGGCTCTATGTCCATGTCTGATAAGCTGTTTGTCTGCCAGACCAATGTGATCCGCAAGCTGGCTGACGAAGGTCCCTGCGTCATCATCGGCCGCTGCGCCGACTACATCCTGCGGGATCGGGAAGATGCCCTGCATGTGTTCATCCATTCCGACATGGAACGCCGGGCAAAGCGCATTGTGGAGCTGTACGGCGAAACCAAGCAGACCCCGCAGAAGCGTCTGACGGAAAAGGACAACAAGCGCAAGGTCTACTACAAGCACTACACCGGCCGCAACTGGGGCGAAGCCAAGAATTATCATCTGTCTTTGAACTCCGGTCTGATCGGCGTGGAAAAGTGCGTGGAAATCATCACCGACATCGCAAAGATCTACAGCGAAGAATAAGTAATAACGGCCCCCTCTGACGAGGGGGCTGTCAGCCGCAAGGCTGACTGGGGGAGAGATTTTTTCTTTCTCTCCCTCCGCCTCACTATCGTTCGGCACCTCCCTCATCAGAGGGAGGCTTTTTACTGCAAATAAGAAAAAACCACCGAAGCGAGGCTTCGGTGGTTTTCGTATGCAAATTAGTCAGCCACGTAGGGCAGCAGGGCGATGTGCCGTGCGCGCTTGATGGCGACGGTCAGCTGACGCTGATGAGCAGCGCAGGTACCGGTGGTACGGCGGGGCAGGATCTTGCCGCGCTCGGACAGGTAACGGCGGAGCTTTGCGGTATCCTTGTAGTCGATATGCTCGACCTTATCGACGCAGAAGCTGCATACCTTCTTGCGCTTACGAGGACGCATCTTATCGTTAGCCATTGAGGTTTCCTCCTATCTTGAAGTGATCGTGAAAAAATTCGTATTTATGCGGATCAGAAGGGGAGCTGGTCGTCATCGCCTTCCAGCATGGCGAAACCGGAGTCCGCGGCAGGACCGGGCATTGCCTGATCGTAGCCGTAAGCGGGCTGCTGGTTGAATGCGGGCTGGGAATAGGCAGCGGGCTGACCGTAAGTCTGGTCGAAGCCGCCGGTGGCGCCTTCACGCTTGCTGTCGCCAAAGTAGACATTGTCTGCCACAACTTCGGCGGAGCGGCGCTTGTTGCCGTCCTTGTCATTCCAGTTTCTGATCTGCAGTCGGCCGGAAACCACTGCCATGCGACCCTTGGCGAAGTACTTGGAAACAAATTCCGCGGTGCTTCTCCAGGTGACGATGTCAATGAAATCCGTTTCCCTTTCGCCGCTTTCACGGGAACCGAAGTCACGGTCCACAGCCAGCGTAAAGGTTGCCACAGGGGTTCCGCTTCCCGTACGCCGAAGCTCGGGGTCACGGGTAAGACGACCCATGAGAACGATATGGTTCAGCATGAAATCGCCTCCTTACAGTTCCACATCAGTGATCAGAGAACGCATAACGCCTTCCGTGATCTTGAACACGCGGTCCAGTTCTGCGGGGAACTCGGGCTTGGCGTCCATGGTCATCAGGACATAGTAGCCTTCCATCAGATCGTTGATGGGATAAGCCATGCGGCGCTTGCCCCACTCGTCAATGCTGGTCAGAGTACCGTTTGCTTCAACGAGTGCCTTGAATTTTTCCACGAGAGCCGCGATACCCTCTTCGCCCTTAGCGGGGTCGATGATATAGAGGACCTCATACTTGCCGGAAATCTTTGCCATTTCGTTGCACCTCCTTTTGGACGTATGGCCACCGAACGAGCCGGTGGCAAGGATTCTTTCATGCCTGTGCAGACAGGCTCAATCATTATATGGGACAAGACCCTGTTTGTCAAGGAAAAACTTGCACATTTCCCACTTTTCCGCTATACTTTTTGTTGTAGACTGCAGAAAGGAGGGGATTTTCTTGCGTACTTATGTGCTTTCGCCCAACGGCAAAACACCTTTATATGAACAGCTCTACCGGGCGCTGAAGGAAGACATCCTCTCCGGCGCCATTGCGGGAGGCGAAAAACTCCCCTCCAAGCGGACCTTGGCGGAGCATCTGAACATCAGCCGCATCACTGTGGAAAAGGCCTACGACCAGCTTCTGGCAGAGGGCTACATCCTCTCCAGGCCCCGTTCCGGCTACTATGCGGAAACTTTGGAAGCCCTGCCCCAGTTCCGCCCGGGGCAGACATTCTCCACGGAACTGCCTGCGCCCCCGCCCACGGTTTCGGCGGAGCAGTTTCCCTTCTCCGTCTGGGCCAAACTCATGCGGAGCGTCCTGCTGGATGACCACAACCTGCTGCTGCAGCCCCCTCCCAACACGGGACTGCCGGCTCTGCGCAATGCCATTGCCGGTCTGCTCCTGCGCAGCCGGGGCATGACCGTTTCCCCGGAAAACATCGTCATCGGTGCCGGCGCCGAATACCTTTATAACATATTAATACAATTATTGGGGCGGGATCTGCGCTACGGACTGGAAAATCCCGGTCACCGGAAGATCCGGCAGGTCTATGCTGCCAACGGTGTGGACACTGCCTCCATTTCGCTGGATGAAAGCGGCGCATCCCTCACCAGCCTGCTCTTTTCCCATGCAGATGTCCTGCACATCTCTCCGGGGCACCAGTACCCCACCGGTGTGGTCATGCCCATTGTCCGCCGGCGGCAGCTGATGAACTGGGTGGGCGGCAGAGAGGATCAATGGATCATCGAGGACGACTACGACTCGGAATTCCGCTTCTCCGGCAAGCCTGTGCCCACCATGTTCAGCATGGACACTCTGGGCAGAGTCATTTACCTGAACACCTTCTCCAGAACCATCACCCCGGCACTGCGTATCAGCTATATGATCCTGCCGGACAGTCTGATGGTCCGCTACCGGCAGCAGCTGGGCTTTTACAGCTGCACTGTTCCCAGCTTTGAGCAGCTGACATTGGCGAAATTTCTGGACGAAGGGTATTTTGAAAAGCATGTCAGCCGCATGAAGCGGCGGTATCGGCTCCTGCGGGATGAATTTCTCTCCCTTCTGACCCAATCCGACCACGCCGATGCCATCACTATCGGCGGCGATGAAGCCGGTCTGCACCTGCTTTTGCATTTGCAGACGGCGCTGCCCGATGAAGTCATCGAGAAACGGCTGCAAACAGCCGGCATCCGTGCCGCCTGTCTGCGGCAGTACGGATTGGATCTGCCGGAAGAAGCCGTCAAAAGCAAGCTGGTGCTCCACTATTCCGACCTTGCGGCAGCGGATCTGCCCCATGTGGTGGAACTGTTGGAAAGCCTTGTCAAGGCAGAACCGGTCTGATACAATCATATCAATGAATTTCAACAGGGAGGTTCGGAAGTGATTCGCAATACGACCCTCTGCTACATTGAGCAGGATGACAAATACCTGATGCTCCATCGGGTGAAAAAGGAAAACGACATCAACCACGACAAGTGGATCGGCATCGGCGGCAAATTTGAGTTTCAGGAAAGCCCCGAAGACTGCCTGCTCCGGGAGGCCATGGAGGAAACGGGTCTGACCCTGACCGCATGGCGGTATCGGGGCATTGTGACCTTTGTTTCCGGTCCGGAGGACGATGCGGAATACATGCACCTGTTCACCGCCCATGGTTTCCACGGGGATTTGAAGACCTGCGACGAAGGGGATCTGGAATGGATCGAGAAATCCCGCCTGCGGGAACTGACCCTGTGGGAAGGCGACAAGCTGTTCCTGGAACTGCTGGAGCAGAATGCGCCCTTCTTCTCTCTGAAGCTGGTCTACGAGGGGGACACCCTTGTGCAGGCGGTGCTGGACGGCAAGGAACTGCCGGATCTCCGGCTGCCTGCGCCCAAGAAGGAGAAAGAACCCCTGCTGATTTCCGCCTGCCTGCTGGGCATCCCCTGCCGCTATGACGGCAAGGAGAAGCCCTTCGAACATTTGCAGAAATTGCAGGAGCGGTACACCCTCATTCCTGTCTGTCCGGAGCAACTGGGCGGACTTCCTACCCCCAGAACACCGGCAGAACGGCAGAATGGAGCGGTCATCACCGCCGAAGGCGCAGATGTGACGGCAGAATATACCGCCGGCGCAGAATCCGCCCTTCGCCTTGCCCGGATCAGCGGCTGCCGAAAAGCCCTTCTGAAAGAACGCAGCCCCAGCTGCGGCAGCAAAGAAATTTACGACGGCACATTCAGCCGCAACCGCATCCCCGGTATGGGCATCACTGCCCAGCTTCTGACCGAAAAGGGCCTGACTGTCTTTGGCGAGAGCCAATGGGAGGAATTGCTGTGAGTTTTTCTGAAATTCTCTTCAACATTGCCGATATGATCGGCTGCGTGGCCTTTGCCCTGTCCGGTGCAACAGTCGCCCTGAAGCATCGGCTGGATCTGTTCGGTATCGTCACTTTGGGCATCGTCACCGCCCTTGGCGGCGGATTTATCCGGGATCTGATCATCGGCTGCACGCCGCCCATGATGTTCCGCAATCCGGTCTATGCCATCGTTGCCGCTGCCACAGCATTGCTTCTGTTCCTCTTTGCCCGGATCTTTGGCAAGCTGTACCACCGGGTGGAGCCTCACATGGAAGCCCTTGCCAATATCTTCGATGCTATGGGTCTGGGCGCCTACACGGTAGTCGGTATGGAAACCGGTATCCGCTACGGCTATGGCGACAACGGCTTTTTCCTTGTGTTCCTCAGCCTGCTGACCTGCGTTGGCGGCGGCTTGCTGCGGGATCTGTTCGTCCAGCGGATGCCCGGCATCCTCCACAAGCATGTCTATGCCGTGGCGGTGCTGGCAGGTGCGCTGGTCTATCTGATCCTATACCGCATGGGCATCAGCGACCTGTTTACCACCCCTGTGACCATGGCATTGGTGTTTATCATCCGCATGCTGGCTACCCATTATCGGTGGAATTTGCCGAGGTTGAAAGAAATTTAACCATCATAGGGCGGACTGCCATGCAATCCGCCCTGTTTTTTATGCATTTCTTTATGAATTGTTCATTTATTTTCCGTGCGGATGTGCTATACTACAAGGTACGAACAAACAAAGTGAGGATTTTTTATGGCAAGAGACCCTTATGAAGTTCTTGGCGTTCCACGGACTGCCACAGAGGACGAGATCAAAACTGCATATCGGCGTCTGGCCAAAAAATATCATCCGGACTTAAATCCCGGTGATCCCACAGCGGCACAGAAGATGAACGAGGTCAATCAGGCCTATGACCGGATCAAGAACCCTCAGGCGTGGCAGCAGACTCAGACCGGCAGCCCCTTTACAGGCCAGCAGACCTACACCTGGCAGACAGGCTCCGGCACAGACCCCTTTGAAGAGTTCTTCCGCCAGTTCACCGAGCAGCAGCAGAACCAGCAAAATCAGGGCGGCTACCGATATACCTACCATTCCTCCCGCCCCAGACCCTTTTCCTTCCTGCGGCTGATCTTTACCATCATCATCCTGCTCAATCTGGTCAGCTGTATGGGCAGAGCTCTGCTCTTCCGACCTGCCAGATACTACTACCAGCAGTATCAGACCCAGCAGAACCCCGGCTGGCAGCAGTACGACAACCGCTAAAAGGAGCAGCCTATGTCTTACATCATCGGAATCGATCTGGGCACCACCAACAGCTGCGTCTGCGTTATGGAAGGCGGCGAGCCGGTGGTCATCGCCAATGCCGAGGGCAGCCGCACCACCCCTTCGGTGGTGGCTTTTGCCAAGACCGGCGAGCGGATGGTGGGTCAGATCGCCAAACGGCAGGCCGTGACCAACCACAGCCGCACCATTTCCTCCATCAAGCGGGAAATGGGTTCCAACTATAAAGTCAATATTGACGGCAAGCGGTATAACCCCCAGGAGATCTCCGCCATGATCCTCCAGAAGCTGAAAACCGATGCCGAAAGCTATCTGGGCAGACCGGTGACGGAAGCGGTCATCACCGTTCCCGCCTATTTTACCGATGCCCAGCGGCAGGCTACCAAGGATGCCGGCAAAATCGCCGGTCTGGATGTTCGCCGCATCATCAATGAGCCCACCGCAGCCGCCCTGGCCTACGGTGTGGACAAGGAAGAAAGCCAGAAGATCATGGTCTATGATCTGGGCGGCGGTACCTTTGATGTGTCCATTCTGGATATTTCCGACGGGGTCATCGAAGTCCTCGCCACCGCCGGCAACAACCATCTGGGCGGCGACGATTTTGACAACTGCGTTGCCGATTATCTGGTTTCCTGTTTTAAGCAGGAGCACCGGCTGGATCTGAGCCGGGATCCCGTTGCCATGCAGCGGATCCGGGAAGCGGCGGAGAAGGCGAAAATCGAGCTTTCCGCCCTCAGCCAGACCATGGTTTCTCTGCCCTATATCGCTGTGGGTCGGGATGGACCGCTCCATCTGGAACTGACCCTCACAAGAGCCAAATTCAATGAACTGACCTACCATCTGGTCCAGGCCACCAGAGGCCCCATGGATCAGGCTATCAACGACAGCGGCGTCTCCATTTCCCAGATCAGCAAAGTGCTGCTGGTAGGCGGCTCCACCAGAATCCCCGCTGTCCAGGAGATGGTCCAGACCGTCACAGGCCGTCTGCCCTTCAAGGGCATCAATCCCGACGAATGTGTGGCCATGGGCGCCTGTCTGCAGGGTGGTGTGCTGTCCGGCACGGTTACAGGCCTGCTCCTGCTGGATGTGACGCCCCTTTCTCTGGGTATTGAAACCGTCGGCGGCATTTGCACCCGCATCATCGACCGGAACACCACCTTGCCCATCCGCAAAAGCCAGATCTTCACCACCGCCGCCAACTACCAGTCCTCCGTGGATGTCCATGTCCTGCAGGGCGAACGGCCCATGGCGAAGCAGAACAAGGAACTGGGCCGCTTCCAGCTGACCGGCATCCGCAGAG
>JAZNFJ010000009.1:0-3878 GCA_045589035.1 Candidatus Avilachnospira sp. | reverse complement strand
CTGCAACGAAGGCCGCATCAAGGCTATGCCTGTGACCATCTCCAACTGCCAGACCAAGGACGGTAAGATCATCATCTATGCTTCTGAGGCCAAGTTCACTGATGATGTCATCGAGCCCGAATTCTTCGGCTGCGGCGGCGTCTGCGAGATTCCCGACCTGCAGAACAAGCTGATCAAGCTGGCTCGCGGCGGTTTCAAGCATCATACCGCTATCGTGGAAGGCCATGTGAAGGAAGTCCTGAAGGAAGCCTTCACCAGCTATCTGGGCTACGACTGGGTGGATATCGACTAATTTACCAAGGCGGCTCATTACGAGCCGCCTTTTGAGAATTGCAATAATGAGGTGATCCCTATGATCAGTCTTGGTATTGATATTGGCGGTACCGGCTGTAAATGTGTGGCCTTCCGCGAGGACGGCACCCAGCTGGCATTGTCCTATCAGGAATATCCCAATCCTTCCGGAAAAGTCAATCTGGATGCGGAAGTGTTGAAAAATTCCGTATTTTATGTGACAGAAAATTGTGTCAAAGAACTGGCTGACCCCTCCGAAGTGGTCGCCATTACCGTTTCTTCCTTCGGCGAATCTTTTGTCCCCGTGGCAAAGGACGGCAAGGCTCTGACTGATGTGATTCTGTACTTCGCCAACTCTGAAAGTGCGGATTTTGATGCCGTGGTGGCAAAAATCGGCGCAGAAAAGTTCATGGAAGTGAACCGCGTTCTGCCCGATGCATCCTATTCTCTGTCCAAGATGCTCTATACGGAAAAAGCTGTCAGCGAACCTGTGTGGAAGTATCTGTTTGTGGCAAGCTATCTGTCCTTCTGCTTCTCCGGTGAAGCGGTCTGTGACGAATCTCTGGCCTGCCGCAGCCTGCTGTACGATGTAAAGAACCATTGCTGGTCCAAGGAACTGGTGGAAGCTGCCGGTTTCCGGATGGAGCAGCTGCCCGAGGTAAAAACCGCCGGCACCGTGGTGGGTCAGATCCTGCCGGGACTGGCAAAGCAGTTCGGTCTGCCCGAAACCGTCAAGGTGGTCAGCGGCTGTCACGATCAGATCGTCAATGCCCTGGGCGCAGGTGTCTGCAATGTGGGCGAAGCTGTGGATACCACCGGCACCGTGGAGTGCATCACCCCGCTGTTTGCCGAAATGCCCGGCAGGAACTTTGTGGAAAATAACTTTGCCTGCGTGCCTTATCTGGATGACTTGGGCTATGTGACCTACGCCTACAATGTTTCCGGCGGCGCTGTGGTCAAGTGGTATCGGGATGCTCTGGCTGCCCATCTGCGGCAGCAGGCAGTCGAAGAAGGCTGCAGCATCTATGATCTACTGAACCGTGTCTGCCCCGCAGAACCTACCAAGCTGCTGGTTCTGCCCTTCTTTCAGGGTATGGGCGGCACGCCCGAGGTGGACCCCAATGCCACAGGCCTTGTGGCAGGTCTGACTACCGGAACGACTCTGCCGGAGATCTACCGCGCCATTCTGGAAGGATTGTGTTTTGAAATGCAGTACAATCTGGAAAAACTGGGCGAAGGTCAAGTCAATCCTACCCGTTTGTACACCTGCGGCGGAGGTGCCAAGTCCAGCGTCTGGCTGCAGGTAAAGGCCGATGTCTGGGGTCGTGAGATCGTTCCCGTCAAGACCGATGAAACCGGCGCCCTGGGCAGTGCCATTCTGGGCTTTGCCGCAGTGACCGAGGCAGAGAGCATCTGTAAGCTGGCAAAGAACTTCGTCCGTCACGGCGAAGTGGTCCGGCCCGACGCAGAGCGCCATGCCTACTATAAAAAACAGTACGAAACCTATAAGAAATTCCGCGAATTTGCCAAAACGGTTTAATGGAGGTACTTATGCAGTACAGCAAATATCTTGGACATGAAAGTCAGCTCTCCGGTGTGGAAGAGCATCGTCTGGTTGGCGGCAAGGGCGACGGTATGCGCCTGCTGCAGGTCCGTAACGGTCTGGGTCTGGAATGCACCGTTTCTGCAGACCGCTGTGCAGACCTGTCCCGCGTGACCTTTATGGGCCGCAACCTCAGCTACTTCTCTCCCTGCGGCTATGTGGCACCTGCTTATTACGATCATGTGGAAGCCGGCTGGCTCAAGAGCTTCACGGCAGGCTTTTTGACCACCTGCGGTCTGGTTGCCGTTGGCAGCCCTTGCGAAGATCAGGGCGAAAAGCTGCCCCTCCATGGCAGCATCGCCAACACCCCTGCTGAGCACATCTGGTGGCATCGGGAAGCCGATGCGCTGGTGGTGGAAGCGGATATCAACGATTCCGGTATTTTCAGCCGCAAGCTGCGGATGCACCGCCAGATTCGCTTCTCCACTGTGGAGAACAAGCTGACTCTGACTGACACCGTGGAAAATCACGGCGATACAGAAAGCCCGGTCATGATCCTGTACCATATGAATATGGGCTATCCGCTGCTCAGCGAAAAGTCTGAAGTTTCCATTCCCTCCGACCGCATCATTCCCCGCAACGATAAGGCTGCAGCCAACATCGATACCTGCCTGCAGATGCTGCCGCCCACGGAAGGCTACGAAGAAGAATGCTTCTTCCATGAGTTTGACGGCGAGGGCAAGGCATCCATCTACAATCCCGATGCCAATGTGGGTCTGACCATTTCCTTTGACCCCAAGGTGCTGGATCACTTCTGTGAATGGAAGATGATGGGCAGCCACGACTATGTTCTGGGTCTGGAGCCCGGAAACTGCACCCCCGAAGGCCGCGATGTGCTGCGGCAGAAGGGTCAGCTGCACTTCCTGAAGCCCGGTGCGCAGACCAGTTTCTCCTTCACCGTGGATTTCTTCACCAAATAATCAAAGTGCGTCACCAAAAGGTGACGCACTTTTTATAAAACCGACAGATTCTATAAAATCCTTGCGAAATAATTTAATGACCGGCAAGGGGAAGTGTGGTATCATAAAGAAAAAGTCTGAAAGGGGAGCAGCATATGAAACTTTCTGTATTTGCCGCGCCGCCGTCTTTTACTTCCTACGATCAGGTCATTGACTTTTGCGTGAAAGAGGGGATCCCCGGTCTGGAACTGTTCCCCATGCTGGAATTGGAGCAGGGTGGATCGGAAACAGCCAAAGCCATTGCGGACAAGGCCAGAGAAAAAGGCTTGGAGATCACCTGTTTTTCTGCCGGTGTGGATCTGGCAGCCAATGACGGTGTGGACCGTGTTTCTCAGCTGAAAAAGTGGGTGGATTGTGCTGCCGCAGCCGGCAGTCCCTATCTCCACCATACCCTTGCTCTGAGCCTGACACCTTCCTACGGACCTGTGACTTTCCGGGATATCCGGGATCGTGTGACCCCCAGAGCCAGAGAAGTCTTTGATTATGCCGCGGACAAAGGGGTTCTGTGCCTGTATGAAGATCAGGGACTTTACTGCAACGGAAGTGCCCGCTTTGGTGATTTTCTGGGTCAGCTGGATCGTCCTGCCGGTGTGTGTCTGGATCTGGGCAACTGCCTGTTTGTGGATGAAATGCCGGAGAAGTTCGCAAGCCTGCTTCTGCCGCTGATCAAGCATGTCCATCTGAAGGACTATCTGGTCAGACCTGCCTCCATGCCCCATCCCGGTGAAGGCTGCTACATTTCTGCCGAAGGAAACTATCTCCTCGAAGTCCCCATGGGTCATGGCTCCGTGCACTTTGAGCGGGTCTTTGCCATGCTCCTGCGGCAGGGTTATGACGGCTGGTTCTCCACGGAATATACCGGCCCCGGCGATGTGGAAGCGCTGCAGCTGGGCATCTGCAATGTCCGCCGCTATTACGAAAATGCCGCCCGTACGGCTGCCATTGCCGGTACGGCAGAACTGCTTTCTGCGGAATAAGCCGAATCTTTTGACAAACTGCCGATTTTTCGCTAAAATAGGGATATC
>JAZNFJ010000008.1:0-35431 GCA_045589035.1 Candidatus Avilachnospira sp. | reverse complement strand
CCAAGAGACCCGTTTACGGGTAGCAAGTAATCCTGTGCGTGGCTGGCAGGCCAACCAAAAGCGCATTTATGCGCTGCCAGTAATATTAGGGCTATGCCCGAAAATGAAATACCCCCCGCTATGCGGGGGGATATTTATTTTTCTTCATAGGATTTTAAACCTGATTTAATGAATATGATGATTTGCTGATTAACGGAACGAATTTCATGCTTGGCGATAATTCGAAGCTTTTGTAATAGTATTTCGTCTATTCTGATGGAAAATTGTTTCTTTGTCATATGATTACCTCCTTGTTGAGATTATTATATCGCAAAATGGAATATGTGCCTATCGTGCGTGTACGCACTATAAAAAGCCTCCCCTTGAGGGGAGGTGGCATTTGCGGAGCAAATGACGGAGAGGTGTGTAGGCACCATATTGATAATTTGTATGCTCCGCAGGCCAATACTTTTGGCAAGTCCCAAAAGTATTGGATGAAAAAGACTGTGGGCGAGGGCTTTGAAGGTTTGCTCCCGCAAACCAAGCCAATCTCCCCCACACCCCCTCCCGGCACGGTTGGTTGCGACTGCAGCACAAATCAGAACTTCCTGCATAAAGAAACGGATTGCCACGCACCTTCGGTGCTCGCAATGACACGCTTTCATGATGGTCATTGCGAGCCGCCTATGGCGGCGTGGCAATCCGTACTCTATTTATCGATCCGATTCAAAGACAGCCTTCATGCCCTTGTAGGTCATGTAGCAGTCCAGTTTGGCAACGGTTTCAAAAGGTGCGTGCATGGACAGAACGGGGACACCGGCATCGATGGTGTCAATGTTCCGCTGTGCCATATATTTTGCAACCGTACCGCCGCCGCCGGCATCGGTCTTGCCCAGTTCCGTCATCTGCCACATGACTTCCTTGTCGTTGAACAGCTTCCGCAGCCAGCCGACCACTTCGGCGGAGGCATCGGATGCGCCGCTCTTGCCGCCTGCGCCGGTGTACTTGCAAAGTGCCATACCATAATTGATATAGGCGCTGTTTCTGCGCTCGTAGACTTCGGGGAAGTTGGGGTCAAAGGCGGCCGTCACATCGGCGGACAGGCAGAAGGACTTGCTGTAGCAGGTCCGCAGATCCGCACCCTGGGTCTTGCAGAGTTCTGCCATAAACAGATCAAAGGCTTCGGACTGCATACCGGAAACACCCTCAGAGCCAATCTCTTCTTTGTCGGCAAAGATGCACACGGCAGTCTTTTCCGGCACATCCAGATCAAACAGGGCAGCCAGTTCCGCGTAGGAGCAGACCCGGTCATCATGACCGTAAGAGCCGATGAAGGAGCGGTCAAAACCCAGTTCTCTGGCATTGGCGGCAGGCACAGCTTCCAGTTCTGCGGAGATGAAATCTTCTTCCACAATGCCGTACTTTTCATTCAGAAGCTTCATGATGGCCAGCTTCACCCGGTCAGAGCCTTCTTCGTCCTTGAGAGGACGGCTGCCGATGAGAATGTTCAGACTTTCAGAGGGGATGGCTTCGCCCAGAGGCTTCTTGTTCTGCTCGCGGCCCAGATGGGGCAGCAGATCGTTGATGGCAAACTGGGGATCTTCGGGGCGGTTGCCAATGGCGACCTTCACGGAAGTGCCGTCGCCCTTGATGACCACACCGCGGAGTTCCAACGGAACGGTGACCCAGTGATACTTGCGGATGCCGCCGTAATGATGGGTCTTAAAATAGGCCAGTTCGCTCTCCTCGTAGAGGGGATTGGGCTTCAGATCCAGACGGGGGGCATCGGTGTGGGCGGCGCCGATGTTTGCGCCCTCATTGAGGTTCTTCTTGCCAATGACAGCCAGCATAATGCCTTTGCCGCGGTTGCTCACATAGACCTTGGTACCGGGAGTCAAAGGCATACCGGGGGTGTAAGCCACGAAACCTCTGGCGGCAGCCAGACCGATGGTGTAATCCACGCAGTCCCGCTCGGTCTTGCCGTGGTCCAGAAATGCCATATAGTCCTTGCAGTACCGCTCCATTGCCTGCTCATCGGCAGGGGAGAGGCGGTCATAGCCGTTTTTGGGCTTGTAAAGCAGCTTTTCACGCAGTTCGCTCATAAAGTTGCGTCCTCCTTGAGTATGGTTTGAAAGATCCCGGTGCAGCGGCTTTGGAAATCCTCTGCGCTGGGGTCGGTGTTTTCTATGGTCATGCCGCAGGCTGCGGCAAAGACTTCGTTTTTCTTCTGGGCGGCAATTCGCAGCCGGGCATAGGTTTCGTCAATGCATTCCCGTTCCATAAGTCGCCGTACCCGATCTTCTTCCGGTGCAGTGATGGCGACGGTGTGGGTGCAAAGATCAGCCAGACCGCTTTCCAGCAGCCCAATGGCATCAATGGCGCAGGGCTGGGGGGCATGAGAAGCAACGATGTTCTTCGTTTCTTCCAGAATAAAGGGCCAGACGGCATGGTTCAGCAGGTGCAGGGCATCTTCGTTTCCGAATACATAACTGCCCAGCTTTTTTCGCTGTAAAATGCCGTTTTCCACGGCATCCGGGAAGATTTTACGGATGGCCTGCACCATTTCCGTATTGCTTTCCAGCATTTGGTGATACAGGGCATCACAGTCGATGATGTGAACGCCCAGTTGATCCAGGGCTTGTAAAGCGGTGGTTTTGCCGCAGCCGGTACCACCGGTGATGCCGATGACTTTCTGCATGGCTTACACCTCGATCACATGGAACCCGGCGGCCTTTTTCAGCCGGTTTCCGATTGCCAGACCAAGTCCCGTGCTGTCGGGGCACTGCGCCCAGATTTCCGTCACATCCGTATGGTCAAAGGTCCGAAGCGCATCAAAAACCAACCGCGCCTGTTCATCCAGATCTGCCTCACAGCCGAAGTTTCGCACTTCATGGCCGGGGAACAGTCCCGCAAATTCATGGAAACAGATCACACCGCCGGTTTCGGCAATGTGGCTGCGGATGTAAGCGGCGGTTTTTTCCGAATCACCGCAAACTACAGTAACCGGTGCTTTGGGGGCATAATGGCGGTAGGCCATGCCCGGTGCTTTTGGCTGCTCGCCCTTTTCCGGCTCGCTGGTCACAGCCTTGTCCACTTCCACCGAACCGAGAATTTCTTCCAGTTTTTCCAGAGGAAGTCCGCCGGGACGGAGCAGGCAGGGAGGATCACAGGTCAGATCGATGATGGTGCTTTCCACACCCACACCGCAGGGACCACCATCCACGATGCCGTCGATCCGTCCCATCATATCCTCTGCCATGTGGGCAGCGGAAGTGGGGCTGGGTCTGCCGGAGAGATTGCCGGAGGGGGCTGCCACAGGTACACCGGCTCTGCGGATGATCTCCAAAGTAATGGGATGATCGGGGCAGCGGACACCCACCGTGTCCAGACCGCCGGTGGTAGCCATGGGGACAATGTCCTTTTTAGGCAGGATCATGGTCAAAGGTCCGGGCCAGAAGGCTTCTGCCAGCCGGTAAGCTATTGGGGGAATATTCTCGCAGTAGCGGCTGAGCCAGCTTGCATCGGCAATGTGGATGATCAGCGGATTGTTCTGGGGACGGCCTTTGGCAATGTAGATGTTGCGGCAGGCCTGTGCATCCAGTCCGTTGGCACCCAGTCCGTAGACCGTTTCCGTGGGGATGCCCAGCAGACCGCCGTTTCGCAAAATGGCAGCCGCTTCGTCATATTGTTCCTCAGAAAGAGGAGATTTAAACAGTTTGGTATCCATAAAGGTTCTCTTTTCTCAGCTGTTCTGCTGCAGCTTTTCTGCCTGATCGGCAGTCACAAGGGCATCGATGATCTCGTCCAGATCGCCGTCCATGATGTTGTCGATTTTATAAAGGGTCAGACCGATTCTGTGGTCTGTGACACGACCTTGGGGGAAATTGTAGGTGCGGATGCGCTCGTTTCGCATGCCGCTGCCCACCTGACTGCGCCGCTGGTCGGAAAATTCTTCGCTGATACGGGTCTGCTCCATTTCGTAGAGTTTGGAGGCCAGCATCTGCATACATTTTTCCCGGTTCTGCAGCTGGCTGCGCTCTTCCTGACAGGCCACCACAATACCCGTGGGCTTGTGGATCAGTCGGACAGCAGAGGAGGTCTTGTTAATATGCTGACCGCCTGCGCCAGAGGCGCGGTAGACCTGCATTTCAATGTCTTCGGGGCGAATATCCACATCCACTGTGTCCATTTCCGGCAGCACTGCCACCGTGGCGGTGGAGGTGTGGGCGCGGCCGCCGGATTCGGTTTCCGGTACCCGCTGTACCCGGTGGACACCGGATTCGAATTTCAGCCGGGAGTAAGCGCCGTCACCGGAGAGGATAAAGTCCGCTTCCTTGACACCGCCCAGTTCCGTTTCGTTATAGTTCAGCAGCTCCACCCGGAAGCCGTGCTTGTCTGCGTACATGGTGTACATCCGGTAGAGAGAGTGGGCAAAGAGTGCGCTTTCTTCACCGCCAACACCGCCGCGAATTTCCACGATGACATTTTTATCATCGTTGGGATCTCTGGGCAGAAGCAGGATTTTCAGCTGCTGCTCCAGTTTTTCCAGCAGTTTTTTGCTCTGGGTAAATTCTTCCTGACAAAGTTCTTTCATTTCCGCATCCAGAGGTCCATCCAGCATTTCCCGCAGGTCCTGATGCTCCTGCCGGGTCTTCTGGTACTTGCGGAAGGTTTCGATCAAAGGCTCCAGCTGCCGCTGTTCCTTCAGCAGTTTGGTGGCAGCCTTGGGATCGTCATAAAAATCCGGCTGCAAGGCGCGTTCTGCCATTTCGGCATAGCGCCGTTCCACCTGTTGCAGTTTATCCAGCATGGGAG
Organism: Candidatus Avilachnospira sp.; assembly: GCA_045589035.1. Taxonomy (GTDB): domain Bacteria; phylum Bacillota; class Clostridia; order Oscillospirales; family Oscillospiraceae; genus Avoscillospira. The sequence goes on along the minus strand of JAZNFJ010000008.1, from coordinate 30,637 downwards.
TCCTCCTTGCGGTAAAGGTTGAATATCACCTGTGCGGTATCGGTCAGGGTTGTGGTTTCGGAAAGTCTGGCAGCACCCTCCTTGGAGATGCGGAAGAAGTGGGGTGTCATGCTCAAAAGATTTCCAATCTGCTGCGGGTCGTCCAAAGTGAAGGAAAACTCCAGCGTTTCGCTCTTCTCCAGTCTGAAACCCTTCAGTTCCGGCTGCAGGGTCTTTTCTTTTCGCAGAATTTCCGGATAGATGATGGATTTCAGCCCCATAAGATGCTCTGCTCCGGCAATGACCTGCAGATACCAGCCGCCATCGGTCAGCACACGGGCATATTCTTCTTCCATGGTCAGGGCGAACATGGAAATGATACCGTCAAAGCTGCAGTCGGGGAAGGGAAGATGGGCTGCCGTACCGGTGAGCCAGAGGGCATTTTTGTTCCGCACAGCGGCAAAGCGAACGGCATCTTTGGAAATATCGATGCCGACAAATTCCGTCTGGGGCAAGTGTTCCTGCAGGCAGGTCAGATAGTAACCCTCGCCGCAACCGGCATCCAGCACCGCCTTGGGTGCAAAGGGAACGGTCAGTTCCGCTATCTTTCGGGCGATGGGGGCATAATAGCCGGCATCCAGAAAGGCCTTCCGGGCAGCTACCTGCTCCTTGGTGTCACCGGGGTGTTTGGCATGCTTTTTGTCCACAGTCAATAGGTTGACATAACCCTGTCTTGCGATGTCAAAGCTGTGGCGATTGGGGCATAGCCAGCTATTCAGTTGTCTGGTCAGAGCCTGTCCGCAGACAGGACAGAGCAGTACCATACAAACCCCTCCTGTTTTATCTTATTATATTATCATATTTCCATGGAAAATCAAACACAGAAAGCAAAAACGCTTGCTGTTCCGGATACAGCAAGCGTTTCTTTCTTCCGTTGATGTCGTGCAGGCAAGCGGACAGGCCGCCCAACAGGCTTTCGCCTACGCCACGCACCACGCGTGGCTACCCTGATTGACATCGAATGTCCATATCATAGCCATCGCCTCCTCGCATCTACATTATATGTCACAGAATTGGAAAAGTGATGAATAAATCGTAAAGAGTGCGTTGACTTTTGGAAAGGTGACTTTTACAATGAAACCGTCTGAAAATGACCTTTGGAGGTACGGATTTATGAAGTGGCAAAGAATTCAGTATATGCCCTGCACGCCTTTGGGTGACGGTTTTGTGACCGGCAGCAAGGAACATATTGCCCTTTCCAGAAAGACCGCAGCAGAAGGTGCTGTCCTGCTGAAAAATACCGATGACTGCCTGCCTTTTGCAAAGGGTACGAAGCTGGCGGTTCTGGGTAAGGCACAGATCGACTATGTGAAGTGCGGCGGCGGCAGCGGTGATGTGACTACGGCCTACCAGAAAAACCTCATGGATGGCTTGTACAGTAAGGTCAATGGGGGCAAGGTGGAACTGTTTACCCCTCTCTGTGACTTTTATAAAGAAAACCTGCCGGAAACCACCGATGTGCCCGGCAGCATGCCGGAGCTGGAGGTGCCGGAAGACCTGCTGCAGCAGGCAGCGGCCTTTACGAATACGGCTGTCCTGGCACTGTGCCGCTATTCCTCTGAATTTGGTGACCGCGCCAGAGAAGATTATTATCTGAAACCTGAGGAACTGCGGTTGCTGGAGCAGATTTCCAAGTATTTCAAGAAGTGCGTGGTTTGCCTCAATGTGGGCGCAATTCTGGACATTTCTCCCTTGAAGGAGAGCGAAACCGTCAAATCCATTCTCTTTACATGGATGGGCGGTATCGAGGGCGGCATGGTCATGGCAGATTTGCTCTGCGGCGATGCCTGCCCCAACGGCAGACTGGTGGATACCATCGTTCCTCTGGATGCCTATATCGGTACGGAAAACTTCATTACCGAAAATGATTATGCCGACTATACGGAAGATATTTTTGTCGGCTACCGCTATTTTGAAACCATTCCCGGTGCAAAAGAGCAGGTCATCTATCCCTTCGGCTTTGGCCTGAGTTACGGCAAGTTCACCACAGAAGAACTGGGCTGGACGGAAGAAAACGGCACCTTTACCGTCAACGCCAAGGTGACCAACATCGGCAACCGTGCTGACCGCCATGTGGTGCAGGTCTACGGCTCTGCGCCTCAGGGTAAGCTGGGCAAAGCTGCCAAGGTTCTGGTGGGCTTTGCCAAGACCAAGACCCTGCAGTCCGGCGAAAGTCAGGAGCTGACCGTGACCTTCCATGTCAGAGAACTGGCATCCTATGACGATCTGGGCAAGGTCTGCAAGAGTGCATGGGTGCTGGAACAGGGTGATTACCGCTTCTATGTGGGCGATAATATCCGGGATGCGGTACAGTCCGATTATATCTATACTGTGGCAGAAAACACCGTTCTGGAGAAGCTTTCTCCCAAATGTCAGCCCAGATTGTTGGAAAAACGTCTGCTGGCAGACGGCAACTTTGAAGATCTGCCTGTGGACGAAACCCCTGTGGCACTTCCGGAGGGGCAGGATTGCATTCCTTGGGACGGTCAGCAGCCTGTAGAGCAGAAGTGGCCCATTACCTTCTCCTGCTGGGATCCCAATCCTCCCATTCCCCAACTGCGCTATGTGGCTGAGGGCAAAATCACGCTGGATGACTATATGGAGCAGCTGGATGTGGAGCAGATGGCCCACCTGCTGGGCGGTCAGCTGAACCGTGGCTGCGCCGATACCGGCGGCATCGGCAACCTGCCCCAGTTCGGCATTCCCAATGCTATGACTGCCGACGGCCCTGCCGGTCTGCGAATCCGCCCCAACCGGGGCGGCTATGCCACCTGTTTCCCCAGCGCCACCCTGCTGGCCTGTACATGGGATCCGGAAACCGTCTATGCAGTGGGCAAGGCCGGTGCTTCGGAAGTTAAGGAGAATAACATCGGCATCTGGCTGACCCCGGCTGCCAATATCCACAGAAATCCCCTTTGCGGAAGAAACTTTGAGTACTATTCCGAAGATCCTCTGATCTCCGGCATCATGGCTTCTGCCATGGTCAAGGGCATTCAGGATATGGGAATTGCGCCCTCTCTGAAGCATTTTGCCTGCAACAACAAGGAAGGCAACCGAAAGATGTCCGATTCCCGTGTGTCCGAGCGTGCCCTTCGGGAGATCTATCTCCGGGGCTTTGAATATTGCGTTAAGACTGCCGCTCCCTGGACCATTATGAGCTCCTACAATGTCCTCAACGGTGTCCGTGTTTCTGAAAACAAGGAACTGCTGACGGATATTCTGCGGGAAGAATGGGGCTTTGACGGTCTGGTCATTTCCGACTGGTACGGTCTGGGTGTCCAGTATGCAGAGGTTGCCGCCGGCAATGATGTGAAGATGGCCTGCGGTATGCCGGAGCATACGGTACAGATGGTCAAAGAAGGCAAACTGTCTTTGGAAGATCTGAAAACCAGCGCAAAACGCGTTCTGGAAATGCTGCTGAAACTGGCATAAATACAGAAACAAGTCGCCTGGACTGCCCCAGATAGTGCGGACAGTACAAAAAAGCACCCTGGTAGGAAAATATTAAGTTTTAAACGGAGAGGCGCAGCGTCAGCGGCGCCTCTCCAGTTTTTAACTGGATGCGCTGGTTGTTGTAGAAATGGATGTAATTATCAATTAAAGTTCTTGCCTCAGCAAAGGTGGAGGGAAGATGCCTGTAGATGCACTCCGTCTTGAGGATAGAGAAGAAATTTTCCGCCATGGCGTTATCGTAGCAGTTTCCTCGTCTTGACATGGACGGCGTTATCCCATATTCTTTAGTTAGGTCAAAGTATGCTTGTGAGGTGTACTGACTCCCTTGGTCGCTGTGGAGCTGCAACTCTGCAGCGACTTTCTTTTCCTTTTGCATAGCAAGGCGGATGGTGTCCAGCACAAGATTGACCGTCTGTGTTGTTCCTGTTTTATATGCGACAATGCTGTTGCCAAACAGATCCCGGATTATGGACAGGTAAAGAACACCTTGACCGGTATGGATGTACGAGATATCCGTGACCCACTTATGGTTTGGCCTGTCTGTTTGAAACTCTCTGTTCAGCAGATTCTCATATTTGTGGAGTTGCTGTCCCATCTGTCTCCACTTTCTGCGACGGCGAATTTCAGATAGAAGTTCGTATTTCTTCATAATACGCAGAATGGTTTTGGGATTCCGGTATATCTTTTTAGTCTTTCTTAACCACTTCCACATACGGCGATATCCATATGTCTTGTCGCACTTCTTTTGTTGTTCACGAATGATGCCAGCTAAGGCTGCATCGTGTGCCGGTTGATCCAGTCGTTTGGCGTAGTCGTAGTAACCGCTGCGTGATACTTTAAAGAACCGACACATCACAGATACCGGATAACGATTGCGGTTCATATGAATGATTTGATATTTTACTCGTGGACTCACTTCCTTCCTGTCAATTGCAGAAAATCCCGCAGCAACTTATTCTCCATCTTCAGACGATTAATCTCATGCGCTTGCTCTGCAACCACATCTTTTGATGATGCGTCTTTACGTGGACGACCTTTGGGACGAGGTGCAATGCCTGCTGCCAGCTTTGCCTGCGCCTTGTTGTAACGGCTTACCCACCAAACAATCTGGCGCTTTTCCAGACCGAAGTGTTCTGCAATCTCACGTCGTGTTTTTCCGGCTTCGCGCATAGCTATGATTTCTGGTTCTATGGCCTTGATTTGCGTGTATTTTCTCTTTGGCATAAATTTACCCCCTGATGTAGTACTTTCATTTTCCTACATCAGGGGGTGTTTTGTCTATTGTCCGTTTTTACTGGACCTGTTCAGCCGACGGGACTTGCTTTTTTTGCAAAAAAGAATATAATGAAGGAAAGATGAGGAGGAGTTTTTGCATGGATATTTTGTTTATCAATCCTACGGAAGAAGCAGGTTTGAGAAAAGAAAATAATGGCACATTATTGCTGGCGACTGTACTCCTTCAGAATCATTTTGAAGCAGAAGTGCTGCGCTTTTATCAATTTGAAAACTACGATAGAGATTATCGTGCTTTTATCGAAGAAATCTCTGATGCAGCTGTAGCGCGAAAACCAAAATGCGTATCGTTCTATACCATGTGGCCGTATTTCCATGTCAATTTGGGTATTGCCAGAAGAATCAAAGAACTCTCTCCTGATATGCCCATTGTTATGGGTGGGCCGTTGACCTCGCTGTATCCCCGTGAAGTTCTGGAGCGGATTCCGTGGGTTGATTATGTTTGCGCCGGAGAGGGAGAGAATACGATCGTTCCTTTTGTACAGGCGATGCTGGATGGTTATGGATACGAAACCATTCCTGGTCTGTGGTACCGATCCGAGGAGAAAGTGGTCAACACAGGTATTCCTGTCCCCGTCAGCGATCTGAATGGGTTGCCCCAGTGGGATGATAGATTACTTCCTGCAGATCCCAGACAGGAGGAGAAAATTGGAAGTGCCACTTACTATATGCCCATTGATGTGGGTAGAGGTTGTCCCTTTAACTGCACATTTTGTTGCTCCAACCGCGTGTGGAAGAGAAAGTATCGTCTGAAAACACCGGAAAAAATTGTTGAGGAAATCAAATACCATTATGAAAAGTTTGGTATCCGCAGCTTCCTGTTTGCCCATGATGCCTTTACGGTGAATAACCGGCTGGTATCGGAAGTGTGTGACCGCATCAACGAATCCGGGATGGATATTACATGGGATTGTACAACTCGTGTCAACTGTGTTAATAAAGAATTGCTGGAAAAAATGATCAATAGTGGAATGCGGCAGATTCAGATGGGCGTGGAAACGGGCTCTACCAGAATGCAGCAAGTCATTAACAAAAAATTGGATTTAGAACATCTGCGAGAAATGGTTACATTCCTGCGTGAGAGAAAAATTGGTGTAATGCTGTTCTTTATGTTTGGTTTCCCGGAAGAAACGGAGGCAGACATTAAGGAAACCTTGAACCTTTTTTTGGATTATCTGGAAATGGGTGTTGGATACATGAGCATGTCCCTGTGCAAGTTCAATCCTGGGACAGAACTGACAGATAGGTATTTTGATCAGCTTGTCTATCCCACAGATCCGAAGCAGATCAGCACAGAGTTCTTTGGCTATATGGAGGAAGAGGAACTGATCAAACAGCATAAGGAACTGTTTCCGTTCTTCTATAATCTCAATACACCTCTGCGCGATCAATACTGGTATTTGAAAAAGTGGGCGAGAATGTGCCGTATGGCATCTAAAGCCACACCTTTTGTTCGCCAGATGTATAAAGATGATGTACTGAGCTTCTATCGGGACTTTGTTCGAAACAATGCGGATTTTCTTGAGAAGAAACCGGGGCAGGCAAAGCGCAGGCTCGGTCCGATGGAGCAGCTGATCAATACCGTCAGTGATGCGGTACATCCGAAGGCAGATCAGCTGCGGGCACTGTTGGAGTTTATGAAGGATGCTGATGAGATACGCTCGTCTCAGACAGATGCAAAACTCCAGAAAACCTATGATTTCTGCTATTTGGACTTTATGAGAAAGCTTCCGCTGGATTCTTATTCTCAAGGAAAGTCAGAACTTTTAATTGTAAAAACAAACGGAAAAACATCGGTTAAAGTGATCAATATGCAATAAGGCGAAGAAAACGCAGGCAGTTGTAACTGTCTGCGTTTTTATTTTGCTTGACAGACTGAACTGTGCTGTGTATACTAACTGTATTAAAACGATTAGTACAGAAGGGGTGACAGGATGATCTCTATCAATACACGCGACCCCCGTCCCATTTATGAGCAGATCAAGGAAGGCCTGTGCCGGCTGATTTTGTCCGGAGTTCTGGTCACTGGGGAACGGCTTCCCAGTGTGCGGGAACTGGCAGGACAGCTTGCCATCAATCCTAATACCATCCAGCGGGCCTATCGGGAACTGGAACTGGAAGGGTTCATCTACTCCATGGCAGGCAAGGGCTCTTTTGTTTCGCCTTTGGAGCAGGTGGATCACAGCCGGGTGGACGGCAAAAAACAGCAGTTTAAAGAAGCTGCGCTGGAACTGCTGCGGTTGGGAATGGAAAAAGATGTGCTCATTGCCATGCTGGACGAACTGAAGGAGGACAGCCATGCTTGAAGTAAAGAATCTGACAAAAACCTTTGATGGGTTTGCGGCTCTGGATGACCTATCTTTGACCGTTCCCAGAGGTGCGGTATACGGACTTGTAGGACCTAACGGTGCCGGTAAGTCCACCATTATTCGCCACATTATGGGTGTTTACCGCCCCGATTGCGGCAGTATCACTCTGGATGGGGAAACCATCTATGAAAATGAGAAAATCAAGCGCACCATGGTGTGCATTCCCGATGAAATTTTCTATGAAACAGCCGACAGCATCAAGGATCTGAAGAAACTCTATGCCGCGGCCTATCCCACTTTTGATGAGGAGCGGTTCAACCGCCTGGGAGAAGTTTTCCAGCTGGACATCAAGAAGCCTGTCCGGCGGTTCTCCAAGGGCATGCAGAAGCAGGCTGCCTTCTGGTTGGCCATTTCCTGCCGGCCGGAAATTTTGGTGCTGGATGAGCCGGTAGACGGCCTTGATCCCGTCATGCGGCGGCAGATTATGAGCATCATTCTGGAGGATGTGGCAGAAAATGGCACGACCGTCCTGGTTTCGTCCCACAATCTCCGGGAACTGGAAGACATCTGCGACCATGTGGGTATCATGCACAAGGGCAAGATGATGCTGGAGCGATCCCTTTCTGCTTTGCAGGAAAATATGGTCAAGGTCCAGCTGGTGACGGAGCAGCCCCTGCCGGAGAACCTGCAGGTGGTCCATCACAGTCAGGTGGGCAGAGTCCAGACCATCATTGTCCGGGGCAGCGGTGACGAAGTGGCAGATCTACTCCATCAATGCCATCCGCTTCTGTGCGATATTTTGCCCCTTTCTCTGGAAGAAGTCTTTATTTACGAACTGGGAGGTGTGGACTATGAAGTCAAGAGTGTGCTGCTGTAACAGCGGTTTGATCGGCCGTGATCTCAGACGGTCGGCCCTTCTGTGGGGCGGTTATCTGCTTCTGTGGTTTGTGGCCATGCCTGCCAATCTCTTTTCCTCTGCCGACTGGATGGGCGCCATGGATATGCGTAGAACCGTGCTGGAATTTGCTGCAGAAACCTGCCATGTGATCTCCGCACTCTATGGTCTTGTAGTTGCTTGGTTCTTGTTCTCTTATCTCCATAAGGCACGCAGCGCCAATTTCTTTGGCGCACTGCCTCTGCGCAGGGAAACCCAGTTCCTCTCTCATTATATTTCCGGTCTGCTGTGCAGCCTGCTGCCCAATCTGGTGCTCTATGGCGCCACGGTCCTTGCCGGTGCCATGCTGGGAGCCAATCTGGTGGTGGAAACTGCCATCTGGTTTGCCGCCCACAGTCTGACCTTCCTGTTCTACTACAGCTTCGCGGTACTTTGCGCCATGCTGGTGGGCAATCTCATTGCCATGCCGGTGCTCTACGGCATCCTGAACTTTGTTGCCGTGGTGCTGGAATCCGTTTGCCGGGCTTTGGTGGAATCGCTGCTCTTCGGTGTCAGTCTGGGCAATGATATGATGTTTGATTGGCTGTCGCCTCTGTACTATTTTCTGGATGGCAACGGCCCTGATGTAAAGCGGATTTATGAAAATGACCAACTGGTGGATTTCGTATTTGAAGGTTGGGGCGCATTGCTGATCGTAGCGGCGGTGGGTCTGGTTCTGGCGGTGGTGGCATTTATGCTCCACAGACGCCGCGCTATGGAAACTGCTGGTGATGTGGTGGCTGTGAAGCGCCTTCGGCCTGTATTCCTGTATATCTTTACCTTTGGCTGCTCGGCAGTGATCGGTACGCTTCTTGCCAGCATGCTGGTGCGGGATATGGACAGCAGCAGTTTCCTGCCCATTTCCGCCTGCCTGCTTCTGGCAACGGTCATTGGACATTTTCTTGGCCATGTGATCCTCCAGCGGTCTTTGCGTGTGTTTAATCGCAAGAATCTGCTCACCTGCGGCATCAGTCTGGCAGCCTTGGTGGTTGTGCTGGGTGCCATGAAGCTGGATGTGTTCGGTGTGGTGCGCTATATGCCTCAGAAGGATGATGTGGCAGCAGTGCGGCTGGGCAGCAGCCGCCACGATGTGGATGACCCCCAGCGAATTGCAGAGGTCATGGAACTCCATCAAGAGATCCTTGCAAGAAGAAGCGAAACGGAAGCCCTCTGCCGTGAGAGTAACTATGAGCCTGTATTGCGGATTATTTATGTGCTGGAAAACGGCAGGGAAGTCCGTCGGGCATACCGTTTGCCCCTCACAGATGAGAACCAAGAAGATCCCAATTGCCTTCTCCGCAAATATGAAGTCATCAACAACACCCCAGAGATGATTCTTGCCAGAGAAGTGCCCACCACGGAGATCACATGGCAATCGGTGGATAACTGTATCGTTTTCTACGATGTCGGAAACGAGCAAGGCTACGATCATACAGATCGGGTAGAACCCAACTCCCAGGAAGCCGTAAAGCTGTGGCAGGAGGCTATTCTGCTTGACCTTCAGGCAGGCAATATGGGTCTCGAACTCTATACCGACCACTATCAGCCCACTGCGGATAAACCTGTTGTGGAAACGGCTGTGGTGGAATATCGCAGCCAAGTATCTGTGGAGTTCCAGCTGCGGACAGCCGAGGGAAATTATGATTACTACTATTATCAAATTCCTGCCGCCGCTGTTCACACCAAGGCTGCGCTGATCGAATTGGGTGTGCCGGAAGAAGCCTTTAAAATCGCATACAAATAAGGAGAAATTTCTATGAAGAAAATCCTTGCCATTTTACTGGTGCTGAGCTGTCTGCTCTTTGCGGGCTGCAGAAGAAATGCCAGCAGCATCGGCATCATCGGCGGTGCCGACGGTCCCACATCGATTATTATCACACGCTGAATGTATAAACACCACCTCTTGTTCGTATGGATGGACAAGAGGTGGTGTTATGCTTTTGGTGACGGTGCTGCTGCTGGCAGTAGGTGTGGTCATGACTCTCTGTACCCGGTTTGTGCAGGTGCGGAAACTGGGTGCGTCGATCCGCATGGTGGGGGATAGCCTGCGGCATCCCACAGAAGGTGTTTCTCCTTTTCAGGCGGTTTGCACGGCTCTGGCCGCCACGGTGGGAACAGGCAATATTGCCGGTGTGGCAGGTGCCATTGCCTTGGGCGGTCCGGGTGCAGTGTTCTGGATGTGGATCTCTGCCTTTCTGGGTATGGCAACCAAGTATGCCGAAGTGGTGCTGGCGTTGCGGTATCGAAAAAAAGACGAACAGGGCAACTGGCTGGGCGGCCCTATGTACTATATCCGTGACGGCATGGGCAGCAAATTTCTGGCATCGGTCTTTGCGGTCTTTGCGCTTTTGGCATCGCTGGGTATGGGGAATATGGCGCAGGTCAATACCATCGCCTCGGCGGTGGTGGATGCGGCCGGGCAGTATGCGCCGCACCTTCGGCCGCAGCCGGTGGCATTGTTCACAGGGCTGGCGGCTGCTTTGCCTGTGGCATTGGTGACCATGGGCGGTGCCAAGCGAATTGGGGTGGTATTGGAGCGACTGGTGCCTGCCATGGCAATTCTTTACATTTTGGGTAGTGCGGCAGTTCTGGCAGCCCATTGGCAGCAGCTGGGAATGGCATTTTCTGCCATCCTGGAGGGTGCTTTTGTCCCCAGAGCCATCTGGGGCGGCAGTATGGGCCTTGCAATCCGCTGGGGTGTTTCCAGAGGGATTTTTTCCAATGAAGCCGGGCTTGGTTCTGCGCCCATTGCCCATGCCGCTGCCGAAGCCAAGCCGGAAGAACAGGGACTCATGGGGATTTTTGAAGTCTTTCTGGATACCATCGTCCTTTGTACTTTGACAGCATTGACCATTCTGGTCAGCGGCATTCCTGTTCCCTACGGGCAAAGTGCCGGTGCACCTTTGGCGACGGCTGCATTGGAAACCGTGTTCGGCCCCTGGGCGGCAGGGCTGATGGCAATTTGTCTGGCATTGCTTGCATTGGCGACCCTCATGAGTTGGCAGCTTTACGGGGCAAGGTGCGCCCACTATCTCTTCGGAGAAAGAGGGGAGCAGGCCTACCGGCTGGTTTATATTGGTGCGATTCTGGTGGGTGCCACCATGGAACTGGGCGCAGTATGGGCCTTTTCCGATCTGTGTAACGGGCTCATGGCAATTCCCAATCTGGCAGCAATGCTATATCTGCGGAAAGAAATAAAGGAGTGAAGCTGCGCTTCACTCCTTTTCATAATATCCGGCGCCGACCAGTACTTCCAGAAACCAGTTGATCTCTTCGTCGGTAAACAGACTGCCGAACTTCTTCTGGACCGCCAATGCTTCCAAAGTCAGCTTTGTCTGTCCGCAGTTTACCAGTGCGTCAAAACCATCGGACAGCCGATGACGGCGAGCCAGTTCTTTGGCAGTTTCCACACCGCCATAGGACTGCAAGTTCTGAAACAGCCGCTTGGTGGGGCAGCCGTGGGCCAGCATGGCAGTCTGTGCCTGGGCCATGGCCTGGGCCTGAAAGGTTTCCGCCAGTGTCATTTCCGTTCCTCCTGAATCTTTCGCATTTCCTTGCCGATGGTGCAGCTTTCGGAAAAGGCACAGCCGGGAAAATCACAGCCGCAGTCCCAATCGCCGTCATCTTCTTCTAAGAATACACTTCTTGCCTGATCCTGTGTGCGGCAGTAGCCATTTAATATCCATTCCATCGCATAACATCCTTTCTGTTATCACATTATAATACAGATTTTGTTGGCTGTCCATGGCAGAAAAAGCTTGCACAGTTTAAAGTGTTGTGGTATAATTTGCAAAATTAGAAGAAGGAAGTGGAGCCATTGAGACCGGATAAGAAGCTGCTGAGAATGCTGTCGCTTCTGGGTCAGTTTGGCTTCACTTTAATCTTTCCTTCTGTGGCGCTGGTGCTGGTGACCCGTTGGCTGGGTTTTGCACCGTGGACCACAGCCATTGCTCTCGTCATCGGCTTGCTGGCAGGCATTTCCGGCAGCTGGCGGCTGCTGAAAGGAGCTTTGGGCAAGGAGGAAGAAACGGAGAAACCGGTACGGTTTGATCACCATGCCTGAGGAGGTGCTGCCATGGATGCAGTCCGCAAACAAACAAGAAATATTGCCATCGGTGTGTTGATTGGGGATATTGCCTTATTGCTGGTCTTTTTCCTGCTGAAAAAGCTGAATTGGACGGTGCTGACCGGCACAGCTCTTGGCAGTGCCGCTGCCGTTTGGAACTTCTATACCATGGGAAAGACTGTCTTTATGGCCATGAAAGATGCCGATACGGCGCAGATGAAGGTCCGCAGATCCTACACCCTTCGCACCGTAACTTTGGTGGGTGTGCTGGCGGTGGGCATGCTGGTGGATTGGTTCAACCCCTTTGCGGTGGCCATTCCGCTGCTGTTTCCCGGTCTGACCATTCATGCTATGCGCCTGCTGGGGTTTTATAAGCCCAATGAGGAGGAATAAACCATGAATTTGGAAATTCGCGGTGCGCCGATCTATTTTGAATTGCCCATTCTGGGCGGTATCCCCATCACCGCTTCTCTGGTGGTCACATGGGGCGTGATGATCGTGGTCACCTGCCTGTGTGCATGGATGACTCACGATCTGAAAGTCCGGGATATCTCCAAACGGCAGGCTGCCGCCGAAAAACTCTATCTGATGGTGGAGGGTCTGGTGGTCGGCAACATGGGAAAACGGTGGACAGGCTATCTGCCATTGGTTGCAGCGCTGTTCAGCCTTTCTCTGGGCTGCTCTCTGGCATCTTTGCTGGGACTGTGGGCACCTACCGGTGACATCAATACCACCATGGCGTGGGCGCTGGTGGTGTTCGTACTGATCACCTACCATAAGATCAAAGGTAACGGCATCGGCGGCTACCTCAAAAGCTACACCGAGCCTATTTTCCTCATGACACCCTTCAATATTCTGGGTGAGATCTTTACACCGGTGTCCATGGCCTTCCGTCACTTCGGCAATATCGTGTCCGGTTATATCATTATGGCATTGATCTATGCCGCCCTCATCGGTGTGAACAACACCCTGTTCGGGCTTCTGCCCGGTGTGGTGGGCGATGTGCTGGGAAAGATCCCCATTCTGGGCCTTGGTATCCCGGCTGTGATTTCTTTGTACTTTGACTGGTTCGGCAGTTTCATTCAAGCATTTATTTTCTGTATGTTGACGATGATCTTCATCGCCACGGCAGAGGACTGATAAAAAATTAGGAGGAATTATTTATGGAAAGAGCTATTGTTCTCATGGGATGCGCCATTGGTGCAGGTCTGGCATTGATCGCAGGTATCGGCCCCGGTATCGGTGAAGGCTATGCCGCCGGTAAGACCGTTGAAGCCATTGCCCGTCAGCCGGAAATGAAGGGTGAACTGACTTCCACTATGATTTTGGGTATCGCCCTGTCCGAAACCACCGGTATTTACGGCTTCGTCACCGGTCTGCTGCTGATGTTTGTCTGCCCCGGCATTTTCCTGGGTATGCTGTAAGCCTCTTTTGAAACAGTAGAAAGGAGGCAGAGCCAATGAAGTTTCAACAGCTGGTGGCAGTGATGCCATGGACGCTGATTTTGCAAATTGGAAATCTGCTGTTACAGATGTATTTGGTCAAGCGGTTTTTGCTAAAGCCCATTCAGAACATCCTTGCCCAGCGGCAGGCGGAAGCCAATGCCGATCTGGATGCGGCCGCCGAAGCACGGCAGCTGGCGGAAACCGCCAAAACGGAATATGAAAGCCGACTTGACGGTGCCAAGGAAGAAGCTGCTGCCATGGTCCGTAGTGCCGCAAAGACGGCCCAGACCCGCAGCGAGCAGATCCTCACGGAAGCACGGCAGGAAGCTGCGGCTATCCGGGAGAAGGCCTCCGGCGACATTGCCCGGGAGAAGCGGCAGGCTGTGCAGGAACTGAAAAATGACATTTCCGGCATTGCCGTTTCCATCGCTTCCAAGGTGGTGGAAAAGGAAATCAAGGAAGCGGATCACGATGCTCTCATTCGTGACTTCATTGACCGGATGGAGGATGCCGTATGACCAAGCTGGAGCAGGTGTACGGCGGCTCACTCTATGCCCTGGCAAAAGAAGAGAATCTGGAACAGGGAATTCTGGAAGAAATTCGTCAGATTTCGGAGATTTTCAAAGAGAATCCCGATTATGTTCGTTTCCTTTCCACCCTCTCTATCTCCAAGGATGACCGCTGCAAGGCTTTGGATGAAGCCTTTGGCGGCAGAGTGCAGCCCTATGTTCTGAATTTTATGAAGCTGCTTTGCGAAAACGGTTATATGAGCCAGTTCCATGGCTGCGTGAAGGAATATGTCCGCCTGTATAATCTGGAGCATGATATTGTGGAAGTCTGCGCGGTGACTGCTGTTCCGTTGAAAGCGGAACTGCAAAAGGCGCTCCATGAGAAGCTGCAGAAGGTGCTGGGCAAGACAGTGGAACTGCAATGCAGAGTGGATGAAACCTGCATGGGCGGTGTGCGGCTGGAACTGCCGGACCGCCGTCTGGACGGTACGGTAAAACACCGTCTGGACAAGCTGGCTGATGCCCTTCTGGGTGCAGCCGTGTAGAAAGGTTGTGAAAACCATGGATTTAAGACCGGAAGAGATTTCCAAAATCATCAAATCTCAGATCAAATATTACGAAAATCAGATTGAACAGTCTGAAACCGGCACCATCATTCTGGTGGGCGACGGCATTGCCAAAGCCACGGGCCTGAAAAAGTGCATGGTCAACGAACTGGTGCAGTTTGAAAACGGCGAATATGGCATGGCGCAGAATTTGGAGGAAAACTCCGTTTCCATCGTCCTTCTGGGCTCAGATGCCGGTATCCGCGAAGGCGATACGGTCAAGCGGACCGGCCGCGTGGTGTCCGTCCCTGTGGGCGAAGCGCTCCTTGGCCGTGTGGTCAATGCGCTGGGTCAGCCCATTGACGGCAAAGGCCCCATTGATGCGGCAAAGTTCATGCCCATCGAAAGTCCCGCCCCCGGCATCATCGAGCGAAAGAGTGTTTCCGTGCCCCTGCAGACCGGTATCAAGGCCATCGATGCCATGATTCCCATCGGCAGAGGTCAGCGCGAACTGATCATCGGTGACCGTCAGACCGGTAAGACCACCATTGCCGTGGATACCATCCTCAACCAGAAGGGCAAGGATGTGATCTGCGTCTATGTTGCCATCGGTCAGAAGCAGTCCACTGTTGCCCAGCTGATGCAGACCCTGCAGCTCAGCGGTGCTATGGACTATACCATCGTAGTTTCCGCCACGGCTTCGGAAATGGCACCTTTGCAGTATATTGCACCCTATACCGGCTGTACCATGGGTGAGTACTTCATGCATCAGGGCAAGGATGTTCTGGTGATTTACGACGATTTGAGCAAGCATGCTGTGGCATACCGCGCCATTTCTCTGCTGATCCGCAGACCTCCCGGACGGGAAGCCTACCCCGGTGACGTGTTCTACCTCCATTCCAGACTCTTGGAACGGGCAGCCAGAATGGCACCGGAATACGGCGGCGGTTCGCTGACGGCGCTTCCTATCATTGAAACCCAGGCAGGCGATGTTTCTGCCTATATCCCCACCAATGTCATCTCCATTACCGACGGTCAGATCTTCCTGGAAACGGAACTGTTCCATGCCGGTATCATGCCTGCGGTCAACCCGGGCATTTCCGTGTCCCGCGTGGGCGGCTCTGCCCAGATCAAGGCCATGAAGAAGGTGGCAGGCAGCCTGAAGCTGCTGTATTCCCAGTACCGGGAACTGCAGAGCTTTGCCCAGTTCGGCTCCGATCTGGATAAGGACACCAAGGACCGTCTGGCTCTGGGTGAACGGATCGTGGCGGTGCTGAAGCAGGGCAGAAATGCCCCTGTGGATGTGGCCCATCAGGTCTGCATCTTCTATGCCGTTACCAACGGCTGGCTGAAGGATGTGGCTGTGGAGGATGTAGCCCGGTATGAAACAGAGCTGTATGCGTATCTGGACGAGCGGTATTTTGATCTTCTGCAGAATATCCGTACCAGCGGTCAGCTTTCCGGGGAAGATGAAACCCAGCTGAAAGAGGCTCTGGAGGCCTTTACGAAGAAGTTTTTAGAAGGTAAGTAAGGAAGGAGGCACGCACATGGCCGGCATATCCATGAAGGACATCAAGTCCCGGATCAAGAGCATGGAAAGCACCAAGCAGATCACAAGGGCCATGGAAATGGTGGCTGCTTCCAAGCTGCGCGGTGCGCAGGAACGGGCACTTGCCAGCCGTCCTTACTTTGAAGCCCTCTATGAAACCATGCATGACATTGCCGATACCAACACGGACTTTTCTTCCGCTTATGTGCAGAAGCCCAGAGGGGAGAAGGTCTGCGTGGTGGTGCTGGCAGGCGACCGTGGCCTGGCAGGCGGCTATAACAGCAATGTTTTGAAACTGGCTATGTCCCGGATGGAGGGAAAAGAGGCTGTGGTACTGCCTGTAGGCAGAAAGGCGGCAGACTTTTTCCGCGCCCATCAGAAGCCCATGCTCAACGAACTCTACACCGTTGCAGAGGACATCAATGCAGGCATCTGCTTCACCATGGCAAAACAGCTGTGTGAGGGCTTTCTGGAAGGGAAGTTCGACCGGGTGGAACTGTGCTACACCAATTTTGTCACAGTTCTGACCCAGACACCGGCAACCTTGCCGCTGCTGCCTCTTTCCATTGTAGGCAGCGGCAAAAAACAGGAGGGTCGTAACCAGATGACCCTCTATGAACCCAACAGTGTGGCAGTCTTTGATGCCATTGTTCCGGAGTATCTGGGCGGCATCCTCTACGGTGCGTTGAAGGAGTCCTTGTGCTCGGAGCAGGCAGCCCGGCGAACCGCCATGGATGCAGCCACCAAGAATGCCGATGAGATGATCGGAAATCTGCAGCTGCAGTATAACCGTGCCCGACAGGGTGCCATTACGCAGGAACTGACAGAGATCATCGCCGGCGCAGAAAACTAAGCAAAGGAGTGGATCCATTTGCCGAATACAGGTATCATTACCCAGGTCATCGGACCTGTCCTGGATATTCGCTTCCCCGATGGGCAGCTGCCCGAGCTGCTCAATGCCATCACTGTGGCACACAACGGCGGGACCCTGACCGTGGAAGTGGCGCAGCACATTGGCGATAATGTGGCGCGGTGCATTGCCATGTCCTCCACCGACGGTCTGGAGCGGGGCATGGAAGCCGTAGACACGGGCAAGCCCATCACGGTTCCCGTCGGTGAAGCTTGTCTGGGTCGTATTTTCAATCTGCTGGGCGAACCGGTGGATAATCAGCCCGCCCCGGAAGAAGTGGAGCGTTGGCCCATTCACAGAGCCGCCCCCAGCTTCGATGAGCAGGAATCCGAAACGGAAATTCTCGAAACCGGCATCAAGGTCGTGGACCTAATCTGCCCCTACTCCAAGGGTGGTAAGATCGGTCTGTTCGGCGGCGCCGGCGTGGGCAAGACCGTTCTGATCATGGAACTGATCAACAACGTTGCCAAGGAACACGGTGGTCTTTCTGTGTTTACCGGTGTCGGTGAGCGCACCCGTGAGGGCAACGACCTTTACAATGAAATGAAAGAATCCGGCGTTATCAACAAGACCGCCCTGGTCTACGGCCAGATGAACGAACCCCCAGGAGCAAGAATGCGCGTAGGTCTGTCCGGCTTGACCATGGCAGAGTATTTCCGGGATGTGAAGCATCAGGATGTGCTTTTGTTCATTGATAATATTTTCCGTTTTACCCAGGCAGGCTCGGAGGTTTCCGCACTGCTGGGCCGTATGCCTTCTGCCGTTGGCTATCAGCCGACGCTGGCAACGGAAATGGGCGCGCTGCAGGAGCGCATTACCTCCACCAAGGATGGCTCCATCACTTCTGTGCAGGCCGTCTATGTGCCTGCCGATGACCTGACAGACCCGGCACCTGCCACCACCTTTGCCCATCTGGATGCTACCACGGTTCTGGACAGAAGCATCGCTTCTCTGGGCATTTATCCCGCTGTGGACCCGCTGGCATCCACTTCCCGAATCCTCTCTGCCGATGTGCTGGGTCGGGAGCATTACGAAGTGGCCCGTGCGGTGCAGAGAATTCTCCAGCGGTATAAGGAACTGCAGGACATCATCGCCATTATGGGTATGGATGAACTGTCCGAGGAGGACAAACTGACGGTTTCCCGTGCCAGAAAGGTGCAGAGATTCCTCTCCCAGCCCTTTACGGTTGCGGAACAGTTTACCGGCATGCAGGGCAAGTATGTGCCTCTGCAGGAAACCATCCGTGGCTTCAGGGAGATCATTGAAGGTGTCCATGACGATCTGCCCGAATCGGCATTCCTCTTTGTGGGCAGCATCGATGAGGCAGTTGCCAAAGCAAAGGGTGAGCAGGCATGACATATCATCTGCAGATCGTGACACCCGACGGCGGCCGCTTTGACGGTCAGGCAGAGAAAATCATTGTGCCTACCATCGAAGGTCCTGTGGGCATTCTGGCGCGGCATATCAACTATGTCACGGCTCTGGGTATGGGACAGGCCAAGGTCATCACTGAGGAAGGTACGCGGCTGGCAGCCTGTATCGGCGGTATGGTGGCTGTGACCAACGGCGATGTGAAGGTGCTTTCCACCACCTTTGAGTGGGCGGAGGATATCGATGTGCCGAGAGCTGAAGCCTCTCTGGCTAGAGCCGAAGCCATGCTGGCTGACCCCAATGCTGATGAGCAGACCAAACAGTATGCCAATGCACGGAAAAAACGGGCACTGGTCCGTCTGAGTATTGCCAAAAAGTGAGAAAAACCCTGCAGAAATGCTCTGCAGGGTTTTTACTTTCGACCCCTGTCTTGGTTGACAATGGGTACGGAAAAATGGTATTCTATAGGGTAAGAAAGAAGGGGGTATCGCTATGAATTGTCCTACGCCTCATATCAGCGCCGCAAAAGGTGATTTCGGAAAAACCGTCCTCATGCCCGGTGATCCGCTGCGGGCAAAATTCATTGCGGAAACCTATCTGCAGGACGCGGTATTGGTGAACAATGTCCGCGGTGTCCAGGGCTATACGGGCACCTATGACGGTGTCAGATTGTCCGTTATGGCATCCGGTATGGGTATGCCCTCTATGGGCATCTATTCTTATGAACTGTTCAATGCCTACGATGTGCAGACCATTCTCCGCGTTGGCTCTGCCGGTGCTCTGCAGCCCCATATCCATGTTCGCGATATTGTTCTGGGACAGGGTGCCTGTACCGACAGCCGCTGGGCCGCCCAGTATCGTCTGGCAGGGGATTTTGCGCCCATCGCTTCCTTTGATGTACTGCAGACCTGCGTGGAAACAGCAAAAGAAATGAATTTACCTTATCATGTGGGTAATCTGCTGTCCTCCGATGTCTTTTATGGCGACAATGAAACCGCCAACAGCGGTTGGCAGAAGATGGGTGTCATGGCCATTGAGATGGAAGCGGCTGCCCTTTATATGAATGCAGCCCGCTGCGGCAAAAAAGCCCTTGCCATCTGTACCGTGTCCGATCATATCCTCACCGGTGAAGCAACCACCTCCTTGGAACGGCAGGAGTCCTTCACCCAGATGATGGAACTGGCGCTGAAAACAGCGGTGAAACTGGAGGAAGTATGACCAAACGGGTATTTCTGATTGTGCTGGATTCCTTCGGCATGGGTGCGGCAAAGGATGCTGCTGCTTTTGGGGATGCCGGGGTCAACACCCTGCGCTCCATAGCTGCCACGGAGGGGTTCTCCGTGCCCAATCTGCAGCAGCTGGGTTTGGGTAATATTGCAGGCGCTGAGGGAGTTTCCTCTGTGGCGCAGCCCACAGCCGCCTATGGCAGACTTTGCGAGCGATCTATGGGCAAGGATACCACCATTGGACATTGGGAACTGGCAGGTGTGATTTCTCCCAATCCCATGCCCACTTATCCCAACGGTTTTCCTCAGGAAGTGCTGGATGCGTTCTCCGCTGCTACCGGCCGGGGCGTTCTTTGTAACAAAACATATTCCGGCACCGATGTGATCCGGGATTACGGCGAAGAGCATATCCGCACCGGCAGCTTTATCGTTTATACCTCTGCGGATTCGGTCTTTCAGATCGCCGCCCATGAGGATGTTGTACCTGTGGAAGAACTCTATGAAGCCTGCCGGAAGGCAAGAGAAATTCTGCAGGGGGAGCATGCCGTGGGACGTGTCATTGCCAGACCCTTTGAAGGCACCTGGCCTTTTAAAAGAACCCCCAGACGGCACGATTACTCTCTCATGCCGCCTTACACCATGCTCAATGCCATTACCGATGCGGGTCTGCAGGTACGGGGAGTAGGCAAGATTTCCGATATTTTCGCAGGCTCTGGTATTTCCACCACCGTATCCACCAAAAGCAATGCCGATGGTATGGGAAAAACGATGCAACTGGCACAGGAGGATTTCAGCGGTCTTTGCTTTGTCAATCTGGTGGATTTTGGTATGATCTACGGCCATCGGCAGGATGCCCCCGGCTATGCCAATGCTGTGATGGAATTTGACCGCTGGCTGCCGAAGTTCCTGTCCGCTATGGGCGAGAATGATGTTGTTATGTTAACCGGAGATCATGGCTGTGATCCCTCCGATGCGTCCACGGACCACACCCGGGA
This sequence comes from Candidatus Avilachnospira sp., assembly GCA_045589035.1. Classification (GTDB taxonomy): domain Bacteria; phylum Bacillota; class Clostridia; order Oscillospirales; family Oscillospiraceae; genus Avoscillospira. The sequence goes on along the minus strand of JAZNFJ010000008.1, from coordinate 9,993 downwards.
GGATGTGCCTCTGCTGGTCTGGGGCAAGGGAATTGCGCCGATCGATATTGGTGTCCGGGATACCTTTGCTGATGTGGCGGCTACGGTCTGTCAGCTGTTGAATGTGCCTTTTGATGGAGCAGGCAAAAGTTTTGCCCGGGAGGTGCTGGGATGAAAGAACTGGTTTTGCAGGCAGAAAAGGCCATGGAGCATGCCTATGCACCCTATTCCGGTTTCCGGGTCGGTGCGGCACTTCTGACCAAAAGCGGCAAGGTGTACCTTGGCTGCAACATTGAAAACGCGTCCTTTTCTCCCACCATTTGCGCTGAGCGGACGGCGGTTGCCAAAGCCGTTTCGGAAGGGGAGCGGGAATTTGAAGCCATCGCCGTGGTTGGCGGAAAGGCTGGTATGATCAGCGGTATTTGTCCACCCTGTGGTGTCTGCCGTCAGGTGCTCAGCGAGTTCTGCCAGCCGGATTTTCCGGTTTATCTGGGCAAGGGCAACGGTGAATACGAGACCGTTTTGCTAAAAGATCTGCTGCCCCTTGGATTTTCTTTGTAGGAGAAATCTATATGGAATTTTTATATGTTTTGGAAGGGTTGAGAACCCCGTTTTTGGATCAGTTTTTCTCCCTTGTGACCCATCTGGGTTCAGAGATCGTCTTTATGGTGCTGGCAGTGGTCATGTATTGGTGCGTCAGCAAGCAGGAGGGTCTGTATCTGCTCAGCGTGGGCTGTTTCGGTACGACGGTCAACCAGTATCTGAAGCTGAAATACCGGGTGCCCAGACCGTGGGTCCGCGATCCCAATTTTACCATTGTGGAAAGCGCCAGAGCCGATGCTACGGGCTATTCTTTCCCATCCGGTCATACCCAGAATGCTATTGGCACCTTTGGCTGTATGGCCATGGGTACAAAGAAGAACATCCGCTGGCTGTATGTGTTTCTGGCAGCGCTGACGGCTTTCTCCAGAATGTATCTGGGTGTCCATACACCGGCAGATGTGCTGGTTTCGGCAGCTATTTCCATTGTGATGGTTGTGTGCCTGCGTCCGCTGTTTGTTGGCTTGGATGAAAAGCCCGCGAAAGGCATCTGGATTTTGCTGGCATTTTTTGCCATCAGCATTCTGTATCTGATCTATGCCAATGTGCTGGAACTTCCGCCGGAAGTGGATCAGAGCAATCTGGAGCATGGCATTCAGAATGCAGCCAAACTGGCAGGTGCGATTTTTGGCATGATTCTCGGTTATGCCATCGATCTGAAATGGGTGAAATTTGATACCAAAGCGCCTTTGATTGGACAAATTCTCAAGTGTGTTTTGGGCCTTGGGTTGGTGCTTGCCATTAAAGAAGGTTTGAAGCCTGTCCTTGGCAGCAGTAATCTTTCTGCCGCCGTTCGTTACGGTCTGATGACATTGTTTGCCGGCGGCATCTGGCCCATGACATTCGCATTTTTTACGAAAATCCCCGGAAAGAAGGTATAACCGTGTATATTGCATTAGGAATTGTTTTGCTCTTGCTGATTGCTTTGTTTGTGGTGGGCTTGAGCGCTTTCCATTATGTGTTTCTTCGCCGACCTGTCCCCAATCCCATGACACCGGAGGGGCGGGAAAAAGGCCACTGGGAGCCCTATGCGGAGCAGATCGAAACCGCTGCAAAATGGCTGGAAAAACAGGCAGTAAAGCCCTTGCAGGTCACCAGTTACGATGGCAAGCAGCTGTATGGTCGGTTTGTAGAGAGAGAAAATGCCAAGGGCACGATTATTTTCTTCCACGGCTACCGATCTCATTTTGGAGTGGACTTTTCCGCATCCATGAAGTTTTATCACAGCCAGGGCTACAATGCCCTTTATTGTGACCAGCGAGCCCACGGTCTTTCCGAAGGCAGGGTCATTACCTTCGGTGTGAAGGAGCGAATGGATGTCATGTCCTGGGTGACTTATATGAGTCTGATGCTGGGCGAAGATCATCCTATTTTCCTCAGCGGTCTTTCCATGGGCGCATCCACGGTGCTGATGGCGGCGGACATGGAATTTCCTGCCAATGTCCGGGGTATCATTGCTGACTGCGGCTTTACCTCTCCGGGCAATCAGATCCGTTATATCCTCAACCGGGATTATCATCTGCCGGTCATGGCGACTACCGCGTTTCTCAATATCTTTACCTGCCTGTTTGGCGGCTTCCATCTGGATGAGTGGTCCACGGAACTGGCGCTGGAAAATGCCAGATACCCGGTTCTGATCGTTCATGGTATGGAAGATTCTCTGGTGCCCTGTGCCATGTCCCGCCATGCCTTTGAGGCCTGCACATCCAAAGCACAGCTGGCTCTGTTCCCGGAAGCAGAGCATGGACTCAGCTATCTGACGGATAAACCGCGCTACCAGAAGCTGCTTCTGGACTTTTTGGAAGAATATCAGTAAAGGGGCGATTGCATGAATATTTGCGTATACGGTGCATCCAGCAATGAGATCGATGCTGCCTATCTGCAGGCCGGAGAGGCTTTGGGCTATGCCATGGCAAAGAGGGGGCACGGACTGGTCTTTGGCGGCGGCGAAAAGGGACTGATGGGTGCAGCTGCCCGCGGTATGACCAAAGGCGGCGGCAGGATCATTGGTGTGGCTCCCCGTTTCTTTGATGTGGAGGGTGTGCTGTATCAGCAGTGCACGGAATTTATTTTCACAGACACCATGCGGGAACGGAAAGCCATCATGGAAGACCGGGCAGATGCTTTTATTATGACCCCCGGCGGTATTGGTACCTTTGAAGAGTTCTTTGAAATACTCACTTTGCGGCAGCTGGGCCGTCACAACAAGGGCATTGCCATTTTGAACACCAAGGGCTACTATGAGCCTCTGCGGCAGTTGCTGGAGCAGGCCATTGCCCAGGGCTTCCTGCGGCCGGAATGCCGCGGGTTGTATGCCTTCTTTGAAGATCCCGATGGGCTTCTGGACTATCTGGAGCAGGAGCCGGAGCAGGTCATCGATCCTGCCAAGCTGCGGGATGTTTTGCCCGCAGATGTGAAGTAAATAGGGAAAAGATGGGTTTCTCCTGGAGAAACCCATCTTTTTTATTTATTGCACAGCTTCTGCGAATTCGTTTGTAGTAAAGTCGGCAAAGGGCACTCTGGCATCCAATTCACCGGCACTTTCCATGACATCCATCAGCCGGGAAAAGTCTGCCTCATCCATGGTGGGATCGGTCTTCCAGGCACCGATGGAGCGGTAACGGGCCGCAACCTGTTCCAGAACGGCAATATCCGTATCGGGGAACTGATCGGCAATGGCCTGCGCCACTTCCAGATCGGAGTGCTCCTGTACCCATTTCTGTCCCTTGGCAATGGCATTGGTGAATTTCTGAACTGTGTCCGGGTTTTTGTCCAAAAAACTCTGGGCAGCGAAATAAGCCGTATAGGGAATTTCCCCACTTTCTGCGCCGATGGAGCAGAGAACATAGCCCTGACCTGCCAGTTCCACTTCTGTGGCAGTGGGCTCAAAGAGGGCTACATAGTCCCCATTGCCGCCGGTGAAGGCGCCTGCCATCATGTTGAACTGTACGGAGGTATCCACCACCGCATCCACATGAGGCACAACCCCGTTCTGCTTCATAACATACTCCAAGGTCATCTCCGGCACACCGCCTTTTCTGCCGCCGATGACGGTTTTGCCTCGCAGGTTTTCCCAACTGAAAGTTTCGTCGGTACGGCCTACCAGAAACGCACCGTCACAGTTGGTCAGCTGGGCAAAGATCCGCGGTGCATCTTCCCGACCTTCCAGAAGTACATAGATGCAGGCCTCCGGACCGGCAAGCCCCACATCCACTTCCCCTGTGAGAACGGAAGTCATGACCTTGTCGGCACCGCCGCCGTTGATCAGTTCAATGTCAAGCCCTTCTTCTGCGAAGAAGCCCTGACTCATGGCCACATACTGCGGTGCGTAGAACACCGAATGTGCCACTTCACTGACTTTGACAGTGACGGAATCGGCTGCCGTGGAACCACAGCCGGTCATAAGACCCACTGTCAGTAAGGCGGCAAGAAAAATGGCTGCCAGTTTTTTCATGATGAAACCCCCAAATGTTTTTTTAATACTTTTTCAAGTAAAAGTATTCCCTGATACATACCGGCAGCGGCTGCCGCCAGCAGTAAGACCGTGGCCATGACCAGATCCATTTTAAAGACCTGAGAGCCATAGACGATCAAATATCCCAGACCTGCCCGGGAAACGAGAAATTCGCCCATGATGACACCGACCCAGCTGAGCCCCACATTGACTTTCAGGGCGTTGATGAGGGTGGTGAAGTTGGCGGGCAGTACCAGTTTTATGAGAATTTGCCTGCGGGATGCTCCCATGGTCTGCATAAGCCGCAGCTTGCCGATATCGGTGGAAAGAAAGCCGTTGTGCACCTCCAGAATAGTCACCACCAGCGAAATGGCGAGGGTCATGGCGATGATGGCAGAAGGTCCTGCCCCGATCCAGACGATAAAAATGGGCCCCAAAGCGGTCTTTGGCAGGGAGTTGAGAACCACCAGATAGGGGTCCAGCACCCGATACAGTCCGGGGCTGAGCCACAAAGCCACCGCAATGGCTGCGCCCAGTAAGGTGCCGAGCACAAATCCTGCTACCGTTTCCAGGCAGGAAACACCCACATGGAGAAACAGCTGTTTGGAGAGATAGAGATTACGGATGGTCTGCCATACACGGCTGGGACAGCTGACCAGAAAGGAATCGATCCAATTCAGCTGTGCAGCCAGTTCCCACAGAAGAAAGAAGCCGATCAGCAGCAGGATTTGCGCCAGATGTACGCGGAAACGGGTGCGTTTTTGTGCCTGCAGATAAGCCTGCCGCGCCAAAGAAAGCGATTCAGTCAACCAGTTCCAACTCCTTCCATATGGCATTGAAAAAACGGTGAAAGGACGGGTGTTCCCGTCGCTGCATGGGACTCAAATCGGCAAATTCCGTCAGATCGTGAATGGCCTGCACCCTTCCGGGACGGGAAGAAAGGACCACCACCCGATCGGACATACTGACCGCTTCGGAAATATCATGGGTGACCAGCAGGGCGGTCTTCTGTTCCTGCCGGATGATATGGTGAATATCATTGGAAACAGAAAGTCTGGTCTGATAGTCCAGAGCAGAGAAAGGCTCATCCAGAAGCAGTAATCCGGGGTCGGTGGCGAGGGTGCGAATCAGGGCGCACCGCTGACGCATGCCGCCGGAAAGCTGACCGGGCAGCTTTTTGGAAAACTCTGAAAGCCCATACCGCTGCAGAAGATCACGAACCCGCTGCAGATGGGCTTCGTCCTTCTGCCCCTGTATTTCCAGACCCAATATGACATTGCCCCAGATGGTCCGCCAGCCGAACAGCTGATCTTTCTGGGGCATATAACCCACGGCTGCGGTGGCGGCTGTGACGGGTACACCGTCCAGAAGCACCTGCCCGCCCGTAGGCTGTTCCAGACCTGCCAGAATGTTCAGGAGGGTGGATTTCCCGCAACCGGAAGGTCCGACGATACTGACAAAATCCCCCTCACGCACGGAGAAAGTCACGTCCTCCAGGGCAGACACTTCTCCGTTGGGGGATTGGAATATCTTTTGTATGTGATCAAATTGGACGGTCATTGGCGTCCCCCCTTAAAAAACCGACCATTGTCGGCTCAGTTTATCTTATGAGAAAAGGGGAGAAATGTGAAAACACCCCATAGCCATTGGCTATGGGGTGTTGGTGTTAAACCGGTTTCTTTTTTCTGGTGGTGCGTTTGCGTACTTTGGGCTTGGCAATTACCGTATCGTAGTTTTTGGCGGCTTCGGAGTCGCCTTCGTAGATCAGCCGACTGGCTTTCAAAGTGCCGCTTTCTTCCGTAATCAGACGAACTCGAATGAGGAAACTGCCATGCTCCGGACAACGGGACATGGTCATATATCGCTTGTTCTGCTGGCTGACCCATTTATCATGGGTCATGGCTGCCGCACATTTGGGGCAGAGGTTCTCTGTTCCACCCAGTGTATCCAGGGCCAGTTCTCTGCTCTCAAAGCCGTGATAGACCTTGCGGGCGATACAACCGGGCAGTTCCGCGCCGTTGAAGCCGTTTTCGTGCTTCTCCACGGCTCTGCCATACTCGGCAATGCCCCGGGTCAGATCCAGACGGGAGCAGACAATGGCAGTATGATAGGCATCGCCCAGTGCATCGTGGGCAGGGCGGGTGGCTTCCACACCGGACATCTGCATGGCGGTTTTCAGCGCCTTCTGGGCAGTTGCGCCATCGGTCTGGGCATTGTAGATCATCTGGGCATTGTACCATTCGTTGACCCAACTGTCGTCCAGTCCGTGAAGCGCCATGTTCTCCTTGAGGATGCCGATGTCATCGAACCCCCAGGTGAGAAACACACAGTCTTCGCCGCACCATTCCCGGAATTGTACCATGGCTTCGGGGAAGGGGACACCAAACTGTGCCAGCTGTGCGTCCTTGATGCCGGTCAGACTGGAAACTTTTTTATTCAGTTTTCGATAGACCTTGGGCTTGATAAGGACTTGGAATTCATCCCCCACGATCTGCCTGTCCGTCAGACGGACAGCACCGATCTGGATGATCTCACCGCGGAATTTCACCGGCAGGGGCTTTTTTGCCGCATAACTGCCCGGCCACGGCTGATTCCATTCCATATCCAGAACAATGTACTGCATCCTACACAGCTCCTTCTTCGTACCCAATTATCATAACATGCCCAATGCCGGTTGTAAATAACAACATTGCTGCATAGATATGAACAGAAAGGTGGGATTTCATGCCAAGACTGTATTTAAGCCCCTCCACACAGGAGTTTAACCCCTACATCACCACAGGCAATGAAGAATACTGGATGAATTTGCTGGCAGACCGTATGGAGCCGTATCTGATCGCCAGCGGCATTGAAGTGACCAGAAACGACCCGGACCGCAATGCCGCTGCTGCCATCCGGGAGTCCAATGCCGGTAATTACGATTTCCATCTGGCACTGCATTCCAATGCTTCCGGTCCGGGAAATGAGGGAAGACAGCGGGGGATCGACATTTATTATTACCCCGGCAGTGCCAACAGTCTGCGGATGGCGGAGATTTTGGTGGACAATCTCAAGCCGATCTATCCCTTGCCGGAGCAGGTGCGGGCATTACCGACACTCAATATCGGAGAAGTCCGCAGAACCGTTGCGCCGGCTGTGCTGGCAGAGCTGGGTTACCATGATAACCGGGAAGATGCCATGTGGATCGAGAGCAATCTGGATGCCATTGCAAGGGCGCTTTCCTTGGGCGTGACGGAGTATTTCGGCGTTCCCTTCATTGAACCTTCTCCTCTTAGACAGGGGAGAGTGTCCGTCCAGTGGGGACGGCTGAATATCCGGGAATTGCCCACCACGGATTCACCCATTCTGACCCAGGCGGAAAACGGAGATCCTCTGACCATCACCGGGGAAAGCGGCAACTGGTACTCTGTCATCTACAATAATATTGAGGGCTATGCCAACGCGGCATATGTGGTCCCGGTAGCATAAAAAAGAGCGGCATTGCCGCTCTTTTTTAGTTTAGAGTTGTATCTTCCCGGAACAGGTTTTGGATTCGAGCCTGCAGAGCCGGGAAGGTGGGGTCATGGATATAATTGGGATCAGCCAGCATGGTTTCCGCCGCCTGTTTTGCGAGGTGGAGGAGTTCCAGATCGGAGGTCAGACTGGCGGCTTTGAATTGGGGCAGACCGTGCTGCCGGCTGCCGAAGAAATCGCCGGGACCCCGCAGTTTCAGATCTTCCTCCGCAATTACAAAGCCGTCGTTGGTCTTGCAGAGCGCTTTCAGACGGGCGAGGGTTTCGGTGTTCTTGTTGTCAGAGAACAGCACGCAGTAACTCTTGTCCTTGCCCCGTCCTACACGGCCCCGCAGCTGATGCAGCTGGCTCAGACCGAAGCGGTCGGCATTTTCAATGACGATCAAAGTGGCATTGGGCACATCCACACCTACTTCAATGACGGTGGTTGCCACCAGAATATCCAGTTCATGGTGGGCAAACTGCCCCATGATCCGATCTTTTTCTGCACCCTTCAGCCTGCCGTGGAGCATGCCCACCCGCAGGTCGGGGAAAATGAGCTTTTGCAAAGTTTCTGCCCAAAGTTCGGCTGATTTCAGCCCATCCAGTTCACTTTCTTCCACAGCGGGACAGACCACGTACACCTGATTGCCGGCTTCAGCATGCTTGCGGATAAAGGCATTGATCCGGGCGCGCATGGGTTCGCCCACCAGGAAGGTATCGATGACCTGTCTGCCGGGCGGCAGTTCGTCCAGAACGGATACATCCAGATCGCCGTAGACCATCAGCGCCAATGTCCGGGGAATGGGTGTGGCGGACATGACCAGCAGATGGGGATGCTGTCCTTTCTGCGCCAGAGCCGATCTCTGGGCGACACCAAAGCGGTGCTGCTCATCGGCAATGACCAGATCCAGATCCCGGAAGGTCACATCCTCTGTCAGCAGTGCATGAGTGCCCACAGCCAGCTGAATTTCACCGGTAGACAGCCCTTCTTTGACCTGCCGTTTTTCCGCAGCAGTCAGAGAACCGGTCAGCAATCCGCAGGTAATTCCCAATTTTGCAAACAGTTTGCTGAGGGACTGGTAATGCTGTTCTGCCAGAATTTCCGTCGGTGCCATAAAAGCCACTTGTTTGCCATTGCGGATGGCAAGATAGGCGGCAGCTGCCGCCACCATGGTCTTACCACTGCCCACATCGCCCTGTAACAGCCGATTCATAGGTGTGCCGCCGCCGAGATCTCTTGCAATTTCTTCAATGGCACGGCTTTGCGCACCGGTAAGCGCAAAGGGCAGGGAATGATAAAATTCTTTGCAGTCCAAGTGGGCATAGGGGGTAGTCAATGCCTCTTTTCTGCGGTGGCGCATCAGCTGCAGACCGCAGGAAAACAGATAAAACTCTTCAAAAATCAGCCGCTTTCTGGCCTGTTCCAGGGCTTCCCATGTTTCCGGTCGGTGAATGGCCATATAGGCCTGCCGCTGGCTGCAAAGACCGTAGCGGTCAATGAGTGTTTGGGGCAGCAGTTCCGGCAGCGCATCCACGCAGGCCTGCAATGCCTGGTTGATGCAGTTGCCCATGACTTTATTGGAAATACCGGCAGTCAGACTGTAGATGGGCAGGATTCGGCGGGTCAGCACACCGGGGCGGTCGGCCTGTTCACAGGCGGGATTTTGCATCTGATTACTGTAATCACCGGAAATGGAACCGTAGAAAATATAGGTTTCGCCGTATCGAAGATTTTCGGCGATATAAGGCTGGTTAAAGTAGACCAGATTGAGTTTACCGGTCAGATCCGCCACCGTCAGCTTGGTGAGGCTGAGTCCTTTGCGGATGTGAGAGGTGGTGGGGCCTTTGACCACAATGCCCTCAAAGCAGGCCGGCTGATCCGGCTCCAGTTGGTCAATGGAAACCAGCTTGGTGCGGTCTTCGTAGGCTCTGGGGAAATAGGCCAGCAGATCGTAAACAGTTTCGATATTCAGACCTTTCAGCTGTTTGGCTCTGGCAGGTCCAATGCCCTGCAAACTTGTTACCGGGGAATATAAGTCCATTTGCCGCACCTCCTTTCCGTTATCATACCAAAAAACAAGCAGAGAGGCAACCTCTCTGCTTGCGGTTTCTTATCTGTCAGCCAGTTCCACGTAGGGAACATGGAGCTGCTTGGCGCGGTAGGCCGGGCGGTGGATACGGTTACAGGTCAGCACTTCTTCCATGCGGTTGGCGCACCAGCCGGAGATCCGGGCGATGGCGAACAGGGGGGTGAACAGTTCCGGAGGAATGTTCAGGAAATTGTAGATCAGACCGGAATACAGGTCCACATTGGCACAGATGGGAGTGGTGAGATTTTTCATCTTGGTGATGATGGGAATACCCAGTTCCTCAATCTTCATCATCAGATCCAATTCTTCTCTGTGACCGTTCTTTTCCGCCACTTCCATGGAGTATTTTTTGATCAGTTCGCAGCGGGGATCGGAC
>JAZNFJ010000007.1:0-33389 GCA_045589035.1 Candidatus Avilachnospira sp. | reverse complement strand
CTGCTTTCTCCGAGTCTGCCAAGGCAAAAATCGAACAGGCAGGTGGAAAGGCTGAGGTGGTGTAAAAATGTTCGCGACTATTCGAAACGCTTGGAAAATCACCGAGCTTAGAAAGAAGCTTATTTTTACCCTCTTCATTCTTCTGATCTTCCGTCTGGGCTCTGCCATCCCTGTTCCCTATGTGGATGTTAATGCACTGGCTACCTACTTCAGCAGCGAGCTGTCCGGTACCATTCTGGGTCTGTACAATGCAATGTCCGGTTCCGCCTTCTCTCAGGCGACCCTCTTTGCACTGGGTATCCAGCCGTACATTAACTCTTCCATTATTATCCAGCTTCTGACCATCGCCATTCCTTATCTGGAAAGACTTTCCAAGGAAGGCGGCGAAGAGGGTCAGAAGAAGATCCAGCGGATCTCCCGCTACACCACCCTGGGTCTGGCACTGCTGATGGGTTGGGCATACTTCATGATGCTCAAGAATGCAGGCGGCATGCTGACCAGCACCGGTTTCCTGGCTGCTCTGGTCATCATCCTCAGCTTTACCGGCGGTGCATGCCTGGTCATGTGGCTGGGTGAGCAGATCGACAAGGACGGCATCGGCAACGGCATCTCCATGATCCTGTTTGCCGGCATCATCTCCCGTATCCCCACGCAGGTCGGTTCTCTGGTCAGACTGTTTGCTTCCAGCAGATGGTACCTGGGTCTGCTGCTGGTGGTCGGTGTTGCCATCCTGGTCCTGGTCATTGTGTTCATCACCAATTCCGAGCGCAGAATTCCCGTGCAGTATGCCAAGCGCGTGGTCGGCCGTAAGATGTACGGTGGTCAGAGTTCCCACCTGCCCATCAAGGTCAACATGTCCGGCGTTCTGCCCGTGATCTTCGCTCAGTCCATCGCTTCTCTGCCCGCTACTGTCATGGCCTTCACCGGCACCCCCGAAGCTGGCTTCTGGGGCTTCATGAACAAGTGGTTCTTCTCCAGCGAGAGCGTGGTCTATATTGTGGTGTACTTCCTGCTGATCATTGCATTCAGCTACTTCTACTCTTCCATCCAGTTCAACCCCATTGAGATCGCCAACAACATGAAGAAGAACGGCGGCTTTATCCCCGGCTTCCGCCCCGGTAAGCCCACCTCCGACTTCATTGCTAAGGTCATCAACAAGATCACCCTGTTCGGCGCTATCTACCTGGCCTTTGTTGCTCTGGTGCCCGTCATCATCGGCGCTGTCATCAAGGACAACACTCTGGCCATCGGCGGTACCTCCGTCATCATCGTGGTCGGCGTTGCTCTGGAAGTTGTCAAGAGTCTGGAAGCTCAGATGCTCATGCGTCACTACAAGGGCTTCCTGGAATAAGAGGGCACCTGCATGAAATTGATTCTGTTGGGTGCGCCCGGCGCCGGTAAAGGTACGCAGGCGGAGATCCTCAGCAAAAAGCTGGGCATCCCCACCATCTCCACCGGCAATATGCTCCGCGAGGCCATGGCAAATGGCACCGAACTGGGGCTGAGAGTCAAAGCATTCATGGACAACGGTCAGCTCGTTCCCGACGATGTCGTCATCGGCATCGTCGAGGAACGGGTCGCCCGGGATGACTGCCAAAAGGGCTTCATTCTGGACGGCATGCCCCGTACCATCCCCCAGGCAGAAGCGCTGGAGGCACGAGGCATTCACTTTGACGCCGTTGTTTCCATCGAAATTGCCGATGATGTGATCGAAGGCAGAATGACCGGCCGCCGCGTCTGCGGCAGCTGCGGTGCCAGCTACCACATCGTTGCAAACCCGCCCAAGGCAGATGGTATCTGTGATGCCTGCGGCAGGGAACTGGTCATCCGCAAGGATGACGCACCGGAGACCGTCCGGGATCGTCTGCGTGTGTTCCACGCACAGACCGAACCCCTGAAGGACTTCTATGCCAAACTTGGCTGCCTGAAGATTGTGGAAGGCAACCAGCCCATCGAAGGCGCGTTCAGAGATATTCTGGCGGTTCTGGGGTGCAAAGAATGATACCAATCAAAAATGAGCGAGAACTTGCGGTTATGCGTCAGGCCTGTAAGATTACCGCGGCAGCGCGTGCTCTGGCAGGCGAAATGGTAAGGCCCGGCGTTACAACCAAAGAGATCGATACGGCAGTCCACGATTTTATCGTGGCACAGGGTGCAAAACCGTCTTTCCTCAATTATAACGGCTATCCTGCAAGTGCATGTATCAGTGTCAACGACGTGGTGATCCACGGCATTCCCGGCGGCTATACGCTGCAGGAGGGTGACATTGTGAGCATCGATGTAGGTGCGTTCTGGAAGGGGTTTCATGGTGACTGTGCTGCCACCTTTGCCTGCGGAAGGATCTCTCCAACGGCAGAAAAGCTCATTTCGGTCACGAAGCAGAGCTTTTTCGAGGGCCTGAAAGTGGCACGAAAAGGATATCGGGTCTCCGATATCTCCCACGCGGTGCAAACCTATGTGGAAGAAAACGGTTTTAGTGTGGTTCGCACGTTCGTAGGTCACGGCGTAGGTGAGAAACTGCACGAAGAGCCGGAGGTGCCCAATTTTGGTTCTCCCGGTAGAGGACCGAGACTGGTCAAAGGCATGACCCTTGCCATAGAGCCCATGGTCAACGTGGGCGGCTATGATGTCCGCGTGTTGAAAGACAAGTGGACAGTGGTCACGACCGATGGATCGCTCTCAGCCCACTATGAAAATACTGTGCTCATTACCGATGGCGAACCGGAAATACTCACCGTTACCGAGGGGCTTTAGTATGGATATTTCCAAATCGGATATCGTCATTTCTCTGGCCGGTCGGGACAAGGGAAAGCTGTTCTATGTGGTCGACACAGAGGACAACTACGTTCTCCTTGCTGACGGCAAGGGAAGAAAGCTGGAAAATCCCAAACGAAAGAAGCTGAAACATGTCCGCGGAGTCACTCGGACTGAAACAAGAGTCGCTGTGAAGATCCAAAATGGCGACAAGGTACTCAACAGCGAATTACGAAGGGATTTGGCCACGTTTGGTCAACAATTCAACAGTCAAAACCAAGGGGGAGAATAACTTTGGCAAAAGACGACGTAATCGAGCTTGAGGGCATCGTAGTAGATGCACTGCCGAATGCAATGTTTTCCGTTGATATTGGCAACGGACACACCATTCTGGCACATATTTCCGGCAAGCTCCGGATGAACTTTATCAAGATCCTGCCCGGCGATAAGGTCACGGTTCAGATGAGCCCTTATGACCTGACCAGAGGCAGAATCACATGGAGAAGTAAATGAGAGACATCGTTCTCAAATGGAGGTTAACAGTATGAAGGTAAGACCGTCCGTGAAGCCCATGTGCGAAAAGTGCAAGATCATCAAGCGCAAGGGTAGAGTCATGGTAATTTGTGAAAACCCCAAGCACAAGCAGAGACAAGGCTAATAGGAGGTGCGCTGAACTAATATGGCACGTATTGCTGGTATTGACCTGCCCCGTGAGAAGAGAATCGAAATCGGTTTGACTTATATCTACGGCATTGGCAGAAAGAGCGCGAAGGACATCCTGGCTATGGCTAACATCGATCCCGACATCCGCGTCAAGGATCTGACTGATGACCAGGAAGCCGCCCTTCGTGAGGTTATTGACAAGAACTTCACCATCGAAGGTGACCTGCGTCGTGAGGTTGCTCTGAACATCAAGCGTCTGGTGGAAATCGGCTGCTACCGTGGTGTCCGCCACAGAAGAGGCCTGCCCGTCCGCGGTCAGAGAACCAAGACCAACGCCCGTACCCGTAAGGGTCCCAAGAAGACCATCGCTAACAAGAAGAAGTAAAGGAGGGATATTGCAATGGCAAAGCAGAATGCTAAGAAAGTGGTCAAGCGCCGTAGAGAGCGTAAGAACATCGAGAAGGGCGCCGTGCATATCCGCTCTTCCTTCAACAACACCATGGTGACCGTTACCGATACCAATGGTAACGCTCTGTCCTGGGCTTCCTCCGGTGGTCTGGGCTTCCGTGGTTCCAGAAAGTCTACTCCCTATGCAGCTCAGATGGCATCCGAGACTGCTGCCAAGGCAGCAATCGAGAACTGCGGTCTGAAGTCCGTTGAAGTGTACGTCAAGGGTCCCGGCCAGGGCCGCGAAGCAGCCATCCGTGCGCTGCAGTCCGCAGGTCTGGAAGTGACCATGATCAAGGACGTGACTCCCATTGCTCACAATGGCTGCCGTCCTCCCAAGAGACGCCGCGTCTAATTCGCAGAAGGAGGAACTTATACAATGGCAAAGAACACACAGCCTGTTCTCAAGCGCTGCAGAACTCTGGGCGTTTCTCCCGCCGCTATGGGCTATTCCAAGACTTCCAACAAGAATCCTGGTGGCCAGCGCCGCGCAAAGAAGTCCGAGTATGCTCTGCAGATGACCGAGAAGCAGAAGGTTAAGTTTGTTTACGGCATTCTGGAGAAGCAGTTCAGAATGTATTTCGAGAAGGCCGAGCGTATGGCCGGCAACACCGGTGAAAACCTGCTGACTCTGGTTGAGCGCCGTCTGGACAATGTTGTCTATCGTCTGGGCTTCGCTGCTACCCGTCGTGAGGCTCGTCAGCTGGTCAACCACGGCCACTACACCGTCAACGGCAAGCGCGTCAACATTCCTTCCTACCTGGTTGGCAATGGCGATGTGATCGCTGTTTGCGAGAAGAGCGTTTCCAACACCCGCTTCAAGATGCTGAAGGAAGCTGATGCTTTCGTGGCAACACCCAAGTGGCTGGAGCGCGACAAGAACAATCTCCAGGGCAAGGTTATCGCAATGCCCGCAAGAGACGATATTGACTTCGAGGTCGCCGAGAACCTGATCGTCGAGTTGTACTCCAAGTAACATCCCATCCTCGTTTTTTGGTAAGCTGAAATCGGCAACGAAACGAATGTGTTTCGGAGTTACAAGGAGGGTATTAAATAATGGTAGAAATCGAAAAGCCTCGTATTGAGTGCATCGACTCCCCGGAAGATAGTTCCTATGGTAAGTATGTCGTAGAGCCCCTGGAAAGGGGCTACGGCACCACCCTGGGCAACTCCCTCAGAAGAATCCTGCTTTCTTCTCTGCCCGGCACTGCTGCGACTTCCATCAAGATCGCCGGTGTCCAGCATGAGTTCTCCACCATCCCCGGCGTCAAGGAAGACGTCACCGAGATCGTGCTGAACGTCAAGAAGATCATTGCAAGACTCCACTGCGAGGGCGTCAAGACTGTCTACATCGATGCCGCAGGAGAGTGCGAAGTGACTGCCGGCGATATCAAGGCCGACGGCGAGGTTGAAATCCTCAACCCCGATCTGCACAGCTGCTCTCTGGGCCCCGATGCAACCTTTAATATGGAGATCACTTTGAGCCATGGCCGCGGCTATGTTCCCGCTGATCGGAACAAGAAGCCTGAAATGCCCATTGGTGTGATCGCCAACGACTCGATCTACACGCCTGTTTACAAGGTGAACTACACCGTGGAAAACACCCGTGTGGGCAACATGACTGACTATGATAAGCTGACTCTGGAAGTCTGGACCGACTCCACCATCACTGCTCGTGATGCGGTGTCCCTGGGTGCCAAGATCCTGTCCGACCACCTGTGCCTGTTTACCGACCTCTCTGAGGCCGTGGCCAACAAGTCCACTGTGGTTGAGAAGGAGCCTTCCACCAAGGCAAAGGTTCTGGAACTGACCATTGAAGAGCTGGATCTGTCCGTCAGAAGTTTCAACTGCCTCAAGCGCGCCAACATCAATAACGTCGAGGATCTGATCTCCAGAACCGGCGAAGATATGATGAAGGTCCGCAACATGGGCAGAAAGTCTCTGGAAGAAGTGCAGAACAAGTTGGCCGCCATGGGTCTG
Organism: Candidatus Avilachnospira sp.; assembly: GCA_045589035.1. Taxonomy (GTDB): domain Bacteria; phylum Bacillota; class Clostridia; order Oscillospirales; family Oscillospiraceae; genus Avoscillospira. Next base: position 27,545 of record JAZNFJ010000007.1, on the reverse strand, counting down.
TCCCTGGCCAGCGAAGACTCTGCCAACAACAATTAAGCGATAACCTTTTCATAAAGGAGGGAAATCCAATGTTTGGTACTCGTAAGCTGGGCAGAACCAGCGAGCAGAGAAAGGCCATGCTCCGCGCTATGACCACTTATCTGTTCGAGAACGGCAAGGTGGAAACCACTTTCTACCGTGCTAAGGAAGTGCAGCCCGTTGCTGAGAAGATGATCACTCTGGGCAAGAAGAACACTCTCGCTTCCTACCGTAAGGCTCTGTCCTACATCACCAAGGAAGATGTGGCTAAGAAGCTGTTCAGCGAGATCGCACCCAAGTATGCCGATCGCAATGGCGGCTACACCCGTGTGACCCGTCTGGGCGTCCGTAAGGGCGACGCTGCTGAAATGGCAGTCATCGAACTGGTGTAATTGCAATAAACAAAACCCCACTGCGAAAGCAGTGGGGTTTCTGTCGTATATGGGTTATCTCTTTTCCGCGATTTCGCCCTGCTTCTTGTAAATGCTGTTAGCGGGAACGACACCGCGGACACTGGACAGGGGATAGATGTTGGAGTTTCTGCCGATGACCGTACCGGGGTTGAGAACAGAGCCGCAGCCCACTTCTACATTGTCGCCGATGAGCGCGCCGACTTTCTTTCTGCCGGTCTCGATCAGTTCATTGCCGTTCTTGATAACGACCAACAGCTTGTCGCTCTTGACATTGGAGGTAATGGAGCCTGCACCCATGTGTGCTTTGTAGCCCAGAATGCTGTCGCCCACATAATTGTAGTGGGGCACCTGCACATTGTCGAAAAGAATGACATTTTTCAGCTCTGTGGAGTTGCCGACCACAGCCTTGGTGCCGACCAGGGCATTGCCGCGAATGAAGGCGCAGTGGCGAACTTCGGATTCGGGGCCGATGATGCAGGGACCGGTGATGGAAGCGGTGGGTGCCACCTTTGCGGACTTGGCGATCCAGACGTTCTCGGCAGGATGGTCATATTCCTCAGCAGAGAGGGTCTTGCCCAGTTCCAGAATGAAATCACCGATGCCGGCGAGGGCTTCCCAAGGGTAGGTTACCTGCTCCAGCAGGGGTTTTGCCTGGGTATGTTCCAAATCGTAGAGATTCTTGACGGTAATCATAGTTGTTCCTCTTTTCCTTATGGATAATTTATTATACAACGAAAAAACCCATTGCGCTACCAAAAATTTTCCGGGTAGGCAGAAAAGTGGATTTATGATATGATACAGAAAACCGAATGTGAGGTGTTATTTATGAAGCGACTGTTTTTGATTTTATTGGCTCTGACGCTCCTTGTGGGCTGTGGAGCACCTGCCGTGGAAGAACCTGCCGAACCGGAAAAAGAGATTATTACGGAAACAGAGGAGGAAGCCATCCCTCTGGGTACATTTACTGCTCAGACCATCACCGGTGAAACTCTGGACGACAGCTTCTTTGCCAATGCGGAACTGACGGTTATCAATGTCTGGGCCACTTACTGCGGCCCCTGTAAGCAGGAAATGCCGGTTCTGGGCGCGTTGGATCGGGAGCTGGAAAGTGTGCAGGTTCTGGGCATTGTCACCGATGTGCTGGATCAGCAGGGGGAAACCGACCCCAGCCAGGTGGAATTGGCGCAGGAACTGCAGGCAGCTTATGGATGTGACTATCCCAGCCTGATTCTCAACGAGGATCTGGCTATGCTGGGCTTTGCCAGCCTGACAGCGGTGCCTGCCACCTTGTTTGTGGATAAGGACGGCAATCTGGTGGGTCAGGGCTTTTACGGCGCTTTGGACGAAACCGGTTGGCGGGAAGTCATCGGTGAACGACTGGAGATGACCCGTTCATGACGAAGAAACAGAAAAATACCGTCACGGCAATTTTGATTGTGCTGGCGGTGGGATTTTTAACCATTGGTGTTCTGCGGGGCGAGAATACCGTAGTCTGGCGAAAGGCCGTCAATCTCTGTATGGAGTGTATCGGTCTTGGGTAAGAAAAAAAGACAGAAACTCCGCACTGCCGTGCAGATCGCCTGGACCGCCCTGTCCAACGGTTATCTGATGGGGTTTGCCAAGGGCAAACTCTACGGTGGCGGACTGAAAAATGTCTGCGTCCCCGGACTGAACTGCTATTCCTGCCCCGGTGCCTTGGGTGCCTGCCCTCTGGGTGCCTTGCAGTCCACTCTGGCAGACAGAAATTACCGATTTGCCTTTTATGCTGTGGGCTTTTTGATGCTCTTTGGCGCGATACTGGGCCGTGCAGTCTGTGGTTTTCTGTGTCCCTTTGGTCTGGTGCAGGATCTATGCTACAAACTGCCTCTGCCGAAGAAGTGGAAAAAGCGGAAACTGCTTCCCGGTGACCGTTTCCTCAAATGGCTCAAGTACATCTTACTGGTGCTGTTCTGCATCCTCTTGCCGCTGATGGTCGTGGATGTGGTAGGGCAGGGGAAACCCTGGTTCTGCGCCTACGTGTGTCCCTCCGGCACGTTTTTGGGCGGTATTCCCATGGTGGCGGCCAATGCAGGCCTCAGAACGGCTCTGGGCTGGCTGTGGCGCTGGAAACTGGCACTTTTGATTGTCATTGTTGTTCTTTCCATCTTCTACTATCGCCCCTTCTGCCGCTATCTGTGCCCTCTGGGGGCTATCTACGGCTGCTTCAACCCCGTATCCCTGCTTCGCTACAAACTGGATGCGGAAGCCTGCATCCAATGCGGCAAATGTCAGAAAGTCTGCCCCTTTGAACTGGACCCTTCCAAAACCCCCAACCATGTGGAGTGTATCCGCTGCGGCAGATGTCTGGATGCCTGCCCAACTGATGCCTTGTCGGGATTTTTGAATTATGACATGAATATAAATAGTGGAGATGACTACCATGGGATTTTTTGAGAAAATAACGGATATGCAATACAAGCGCGAGGCAAAAGCTTATGTTACCAAGATAAGAAAAGAAGCAAATAAAGTTGTGAGAAAAACAAAGACTTATGACCCAGTATTTATTGAGATGGTTTTTCTTGCGGTGCTTGGATATCTGGGCAGCAGTACAGTTTCCGATGGCGCAGCAAATTGTATTAGAGGTCAAATCGGTGCTGTTATTCCTGAAAAAGACAGAGAGATTGCAGTGACACTGTTTGATAAGGTGCAGAGTGCGTTTCAGGATGCATTGAAAAGCGGCAAAAATCCTGTCCGATCTGTTTTCGATGGGCAGGTTATGCGACTGCGGCCTTTGGCGGAAAACCCCTTCTTTGTTGCAGATTCAAAGGCACTGATAAACAGCATCATAAGTAAACTGAAAATATCCGATCTGTATCCGTACCGTTTTCCCGAATCGGAACTGCAGTATCCGGAGCCTCGTGTGTATCTGGATAGAAGCAAAGCTCCGAGAAAGCTACTCTCTTTAGAGAATCCGCTTATGGCGGAGTCTTACAGAAGAATTGGCCTTATTGATTATAAAGGATATACATATAAACTGTATATCAATCAGAACGATAAATGGGTTTTATGCAGAGATGTAAAAAAAGATGAATATGGTGCAACGATAGAACTCTTTGAGGGATCGCAAGAAGAATTGGCAGAGATACTGGACATCCATAATAGAGATGTTCGTGCCTATTCCTTGTATTCGTGTCCTTTGTATTGAGCATTTGAAACAACAAAAATCTGCCCGGATCAACGATCCGGGCAGATTTTTGTTAGATTTCCGTGATGACGGGCAAAATCATGGGATTGCGCTTGGTGGTCTTGAAGAGGTAGCCGGAAAGGTCAGACTTGATGTTGGCCTTCATGGCGCTCCAGTCACGGACACCACCGGAAAGACAGCGGTCAATGGAATGGGCGGCAATGATCCGCAGTTCTTCCATGAGGTTTTCGGATTCCTTCACATACACAAAGCCTCTGGTGATAATATCGGGGCCGGAGATGATGCTGCCGTCTTCAGAGGAGAGGTTCACAACCACCACCAGCATACCGTCCTGTGCCAGATGCTTACGGTCACGGAGAACCACACTGCCCACATCGCCCACACCGGTGCCGTCCACGAGGATCCGTCCTGCAGGCACGGTGCCTGTCAGCTTACAGGTGGTTTTGGTCAGTTCAATGACCCGACCGATGTCGGAAATGAAGATGTTTCGGGGGTCCATACCCATGGCCTGGGCCAGTTTGGAATGGGCCTGCAGATGCCGCTGTTCGCCATGGACGGGAATAAAGAATCTGGGCTTCAGCAGGGAATGGAGGATCTTCAATTCCTCCCGGCCTGCGTGACCGGAGGCATGGAGATCCAGATTTTTGTCGCTGACCACATCTGCACCCTTGCGGTACAGTTCATTAATGATCTTGCTGACGGCCTTTTCGTTGCCGGGAATGGCGGAAGCGGAGATGATGACCCGGTCACCGGGCTGAATCTCCACCTGTCTGTGACCCGTAAAGGCCATGCGGTACAGGGCAGACATATTTTCGCCCTGAGAGCCGGTGGAAACCACCACAACCTTGTTCTTGGGCAGCGTCTTGATGGTGCTGATGTCCACCAGCGTTCTGGGGGGCACCTTCAGATAACCCAACTCCGAAGAAACCTTGATAATGTTCTCCATGCTTCTGCCGGTAATGGCGACCTTGCGGCCGTATTTGTGGGCAACATTGATGATATTCTGGATGCGGTGGGCATTGGATGCGAAGGTGGTGATGATGATCCGCTGATCGCAGTCCTTGACCTGCCGGTCCAGACCGTCAGCCACCTGCATTTCGGAGATGGAATAGCCGGGGCGCTCCACATTGGTGGAGTCGCACAGCAAAGCCAGAACACCCTCTTTGCCCAGCTCACCGAAACGGCCCAGATCAATGATGCCCGTGGGGTCCATGCTGTCGATCTTAAAGTCGCCGGTCATGACCACCGTACCCACAGGGGTCTTGATGGCAAAAGCCACAGCATCGGCAATGGAATGGTTGACATGGATGAATTCCACCTGGAAATTGCCGGCCTTGACCACTTCACCGGCTTCGTGGGTGAACATTTTCACCTTGGTGTCCAGATCAAATTCTTCCAGCTTTTTCTTCACCAGACCGATTGTCAATCGGGTGCCGTGGATGGGGGTGCGGAAGTTCTGCATGGCATAGGGAATGCCGCCGATATGGTCTTCGTGACCATGGGTAATGAACATACCGCGGATGCGGTCCTTGTTTTTCGTCAGATAGGATGTATCGGCAATGACCGAGTCGATGCCGTACATATCATCTTCGGGAAAACCCATGCCGCAGTCCACAATGATCATATCTCTGCCGTATTCCAGTACAGTCAGATTCTTGCCGATCTCATTGAGTCCGCCCAGAGAGATGATTTTCAGTTTTTCGCTCAAATTTGTTTCACTCCATAAATAGATTTTTTGTACAAAAGGGTATAAGAAATACACGCCCACGCATTTTGTCGAAACCGGCCCCGTCTCGCCGGCTTGCCACAAAACCCCGTGTGCAGCTTCTGTATGTAAAAGTAACTTGTCCGGATCCAGCGGACGACTCAAGACATTATACCACAGGCAGGGGAGAAAGTATACAGGTATTTTTCTTGTGATTTTGTCGGAAAAATCTATAAATTTCCCTTGACAACAGGCAAAACGGATGGTAATATACCTAAGGATAAAACAAAGAAGGAACGGTGGCCCCGTGACTCACCTTCAGCTTTCAGCGAAAAGGTTCACATTGTTTGATTTTCTGCCGGCTTGCCGGACAGGAGATTGCTGTGATGCGGGTGCCTGACGGTATCCGCGTTTTATGTTTTTTGGAGGTGTTTCTCATCGCTAAATTAGAACATCAGCTCAATGAGGAGATCCGCGATAAGGAAATTCGCGTCATCGGTGACGATGGTTCTCAGCTTGGCATCATGTCCGCTGCAGAAGCACAGCAGCTGGCCTACGAAAAGGATCTGGACCTGGTGAAGATTTCGCCCAATGCGACTCCCCCTGTCTGCAAGATCATGGACTATGGCAAGTATCGCTTCGAGCAGATGAAGCGGGAAAAGGAAGCCAAAAAGAACCAGCATGTGGTTGAGATCAAGGAAGTCCGTATGTCTCCCAACATCGATACCAACGACTTCAACGTGAAGCTGAAGAATGCACAGAAGTTCCTGAAGGAAGGCAATCGCGTCAAGGTGACGGTTCGTTTCCGCGGCCGCGAAATGGCCCATACCTCTATTGGCGAAGTTCTTTTGAAGCAGTTTGGCGAGCAGTGCGCTGAAATCGCCACCGTTGAGAAGAACCCCAAGCTGGACGGTCGTCATATGACCATGTTCCTTAGCCCCAAGGCTGCAAATAAAAAGTAATTACACGGAAGGAGATCCAAACTATGCCGAAGTTTAAAACGCACAGCGGTGCAAAGAAGAGATTCAACCTGACCAAGTCCGGTAAGGTCAAGAGAGCCCACGCTTTCAAGAGCCACATCCTCACCAAGAAGACCACCAAGAGAACCAGAAACCTGCGGAAGAACGGCTATGCTGACGTTACCAACGTGGCAGCTGTCCGCGAGATGATTCCCTACAAATAATCGGTCGTAATAATATAGGAGGATAACGAAATGGCAAGAGTTAAAGGCGCAATGATGACGCGCAAGAGAAGAAATAAAGTTCTGAAGCTGGCTAAGTCCTACTGGGGCTCCAAGTCCACCCACTTCAAGATGGCCAAGCAGGCTGTCATTAAGTCCGGCACCTATGCTTATGTCGGCCGTAAGCTGAAGAAGAGAGAGTTCCGTCAGCTGTGGATCGCTCGTATCTCCGCAGCAGTTGCCCCCATGGGCCTGAACTACTCCCGCTTCATGTACGGTCTGAAGAAGGCCGGTATCGAGATGAACCGCAAGACTCTGTCTGAGATGGCCATCAACGATGCTGCTGCTTTCGCTGCTCTGGTTGAGACCGCTAAGAAGGCTCTGTAATGAAACATAAAAAGCAGGAACGAAAGTTCCTGCTTTTTTTAATGCAAAATGCAAAATGAACAATTATCCAATGTTGGAGACGCACAAAAAGCCTGCACAGGAACTCTGTGCAGGCTTTTGAAATCTTAGATCATGCTGGCTTCCCAGCAGTCAGGAGCTTCGAAGCCCATCATCTTCACGATGGTGGGAGCCACATTGGCCAGACCGTATTCGCCGTCTTTGATCTCGTATTTGGTATCGGGATCCCAGATGATGAAGGGAACGGGGTTCAGAGAGTGGGCAGTACGGACAGAAGTCTTGCCCTTCTTGGTTTCAGTCATCTGATCGGCATTGCCATGGTCAGCGGTGATGCAGACGGTGTAGCCATGCTCCTTGGCAGCAGCCAGGATCTTGCCCAGACCGGCATCCACATATTCCATGGCGATGACGACGGCTTCCATGGAGCCGGTGTGACCGACCATGTCGCCGTTGGGGAAGTTGCAGCGGAGGAAGTCAAACTTCTTGGAAGCCATGTTCTCCACCATCTTCTCGGTGATCTCCACAGCCTTCATGGCAGGAGCCTGATCGAAGGGGATCACATCGGAGGGGATCTCTTCGTAGACTTCCAGCGCTTCGTCCACCTTGCCGGAGCGGTTGCCGTTCCAGAAATAGGTCACATGGCCGTACTTCTGGGTTTCGGACAGCGCATACTCACGGATGCCCTGGGCGCAGAGCACTTCGGTCAGAGTGTTGGTGATGACGGGGGGCTGCACCAGATACTTTTCGGGGATGTTCAGGTCGCCGTCATACTGCAGCATACCGGCAAACCGGACACCGGTGTAGTCGCCGCGGTCGAACTTATCGAAATCCTTGCGGTCGAAGGCCAGGGAGATTTCCTGGGCGCGGTCGCCGCGGAAGTTGAACAGGATGACGCTGTCGCCATTGTTGATCTTGGCAACGGGGTTGCCGTCCTTGCCGACCACGAATGCGGGCAGATCCTGGTCGATACAGCCCAGTTCAGCACGGTAGGTTTCAATGGCTTCCGCAGCAGTGGCAAACTGACGGCCAGTGGCCTGCACATGGGTGCGCCAGCCGGCTTCCACCATGCCCCAGTTGGCTTCGTAGCGGTCCATGGTGACCTGCATACGGCCACCGCCGGAAGCGATCTTGTATTCGTGGGTATCGTCGGCCAGTTCAGCCAGAACTTCTTCCAGCTGAGCCACGTACTCCAGAGCGGAGGTAGCGGGCACATCACGGCCGTCCAGCAGAATGTGGCAGTAGGCCTTCTTCACACCATCAGCCTTGGCCTGGCGGAGCAGAGCCAGCAGGTGGGAGATGTTGGAATGGACATTGCCGTCGGACAGCAGACCGATGAAGTGCATGGCCTTGTCAGCGGCATTTGCAGCCAGTTCCTTCCAGGTGGCGGACTGGAACAGAGAGCCGTTTTCGATGCTCTCGCCAACCAGCTTGGCACCCTGAGAGTACACCTGACCGCAGCCAAGGGCATTGTGGCCAACTTCGGAGTTGCCCATGTCCTCATCGCTGGGCAGACCAACAGCGGTGCCGTGAGCCTTCAGCCAGGTGAAGGGGCATTCCGCCATCAGCTTGTCCAGATTGGGAGTGTTGGCGACCTTCACGGCGTCGCCGGAACCGCCGTCGCCCTTGCCGACGCCGTCCATGATGACCAGTACGATAGGTTTCTTCATTTCAATTCATCCTCCAGATATTTTGCAGCAAAGCGGATCAGTGCGGGGCAGAGTTTTTTCTGATGCTGTGCCAGAATGTCCCGGCACAATACAGAGCCGAACTCCTGTTTGAAAGCACAGAGAAATTCCTGGGCTTTTCCGCACTGGCGGTTGTTTTCATCGCCGTACTTCAGTCCAAGGCCCATCAGTGCGCCGGAAGCAGCACCGCAGACCTCACCGGTACGCATGCCTGCGCCGAAGAAAGCGCCCATGGCATAGGCTTGCTGCTGGGTCAGACCAAACTGTTCACAGCAGGACATGATCACCGACTGGCAGCAGTTGCAGCCGCTTTGGTGAAGGTCAGCTGCCTTTTCTGTGTAGGACATAAAACCGATCCTTTCTTTGCTTGTTCTCAATTCATTATTTTACAATATTTTTCCCTGAAACACAATGTTTTTTTCCATTATTCCATGCAGCCGCTGTGGGGTTCATAGCCCTGTGCCAGGGCTTCTTCGTAGGAGGTAAATTCCACCCGGTTATTCTCTGCCGGCAGGCCGCCGCAGGAGGGAAGATGCAGCTTCCTGGAGTTGGCATTGCCGATGAACAGATCGGCCTGCCCGAGCTGTCCGGAGCCGTCTGTTTCCGTAGGATTGGTTTCAGCCGCCTGCTTCTTTGTGGTAAAGGTCACACCGATGCCGTCGGACCAACAGACAATATGTCCTTGCAGATCCGTGCGATAAACGGTCATGCCTGCATCCCGGAAACGGGAGAGAATCTCCTTGTGGGGATGTCCGTAAGAATTGTCTGTTCCAACAGGAATGACCACATAGTCGGCATTGGCCTCTCGCAGCCAGCGGTAGCTGTTGGAGGTGCTGCTGCCGTGATGCCCGGCTTTAATGACCGTGGAGGAGATGTCAAAACCTGCATCCAGAATGTCCTTTTCCGCCTGCGTTTCCGCATCGCCGGAGAAGAGAAACGCGGTGTCGCCATAAGTTACATGAAGGACAATGGAAGTGTCGTTGGTATCATAGTCATCCCGCATAGGGCCTAAGACGGTGATCTCCGCACCCCCAAAGGTATAGACATCACCGGGATAGGGGCAGTAGAGGGAGAGATTTTGCTGATCCGCATAGTAGCAGAAATCCGCAAAGCAGGCGCTGTCATATTCCGTCACAGGGCACCAGACTTCTTCAGTTTCAAATACTGCCAGCACAGCAGCCAATCCACCCACATGATCTTCATGGGCATGGGTATTAACAACCAAATCCAGCTTGGAAACACCCTGATCCAGCAGATAGGAAACCACCAGATCGGAATCATCCACATTGCCGCCGTCGATGAGCATATTCTCCTCGCCGCATTGAAGCAGGATGCAGTCCGCCTGTCCCACATCGATAAAATGGACCGTCAGACCATCCATAGGCTCTGCCGGGGCAGGCGTGGGCATGCTGCAGCCGGTCAGAATCAAGAGTGCAAGCAAAAGAGTAAATAATTTTTTCATAAGCACCTCCCGTGGTGTTCCTATCCCTATTGTACAGGAAAAAAGACCCTGCCGCAAGGATTGCTGCAGCAGGGTCGCATATTATTTTGCAGATAGTTTCCGCACGATTTCGTGCATGGCATCCCATTTTTTCTCCATGTCTGCCACCAGTTTCATCTGAGTTCTGGCACGGTCCAGATTCTGACCGGGACGCTGGATGGCAAAGTAGTTGTCGCCGTCGATGTGGTCGGCCAGGAAGCGGACAACCATTTCCAGAGTCATCATCTTGGCACCCATGGGCAGCATTTCCCGCTCCATGTCCGTCAGACCGGGGCAGGCCTTCAGGAAACCTTCGGTATAGGTTTCGAACATAGCCAGATCCATTTCCACCTTGCTCAGATCCTGTTCATCTTCGGCGGCGGTGGAAGCGCCGAAGCGGATGGAGTCACCAAAGTCATACAGGCTCAGACCGGGCATGACCGTGTCCAGATCAATGACACACAGTGCCTTACGGGTATGGGCGTCCAGCATGACATTGTTCAGCTTGGTATCGTTGTGGGTAACGCGGAGGGGCAGCTTGCCATCTGCCAGCAGATCCACCAGTACATGGGCTTCTTCTTCCCGGTCCAGAATGAACTGGATTTCCTCCTGCACATCCTTGACTCTGCCCATGGGGTCGGCTGCCACGATCTCCTTGAACTGGCGGTAGCGGTCGGGGGTGTCGTGGAAGTGGGGGATGGTTTCGTGGAGTTTCTGCGCAGGGAAGTCCTTGAGCATTTCCTGGAAATTGCCAAAGGCCACAGCGCTCTGATAGAAATCCTCGGGGCTTTCCGGCAACTGCAGGCAGATGGAATCCTCCAGATAGTCAAAGAGCCGCCAGACACCCAATTCTTCCGAATCCACAAAGGATTCTCCGTTTAGGGCGGGGACCAGATGCAGCACGGCTCTGGGATCATCGGTGCGGTTGCTGAGATACTCACTGACTACAGCGATGTTTTCCATCAGATCGTGGGCATTGCGGAAAACCCGGGTGTTGATTTTCTGCAGAATATAACGGTTTTGATTTTTGGTCACCACCAGATAGGTGCGGTTGATGTGACCGTGACCATATTTTTCGCAGGATACTACGGCATTTGCGTCAAAAAACAGATCCAGAATCGGTTTCATTTCCGGTGCAATGGCAGCAGATGTCATGTAAGAACACTCCTATGCATAATCATACCAATATATTCTAACACAAATTCTGCCAGTTTTCAAACAAATTCCGCAGAAAACAGTAAAGAAAAGCACTTGCCAAGCAAGTGCTTTTACTGGAAGAGAATTTTATAGATTTTGCGCCTGCTGTTTCCACCATTCTACGAATGCTTCGGCATCTGCCTTTTCTGCCTTTGATTTGCCCCACCATTGGTCGCAAAACTCAAAATTGTCCATGATATCAAGAACAGAACGCTGAAAGACTTTTTGACATCTAATATTTTCGATTTGGGAAATATCTGTCCAAACTACCTGTAATTTACGGTGCCTGTTCAGTCCTAATGCATCAATGTGATCGTATGTCCGATCCCAAATTCGTCCTCCAAGATATACTTTTGTTCCGCCGGGAAAAGCTGCTGTTCCATAGCGCAATATGTCATCTTCATCAAAATGTGTTTTCTTAATGTTGCCGACAACGCAGTATGTCCAATCAAGTTGGTTTGCCATGGAACTCCCTCCTTTGCAGCTAAGTATATTATATATGAGAAGCGGAAAAAGTACAACAAAAAAACGACACCCATGCGGATGTCGTTTTTGTGGTGCGCGAGGCGGGACTGCGTCCTCGCAAGCTCCATATCTCTTGCCATGCCGCAAACGGCATGGCGCAATCATTCCGCTGCTCGTCCTTTCCCCAACAAAGCTGCTTCGCAGCTTTGCCGGGGACCCCTTAGTTTCAGACGGGTTCCAGATTGGCACCCCTTGCATAAAGAAAAAGAACACCTGCAAAAGCAAGTGTTCTTTTCTTGGTGCGCGAGGCGGGACTTGAACCCGCACGTCCGGAGTGGACACTAGAACCTGAATCTAGCGAGTCTGCCAATTCCACCACTCGCGCATGTGCATTTCTTAACGCGAGAAATATGTTATCACGGAAGCTGCAGTTTGTCAACAGATTTTTTCAAAAAACTGTATGGAATTTATAAAAAGAAGCAAAATAGCAGAAAAGGAGTGAGATCATGAGCGAAGAACAGAAATCTCCCCAGGAAAAAGAGGAAGAGCGGCGGCAAATACAGGATTTTGGCACAGCGGTGGTCAAGAATGAACATGGTACCATTTACACGCTGACCATCATCGGGCAGGTGGAGGGGCATCAGATTTTGCCGGAAACGGCAAAGACGACTAAATATGAACATATCCTGCCCCTGCTTGCATCTATTGAAGAAAGTCCGGAGATCGATGGACTTCTGGTGCTGCTCAATACGGTGGGCGGTGATATTGAAGCCGGTCTTGCCATTTCCGAAATGATCGCCGGCATGAAAAAGCCTACGGTATCTCTGGTTCTGGGCGGCGGTCATTCCATTGGTATTCCTCTGGCGGTGTCTGCCAAGCGGTGTATGATCGCTCCCACCGCCAGCATGACCATCCACCCCGTCCGTATGACCGGTGTGGTGGTGGGCGCACCCCAGACCTATCAGTATTTTAACCGCATTCAGGAGCAGATCGTGGATTTCGTCACGGCAAACTCCCGGATCTCCAGAGAGAAATTCCTCGACTATATGATGGCCACCGGTGAGATCGCCACAGATGTGGGCTCTGTGGTCTACGGCAGGGAAGCGGTGGAAGTGGGACTGGTGGATCAGTTGGGCAGTGTCGGCGATGCGCTGGAATACCTTCACAATGAGATCGAAAAGAATAAACAGGAGCAGGCATAAAGCTTGCTTCTGTTTTTTTTATAGATGACTGGAAAAATCCTGTAAATTGTGCTATCATAAAGCCAAATGACTATATAATGCTGTGGAGGTGATTATATGTCGTTCTTTTCTGCGCTCTTCCTGGGTTTTGTACAGGGTGTAGCGGAGTTCCTCCCCATTTCCAGTTCCGGTCATCTGTCTGTTCTGCAGAATTTTCTGGGCCTGGTGAATGTAGAGGAAGAAAATCTGTTTTTTGATGTGCTGCTGCATCTGGGCACACTGGCTGCCGTCTTTGCAGCTTATTGGAGTGAAATCAAAGCATTGGTGCTGGAAGGGCTTACCATGGTCGGTCTGCGGAAGCTGCCCCGGGGTCAAAAGCCGGATCGGCTCAACCGCCGGATGATCCTCTTTATTATCATTGCGACATTACCCCTGCTGCTGGTGCTTCCCATTAAAGATAAGGTAGAAAGTCTTTACAGCAATACATTCTTTATCGGCGGCGCATTTCTGCTGACCGGCACGATTTTGTTCCTGTCCGACCGGATGAACCGGGGTGGAAAGGATCTGAAGACTGCCACAGTCGTGGATATTGTTCTGGTTGGTCTGGGGCAGGCAGTTGCTGTGGTTCCTGGACTTTCCCGCTCCGGCACGACCATTTCCTGCGGTCTGAGCCGCGGCTTCAGCCGGGAATTTGCCGTGAAGTTTTCCTTTTTGATGTCCATTCCCGCTGTTCTGGGTGCAAATATTTTGAGTTTGATCGATGCCATCAAGGTCGGTGTGGACTGGAGTCTGATGCCCTTGTATCTGGTGGGCGTGATCTCTGCTGCTGTTTTTGGCTATCTGGCCATCTGGCTGCTGAAAGCCATTACCCGCAAAGGAAATTTCGGCGGTTTCTGTTACTATTGCTGGGGCGCAGGTCTTGTGACCCTGATTTTGTCCCTGATGAATCACTAAGGAGTTTATTATGGCTGAGAAAAAGAAAGGATCTTCCAGATCCAAGTCCTCCGGCAAGTCCGGCAAGCCCTCTGCGGCTGCCCGTGCCGCAGCTGCAAAGCAGCCCCGTCCCATTCGTCGGGAACTGGGCGGTGCGGTGTGTCTGGCCCTGGCGGTGGTGATTACCCTGGGCTTGCTCCGTGTGGAAGGCTGGCTCAATGAAAAGTCCATTGCAGTTTTCCGGGCGGTCATCGGCGGCGGTGTTTATGTTCTGCCTTTGATTTTGCTTCTAGATGCGTTTATCCTGTTTACCCATGATGGCAGACCGGTGCGCCTGCGGTTGGCCTGTTCCTGGATTGCAACTGCCTGCGTAGGCATGCTGGTGTACCTGTTCAGCAACCATACGGTTGTCTGGGATGTTGCTGCTGTGAAAGAACTGATTACCGGAGGCAAAGGTCTGCTGACCGGTCTGTTTGCCATGTTCCTGGAGTTTGTTATCAGCAAGGTGGGCGCCATTCTTGTGGCCCTCGTTGTGATGATTCCCTGCCTGCTGTACGGCTTCAATATGACCATTGTCAGTCTGATCCGTGCCATCCGTGCCCGCCCCAGACGGGAATATGAGCCCCCTGTCCGGGAGCATCCCGATGCAGCGGAAGCTCTGGTCAACCATGTGGCGCAGAAGCAGATCCAGCGGGCAGAGCGAAAGCAGAGCCGTATTGCCGACTTTGATGTTCCTGTGGATGATCCAATCACGGATGTGCCGGTTGATGCCCCCAAGGCCCCGGCACCCAAGCGGAAAAAGAAGGATACCCTCATAGAAAAGGTCGCGGAATTAGAGGAGAAACCCCTGCCGCAGCAGGAGGATCCCGAACCCTTTGAACCGCCTGTTCAGGCAGAAAAGAAGCAGGATGATTTCGCTTCTATTGCTGCAGCCTTCCATGAAGAAGAACCTCTGGTGGTGAAGCGGAAGCCGGAGCTAGAGGAAGAAATGCTTGTGGAGCCGCTGGAAGATCCTTCCAAGAAGGTGAAGAAAGAGGAAACTCTGGTGGAGGCAGCCAAAATCGCCTCCCAGATTGAAAATGAAACTCCTCAGCAGAAGGTCTATGCCTATCCGCCTGTAAGTCTGCTGAAAACCGGCAGCGGCGGCATGGTGGACGGCACCAAGGAAATGCAGCTGAATGCGGAGCGGCTCAACGACACCCTCGCCAGCTTCGGCATTGATGCCCATATCATTGATGTGATTCGCGGACCTTCCGTTACCCGCTACGAACTGGAACTGGACCGCGGTGTGAAGCTGTCCAAGCTGACCAATCTGGCGGACGATATTGCCCTTTCGCTGGGCGCTACCGGCGTGCGCATTTCTGCCATTCCCGATAAGATCTCTGTGGTTGGTATCGAAGTGCCTAACAAGCTGGTGTCTACGGTCTGTATCCACGATGTGATCGATTCTGCCGAGTTCCAGAAGAGCAAGTCCAGAATTTCTTTTGCAGTTGGCAAAGACATCAGCGGCAAGTGCATCATCGGTGATATTGCCAGACTGCCCCATATGCTCATTGCCGGTACCACCGGTTCCGGTAAATCCGTGTGTATGAACAGCCTGATTATTTCCTTGCTGTTCAAGTCCAAGCCTGAAGAGGTCCGCATGATCATGGTGGACCCCAAAATGGTGGAATTGGGCATCTATAACGGCATTCCCCATCTGCTGATTCCTGTGGTCACCGACCCCAAAAAGGCTGCCGGTGCTTTGCAGTGGGCTGTGACGGAAATGATGAAGCGCTACCGGCTCATGGCCGATGCCAATGTCCGTGATCTGGAGTCCTATAACAAGGTCTGCGGTCAGAACAATATGGAGCCCCTGCCCCAGATCGTGGTGGTCATTGATGAGTTGGCTGACCTGATGCTGGTGGCTGCCAAGGAAGTGGAAGAAGCCATCTGCCGTGTGGCACAGATGGGTCGTGCTTCCGGTATCCATCTGGTCATTGCCACCCAGCGACCCTCCGCTGATGTCATCACCGGTCTGATGAAGGCCAACATTCCTTCCCGAATTGCCTTTGCCGTGGCATCGGCCATGGAGTCCCGCATCATTCTGGATGCAAGCGGTGCGGAAAAGCTGGTGGGTAAGGGTGACATGCTCTATTCTCCTCTGGGGCAGGGTAAGCCTCAGCGCGTACAGGGCTGCTTCATCACTGATGACGAAGTCCAGTCCGTTGTGGATTATATCAAGAAAAATGCCACGGCATCTTATGATGACGAGGTAATGGATCAGATCAACCAGAAGGCTGCGGAAAGCGGTAAAAATGCCGGCGGCAACGGAACCGGTGCTGCAGCAGCAGAACCTGTAGGTGATGGTGACGAACTGCTGCCCGCAGCGGTGGATGTGATTCTGGAAACGGGACAGGCCTCTGTATCCATGCTCCAGCGGCGGCTGAAACTGGGTTATGCCAGAGCGGCACGCATCGTGGATGAAATGGAAGAGAAAGGCATTGTCGGTCCCTTTGAAGGCTCCAAGCCCCGTCAGCTGCTGATCACAAAAGAGCAGTGGCTGCAGATGCAGGGGCTGGCTCCCGTGGAGGATGAAAATCCCCCGGTGGAGGAGGAAATTCCGTAAGTCCGGGGGAGACCCCGTACATAAATTGCGCTGTATCCGCAAAGGCGGAACGGCAGCAGGAGGTATCTTATGAATAGCAATCGTTCGTCTTTGGAAAAGACCAAGGCCCTTGTGGGCATGGCCATTTTCACCGCAATCGTCGTCGTCCTGCAGGTCATTGCAACAGCTCTGGGACGCATGGGACTGACTCCGCCTTCTCTGGTACTGATTCCCATCGTTATCGGCTCTGCTGTTTATGGCTTGAAGACCGGTGCCTGGCTGGGTCTGGTTTTTGGCATCGTGGTACTTCTGGCAGGTGTTATGGGTGCGGATCTGTTCACTGCCGGTATGTGGAACTACAATCCTCTGGCTACGGCATCCATCTGTATCATCAAGGGTGTAGCAGCAGGTTTTGTTGCAGGTGCCGTCTATAAGGGGCTGTCCAAGTTCAATGGGATTTTGGCAGCTGTCGCAGCAGCTGTGGTTTGTCCTGTCATCAATACGGGACTGTTCCTGCTGGGCGCGACTGTATTTTTTAAGGATTATCTGATGACTACTTACAGTGTGGAAGCTGCAGGGTTTATCGGTTTCCTGTTCCTGGGCCTGGTGGGTGTCAACTTCCTTATCGAAATGGCCATCAACCTTGTCCTCAGCCCTATGATCGTTCGCATTTTGAAAGTCAGAAAAAAGGCTTAATCCTTATTTGTGTTAAAAATCGCCGCAGGCAGTCATGTCTGCGGCGATTTTTGCGGTAAAAGGGCGAAAAATAAGAAAAAAGGTTGACTTTTTAGAATTGTGAATATATAATGAACAGACCAAGATTGATAGAGGTGCGAAATTCAAGAGTATGCTTTCCCAACGGCAGGCCCGGGGGAGCGGAAAGGGGACTTCGCCGAGGTTTCACAGACTCTGGCCTGAGGGCTGTGTTGCCGGGTCGCAGGATAAGATCCTGCGGACTGTCATCCTGTTGAGGATGGAGCGCTGTCGCTGGTTCGTACAAGGGAATTGTATGGAGCTATGGCGCTGCCATGGCTCCATTTTTTGTAAAAAAAGAAAGGAAAGAACACACATGAAAAACAAGAGAATTTCTATTGTGGCTCTGCTGGTGGCTGTTGCTGTGATCGTGATGGCCATTGTGGTTGCTGCAAGCGGTGTGGTGACCACGGCTACTTTCTGGGCACTGGTTCCCCCCATTGTCGCCATTGGTCTGGCTCTGCTGACCAAGGAGGTTTATTCCTCCCTGTTTACCGGTATCGTGGTTGGTGCCATTCTGGGCTGCGCAGGCTCTGCACCTGCTGCTGTTGACCATGTGGTCAGCACCGGTATTATTTCCGCTATCGAAGGTACTGCCGGTATCTTCCTGTTCCTGGTCATTCTGGGTGTCATTGTTGCCCTGATCAACAAGGCCGGCGGCAGCGCTGCTTTCGGCCGTTGGGCACAGACCCATATCAAGACTCGCGTTGGTGCCCAGTTGGCTACCTTCGTTCTGGGCGTGCTCATCTTCATCGATGACTACTTCAACTGCCTGACCGTCGGTTCTGTCATGCTGCCTGTCGCCGATGGTCACAAGATCTCCCGTGCAAAGTTCAGCTATCTGATCGATGCCACCGCAGCCCCTGTCTGCATGATTGCTCCCATCAGCTCCTGGGCTGCCGCTGTTTCCAGCTATGTGGAGATCGAGGGTCTGTCCGGTATTGAACTGTTCATCAAAGCCATCCCCTTCAACTTCTACTCCTTGCTGACTCTGGTGTTCATCGTGGCACTGGTCGTCATGAAGGCTGACTTCGGCCCCATGGCAAAGCACGAGCGCAATGCCGTGGAAAAGGGCGACCTGTTCTCCACCGACGAGCGTGTGGACGGCGAAGAAGTCTTTGCCAACCCCAGAGGCAGAGTGGTCGATCTGATCCTGCCTGTGGTGGTTCTGGTGGTTATCTCTATCATTGGTCTGTTGTACATCGGCGGTTTCTTCAGCGGTTCTGATTTTGTTACTGCTTTTGCTGACACCGATGCCACCGTCGGTCTGCCCTGGGGTGCCATCATTGCCTTGATCGTCATCGTTGCCTATCTGATGCTTCGCGGTCTGGTCACCTTCAAGGAAGCTATGGAGTGCATCCCCCGCGGCTTCGTCGCCATGGTTCCCGCCATCACGATCCTGACTCTGGCCACTGCCCTGAAGAACATTTCCAACGACCTGCTGGGCTCTGCCGCTTATGTGGAAGCCCTCATGCAGAGTGAAGCTGCTCAGAGCCTCAATGCGTTCCTGCCTGCTGTTATTTTCATCGTGGCTTGCCTGCTGGCCTTTGCCACCGGTACTTCCTGGGGTACGTTCGGTATTCTGATCCCCATTGTGTCCAGCATGTTTGGTGTTGACAACCCCCTGCTGTTCATCGGTATGTCTGCCTGCCTGGCCGGCGCTGTCTGCGGCGACCACTGCTCTCCCATTTCCGATACCACCATCATGTCCTCCGCCGGTGCTCGCTGTGTTCACGTCCTCCACGTGTCCACCCAGCTGCCCTATGCCATCTCCGTTGCCGCCATCAGCTTTATCTGCTTCATCGTGGCCGGTTTCGTGCCGAATGCATGGATCTGTCTGGCATTGGGTGTTGTTCTGGTCGTTGGCTTCCTCGCCATCATGAAGAAGCGTACCCAGAAGGCTGCCTAAGTTCCCAAACAAAAAACATCCTCTGCTTTGGCAGAGGATGTTTTTTGTTCCTTATCAGCGAGCTCTGTTTGCAAAGCAGGCGCTGCAGTAGATGGGGCGGTCACCACTGGGCTGGAAGGGGACCTTGCATTCTGCGCCGCACTCGGAGCAGACGGCATCATGCATCACGCGCTCGGGGCGTGCGGTCTGACCCTTGCGAGCCATACGGCAGGCCTTGCAGCGCTGGGGCTCGTTTTCAAAGCCGCGCTCTGCGTAGAATTCCTGCTCACCGGCGGAGAAGATGAACTCCTGGCCGCAGTCTTTGCAAACTAAAGTCTTGTCAGTGTACATAAGTGAACCTCTCTTTTCTTTCCCTTGTCGCACCGTTTTCGGCACGAAGATAAATCGATTATAGGTCAGAAACATAGAAAAGTCAACGGCAATCGTGGCTTTTGCCGAGAAAAAACCCCTCACAGTCCGGGACAGTGAGGGGTTTGGCAGCTTCAGCGGATCAGATAACGCCCACCAGATTGGCGTGCTTGGCGTTGTCGGCAGCGCGGCGCAGATCGGCAAGGGACTTGCCGTCCAGGATCATCTGGTAGTAGCCCAGAATCATCTGTGCCAGCTGACCTTCGGCATCCAGTTTGGAAACATCGGCCAGAACCTGCTTTGCAGTTTCCAGACCCTGCTCCAGACCTTCGGCTTCGTCAATGTAGCGCTTCAGACCGGCGGCAGCACCCACGGTGATGTAGGCGGGGGTGACACCCTGCGCCAGAGCCAGAGTGGAGGAACCGATCAGACGGTCATCGGGGCTCAGCTTACGGGCGGGGTCGCCGCCAACGCGCTGGCAGGTATCCTTCAGAGCGGCATTGGTGAAGCGGTACAGCAGGTCGGTGATGTGCATCTGAATGTCAGCCAGCTCCACACCGTACTTGCCGGACAGAGCCATGGCGCTTTCCAGCATGGCATTCTGCACCAGAATGCGGATATCGGCCACATCGATGGACTGATAGATGTATTCCAGACCCAGCAGGTCACCCAGATAAGCGCAGGTGGCATGGCCCATGTTATGGACATACAGCTTGCGCTTGATGTAGAAATCGAAGGGAGCGAAGGGGACCATGTTCTTGATCTCGGGAATCTCGCCCTTGAAAGCGTCCTTGTCCACAGGCAGGAAGCCATAGCTTTCCACGCACACACGCATGGGCTCGCCGGCCTTCATTTCCTCGGTCTGGACAGGGACCATACGGCCGATGGAAGCCTCCACCAGACCCACGGTTTCGTCAAACTTCTTGCATTCTTCCTCGGTCAGCTGTTCCTTCAGCATACCTTCCAGAACCTTGTTGGCATCCATGAGGTTTTCGCAGATGATGATGTTCAGAGGAGCGCCACCCATGGCCCAGCGCTTACGCAGACCGGCAACGATGTTGGGCACGATGAACTTCAGAATACGGGCACCCACGGCAGTGGCCATGATGTCGCAGTTGGCGATCACATCGGAGGCAGATTCTGTGTCGTTGCCGTTGACGGCGGTGACATTGGGGGTCCAGACATCTTCAAAGCCTTCGGTGGTCACATAGCGGACAGGATAGGTATTGTTGTCCTGCAGGGCCTTGACAACGGGCTCTGCCACATCGATGAAGGTGACCTCGTAGCCGGAGTGGCTCAGAAGGGCACCAATGAAACCGCGGCCAATATTGCCGCCGCCGTACATAACAGCTTTTTTCATTTGTAAAATCTCCTTACTTTGCGTATTGATCGTAGAGTTTCATTACTTCTTCAGCAGTCTTCACACCGTCGGAGGCGGAAACCTCGCTGAGGGAGGCAGCCGCGGAGCAGGCGCCCAGCTTCAGGGCATTGGTCATATCCATGCCCACTTCTGCGGCATACAGGATACCGGCGCAGAATGCATCACCGGCACCCACAGTGCCCTTGATCCAGCCCTTGGGCAGCTTCAGAGAGGGAACTTCGAAGTAATCGCCGTTCTCATCAATGCCGCAGCCAACTTCGGGGCAGTGGATGACAGCCCAGGTGGAAACGCCCAGTTCCTTCAACTTCTTGAGGGCAGCGGGCATATTTTCTGTGTGGAGAGTGCCATCGTCATCACGCAGCTGCACACCGGTGGTCTGCTGGGCCTCCAGTTCGTTGATAACGCAGTAGTCAGAATACTTGAGGGCGGGAGTCACGAGCTTTGCAAAACGGTCACCGGACTCGGAAACCACATCGATGGAGGTCTTCATGCCGGCCTTCTGGGCACGGTGGAGCAGTCTTGCCATCTTGGTGCCGTATTCCTCATCGGGCTGATCCAGAGCAGGCAGGAGCAGGATGTAGCCGATGTGGAAAATATTCACATCCAGCTTGTCCCAGTCGATGTGATCTTCGCAGTAGTAGGCGTTGCCGCCGGCATGCTGGAAGAAGGTGCGCTCTTTGGTCTGGTTGTTGGACATAACAGCGGTGAAGGAAGTACGACCGCTGCGCTTGACCATGCTCAGATCAATGTTGGGGTACTTGCTCATTTCCTGCAGGATGAATTCGCCTTCTGCATCGTGACCGGCGAAGCCGGAAGCCACCAGATGCATCTTGGGATCCAGCCGTGCCAGATCGGTAATGGTGTTGCAGACAGAACCGCCAGTGGAGTTCTGAATGCCTTCGGTGATATGGGTCAGTTCATTCTGCTTGGGCCATGTTTCGATGGGGTAGGTAATGTCCACGATCATGTTGCCTGCGCAGCAAATGCCTTTTCTCATAACACACCCTCCTGTTTTCGTAATATGTCTTAATTATAGCACCCAAAGATTGCCCTGTCCACAGCAAATTAGGCAAGAACCTCCAGAACACGCCATGCATTTTTCCAGGCGATCTTCTCAATCCGCTCCTCGGAGAAGCCTGCCCGGTCCAAAGCCTCAAACAAATGGGGCATATCCTCGGCTCTGCCGATTTCCAGATGACCGTCAATGCCGTCCAGATCTGTGCCGATGGCGGCAATGTCCTCGCCGCCCACCTGGATCATATGACGCAGATGGCGAACCATGTCTTCGATACGGCTGTGTTTGTTGGTGATGTCCCGGGTGAGAAATTCCGGACAGAAATTGATGCCCATCACACCGCCGTGGTCGGCCAAAGTACGGATCATCTCATCGGTGAGATTTCTGGGATGGGGACTGAGGCTGCGGCAATTGGAGTGTGAAGCGATAAAGGGCTTTTTACAGAGTTTTGCCACATCCCAAAATCCACCGTCAGACAGGTGAGATACATCCACCAGCATGCCCAACTCCTGCATCCGCACAACGGCATCTTTGCCAAAATCCGTCAGTCCTTTTGCCATGGCATCGTTGTCAAAGGAATTGGGAAACCCAAAACAGTTGGCGTAGTTCCATGTGAGGGAAATGAGCCGAATGCCCATTTCATAAAACCGCTCCAGTTTTTCCATGCTGCCATCCACGGCTCTGCCATCTTCCAGCGTCAGCAGACAGGACAGCTTTCTTGCTTCGCGGTTTTTGCGAATATCAGATAAATTGCCTGCAAAAGACATGGTTTCGTCCATGGAATTTCGAAAAATCTCAATCAGATCAGAGATGTATTTGTCATCGGAAATGTCGGTTTGAAACTTCTCTTTGTCATCTTCCTGCAGCATAAAAATGGCAAAAAACTGTGCCAAAGTGCCGGCTTTTTCCAGTCGTTTACCATCCAACATGGCTTCGGGAAATTGGAAGATATCAGATTTTCCTTTACACCATGCTTCATACAGGGTGTCGCAATGCAGATCGATATAGGGGATCATAGACATTCCTCCTGAAACAAAGTGCGTGCCGTTTTGCGGCACGCACAGATGAATTATCGTTTTTTACCCAGATAGAACAGGGCCAGAGTACCGGGACCGGAGTGGGAACCGATGACGGGACCTACGAAGTTGATGTGGACTTCCGGTACATGATAGGTATCCTTCAGCAGAGAAGCCAGATATTCGGCATCCGCAAGGCAGTCGCCGTGGCTGATGAACATGACCTGTTCTTCGGGGGTGAAGGCATCCTCAGCGACCTTGGCGGCAAGGGCCTGAATGGCAGCTTTACGGCCTCTGGCCTTGGAAACAGATATCAGATGACCTTCGTCATCCACATGGAGCACAGGCTTGATCTGCAGCAGACTGCCCACCATGGCGGTGGCAGCGGAGATGCGGCCGCCTCGCTTGAGGAAGTGCAGGTCATCCACGGTGAACCAGTGGACCAGATTCAGCTTGTTCTCCTCGCAGAAATCCCGGACTTCTTCCAAAGATGCACCCTGCGCCTTGCGGTTGGCGGCATGCCAGCACAGCAGACCCTGACCCATGGAGGCACACAGGGTGTCCACCACATAGATCTTGCGGTCGGGATAGGTTTCCAGCAGTTCAGCTGCGGCAATTCCGGCAGCATTGCAGGTAGTGCTCAGACCGGAGGAGAATGCCAGTACCAGAACATCCTCGCCGGCATCCAGCACGGGTTTCATAATCTCTGCCCAGAGAGCGGGATTGGCGGCAGCGGTGGAGGTCATTTCACCTTCCCGCAGACCATTATAAAAATCGTGGGTATCAAGGCTCCGTCCATCCAGATGGTTCTGGAACTCCTGTCCTTTGTAATGAACGGTCAACGGTGCGATAGTCAGATTTAATTCATCTGCCATACTCTGCGTCAGATCGCAGCAGGAATCGGTCAAAATACGATAGTTTGCCATATAGGTCTCCTTTTCCTTATTTCACACACCGTAGTTATTTTATCATGTTCTCCCAATCCGGTCAAATGCTTTTTTCGTTGCAATTGGCGGCGGGGTTTCATATAATGGTAATAACGAGGTGAACAACATGACCAAGCTGTTAATGAAGCTGTTTCTGAAAATGCCCCATGATCCATCGGATCTGAAATTCCGTTCCGGCTGCGGCAAGTTGGCAGGCGCCGTGGGAATTGGCTGTAATATACTGCTGTTTGCGCTGAAACTGCTGGCAGGTATTTTGTCGGGAAGTGTTTCCGTCACAGCCGATGCCATGAACAATCTGACCGATGCATCCAGTTCTCTGGTGACTTTGATCGGTTTTAAACTGGCAGAGCGACCTGCCGATGATGACCATCCCTACGGTCATGCCAGAATTGAGTATATTTCCGGTCTTGTGGTGGCTGCCATGATCCTGCTGATCGGCTGGGATCTGGCAAAGTCCTCTGTGGATAAAATTATCCATCCGGAAGCCGTGCAGTTTACATGGCTGACGGTGGTGATTCTCCTTGGCTCTGTGGCAATAAAGCTGTGGCTGTCGGTGTTCTGCGGAAAATTGGGTAAGACCATCCAATCTTCCACCTTGGAAGCCACTGCTGCCGACAGCCGCAACGATGTGATTTCCACCCTTGCAGTTCTGGCGGCAGGTGTTCTTTCCATGATTTTTGGATGGAAGATCGACGGTTATGCCGGTCTGGCAGTGGCAATTTTCATCCTCTACAGCGGTGTGAATATTGCCAAGGAAACCATCGATCCTCTGTTGGGTGCAGCGCCGGATGCAGACTTGGTGAAAGAAGTGGGAGAGGAAATTCTGGCCTATGAAAAAGTCCTCGGCATCCACGATCTGATCGTCCACGATTATGGTCCCGGACGGCGATTTGCCAGTGTCCATGTGGAAATGGACTGCCGGGAAGATCCCATTGCCTGTCACGATCTGATTGATGACATTGAGCGGCATTTCCGGGAGCAGCATAATCTGCAACTGGTGATTCATTATGATCCTTTGGTCATGGATGATGACGAGCTGACCCATATGCGCCATCTGGTGGAAAATGAGATCAAGAACATCGACCACCGACTGACCCTTCACGATTTCCGCATGGTCAAAGGCCCAGGTCATACCAACTTGATTTTCGATCTGGTGGTACCTTTTGACATGTCAGATCGGAAGCAGGAACTGCAAAAACTCATTGATCAGAGAGTGCAGTTTGAAGGAAAACAGTACTATACTGTCATTACTTTTGATGATGTTGCGTTCAACTAAAGCATGCCCCCAGCTGGGGGCATGATCAAACAAGCCGTTATTCTCGGGAAAGGAGTACCCCCTTATGCTGGTTTTAGTCAGAGGTGCCGGTGATATTGCCACGGGCATTGCTTTGCGGCTGCACCGGGCAGGGATGCAGGTGGTCATGACCGACTTGCCCAAGCCCACGGCCATTCGCCGGACTGTCAGCTTCTCCGAAGCGATTTTGCAGGGGCAGACCACTGTAGAGGATGTGATTGCCCGTGCCGTAACAGTAGAGAATGTCCCGGCGGTTTTGGCGGCAGGGGAGATCCCGGTTTTGGCAGACCCCGACTGCAAGTGCAGAGCAGAGCTGCAGCCTCAAGTGCTGGTGGATGCCATTCTGGCAAAGCGGAACTTGGGCACGGAAATCACCGATGCCCCTGCGGTCATTGCCGTGGGTCCCGGTTTTACCGCCGGGGTGGACTGTCATGCCGTGGTGGAAACCATGCGCGGTCATTATCTGGGCAGGGTCATCTGGGAAGGACAGGCCATGCCCAATACGGCCGTGCCGGGACTCATCGGCGGCTATGCCGGGGAGCGGGTCCTTCGCGCACCGGCAGATGGTATCTTCCGTTCAATTCTGGAGATTGGCGCACAGGTACAGGCAGGGGATGTGGCAGGTTATGTGGGAGATATGCCCATGACCTGCACCATTGGCGGCATTTTGCGGGGTATTCTGCCTGACGGCACACCGGTGCACAAAGGCATGAAATCCGGAGATGTGGACCCCCGGTGCGAACAGGCCCATTGTACCTGTGCTTCCGACAAGGCTTTGGCTGTCGGCGGCGGTGTATTGGAAGCGATTTTACAAAAGACAGGAGTGTTGAGCCATGGCTGATGAAATCAAGTTGACAAAACTGGCAAAGTGCGCCGGCTGCGGCGCAAAAGTGGGCGCAGGTGTCCTTGCCCAGTTGCTGGAGGATATTCGGGTACACCATGACCCCAATCTTCTGGTGGGCTTCGATAAAAGTGACGATGCTTCTGTCTACAAGGTGTCGGAAGATCTGGCTCTGGTGCAGACCGTGGACTTTTTTCCGCCCATTGCCGATGATCCCTATCTGTTTGGGCAGATTGCAGCCACCAATGCCCTTTCCGATGTCTATGCCATGGGCGGCGAGCCGAAGCTGTGCCTGAATATTATGGCGATCCCCAAGGATATGCCCAAGGAAGCGGTCCATCAGCTGCTGAAGGGTGGCTACGATAAGGTCTACGAGGCAGGCGCGCTCATTACCGGCGGCCACAGCATTCTCGATGACGAACCCAAATACGGTCTGGCGGTCACAGGCTTTGTCCATCCGGAGAAAATGCTGACCAATTCCGGTGCAAAACCGGGGGATGTGCTGTTTTTTACCAAACCTTTGGGAACGGGCATCGTTACCTCTGCCGCCAAAGCGGATCTGGTCAGTCAGGAAACCATGGACAAGGTCATGGAGATGATGACCACCCTCAATAAATCTGCCAGAGATGTGATGGTGAAATACCGGGTCCATGCCTGCACCGATGTGACCGGTTTCGGCATGCTGGGCCATCTGTATGAGGTCACCAAGGGCAGCAATGTGCAGATCACTTTGGATGTGGATGCCATTGACCTGCTGCCGGAGGCGCTGGAACTGGCGCGGATGGGCATTCTGCCGGAGGGTATGTACCGCAACCGCAGTTTTGCCCAGGAAGCCGTGGACGAAGGCGATGTGGAACTTGCCAGGCAGGATATGCTCTATGATCCCCAGACCGCAGGCGGCTTGGTGATCTGCTGCCATCCGGAGGATGCGGAAGCTCTCTTTGCGGAACTGAAAACGGCTGTCCCCAGTGCCCAGAAAATCGGCACGGTGGCAGCTTATGAAGGCGGAAAGCGAATTTTCTTGCGATAAATATAAAACCCGACCTGTGACATCACAGGTCGGTTTTATATATGGATTTATCCCAATACGGCAGATGCCAGCAGCAGATAGACCAGCAGGGAAACCACATCCACCACGGAGGTGATGATGGGGCTGGATACCAGCGCCGGGTCAAAGCCGAATCGCTTCGCGCCCATGGGCAGCAGCACACCCAGCAGCTTTGCCAGTACCACACCGGCAACCAAAGCGGCGGATACCACCAGTGCCACAGCCAGTCCTACCTGATCCAGCAGCATCAGCTTGGCGAAATTGATGACCGCCAGGGATACCGCACAGAGCAGGGAAACACGGAATTCCTTCCACAGGACCTTCAGCAGGTCAGAGGTTTCCAGTTCCAGCAGGTTCAGACTGCGGATGATGGTGACAGAGGTCTGAGAGCCGGAATTGCCGCCGGTATCCAAAATCATGGGAATATAAGCCAGCAGCACCGACCAGGTCAGCAGAGTGTTTTCAAAACCGCGCATGACAAGACCGGTGAACATGGCGATGACCATCAGTCCCAGCAGCCAGGGAATACGGTTTTTGAAGATGGCGAACACACCGGTGGA
>JAZNFJ010000006.1:0-3560 GCA_045589035.1 Candidatus Avilachnospira sp. | reverse complement strand
TGTCGGCAATTGCAGACCTGCCAGCTTGTACGGTCTGGCGGTATTTTCCAAACGGGCGGTACTCTGCGGCGAGGACAGCTGCGCACATATTTTCCGCAGTGATACCCGTATTAACGAAGCGGACGGACTGAGCCGTTACAGCGCAAACCGTCCCACCGCGGTGGTGGAGGTTCTGGATCCTATGGTACTCAGCTCTAAAGTGAAAGACGTATGCGACTGTGTTTGCCAGGAGACCACAGCTGTTCAGATCCCTGCATGCATTCGGGAGATGTTCGATGATGATCTGGTGCTATCGGGGGACCGCAGACGGCTGTTTGTAACACTGGGGCAATTTTCCATCATCCGTCTGGAGCGGGATGCACAATTGATCGTTCCGGTTTTGGATTACAGCATTCCGACCAAAGAGTGCTGTGACGCGGTGGGCTGCTCCGAGGATCCCTGCGAAATGTTCAGCAGGATTCCTTTCCCCACGGCCCAGTTCACACCCAAGAACTGCGACGCGGCTGCGGATCAGGACGGGAATTGCTGCTACAAGACCACATAGCAAAACGCCGGAGGGTCTCCCTCCGGCGTATTTTTTTAGATACTGCGCATGATGCGCTTTCTTGCAATGTTGATGGGGCCTTCCATCATCTGGTTGATCCAGGACAGGCTCTTGCCGCAGCCGTAGACGACACAGGAATCGGGATCATCTGCTACGGAGCAGCGGATGCCGGTTCTTTCTGTCAAAAGCAGGTCCATACCCCAGATCTGGCTGCTGCCGCCGGTAAGGGTAATGCCATTTTGGGCAATATCACCCACCAACTCCGGGGAAGTTTCTTCCAGAACAGACTGCACTTCGTCGGCAATCTGGCGGGAAGGACGGCGCAGAACTTCGAAAATCTCCGAGGAGAGAAGGGTAATCTCTCTGGGCATACCGGTTTTGGCATCGCGGCCCTTGACCAGCATGCTGGCATCTTCCGTTCTGGGATAGACGCAACCAATCTGGATTTTGATTTCTTCCGCCGTGATCTGTCCGATGACCACACCGTGCTTCCGGCGGACATACCGGGCAATGGCTTCGTCAAAGGTATCGCCGGCCACCTCCACAGAGGAGGAAACTGCAATGCCGTTCATGGAAACCACAGCCACATCCGTGGTACCGGCACCGATATCGACTACCATGTGACCGTTGGGACCTTCAATGTCCAGATTTGCACCCAGAGCGGCAGCCAAAGGCTCTTCAATTAAGTAGACACGGCGGGCACCGGCTTCGATGGCGGCATTGATGACGGTTCTTTCTTCAACCTCCGTGACACCGCTGGGAACGCAGATAACGATTCTGGGTTTCGGCGTAAAGAGGGAGGTTTTTGTGGCATTACGGATCAGCTCCTGTAACATCTTAACGGTCATCTCGTGGTCAGAAATAACGCCGTCTTTCAGAGGACGCATGGCAACCACATTGCCGGGGGTACGGCCCAGCATATTCCGGGCTGCGGCACCGACCTGCAGGATTCTGCCGGTATTTTTGTCCACTGCCACAACGGCAGGTTCCCGGACAACGACACCTTTGCCTTCAGAATAAATCAGAATATTAGCGGTACCCAGATCAATGCCCAGGTCGTTTGAAAACAGTTGCATAGTATCACCTACTGGTTTTTTCGTGATGGGGAGCTGCCGCTACAGTAGCGCAGGATACTTCCTTGGCTCCGGCTGTCAGAAGGATTCTGGCACATTCGCCAGCGGTGGCTCCGGTGGTTATGATATCATCTAACAACAATATGCGTTTGCCCTTTATCAAATCATTGTTTACGGTACGGTAAACGCCCAGAACATTGGCTCTGCGTTTGGCTGCCATACCGAGTCTGGACTGGGGACGGTTGTTTCGGACTTTAATGAGGACAGGCTGGGGTGTGATACCCAGTTCTCGTCCGACAGCTTCTGCAATCAGCTGCACTTGGTCGTAACCCCGGCGCCATTTCCGGAGACGGCTGATAGGCACCCACGAAAGAATATCGAAGGAAACCTCTTGGGACAGAAGCTTCATTGCCAGAAGTCTGCCATAAACCTCTGCATAGCTGCGCTGGCCGTGAAACTTAAACCTGAGAACACTTTTTCTCACGATACCCTCATAATACCACAAGGAAGTCCAATGCGCAAGATAGGGAAGTTTTATTTTTGAATTTGGGAATTCCGGTGTATCCCGGCGGCAGCTGTGGCACAGATCGGTTTCTTCTGCTGCCAGAAGGCTGCCGCAGAGTACGCATTTCGGTGGAAAGAGCAACAAAAACAATCTGTGAAGCAGCTTCATTATACTCTCCCTTGCAGCCGCAGCTTCATGCCGGAGTAGCGGCGGCCGACTTTCGCGTTTTGGGTCATGGCTGCAACGGTTTCTTCCCGTCCCACAATAATCAAAAGCTCTTTGGCTCTGGTGATGGCGGTGTAAAGAATGCTGCGGCTGAGAAGGTAGGGAGAGCTGCTCCAGGCGGAAAGAATTACAGCCCGGTACTCACTGCCCTGGCTTTTGTGTACTGTCATGGCATAGGCAGGCTCCAGTTCGTTTAATTGCGTGAATTCATATTCCGCTTCCCGGTCATCAAATACGATGCGCATGGTTTCTGCGGCAAAATCTATGGATGCAATGGTACCGATATCTCCATTGAAAATGCCGGTGCCGATGGCACTGCCGTCACACTTTTTCCACATGATATCGTAGTTGTTGCGGATCTGCATGACCCGATCTCCCTCTCGGAAGGAAAATTCGCCGAATTTCCGTTCTTTCCTGTCGGGAGCGGGAGGATTGAGCTGGGACTGCAGCAGAGCATTTAAGCCCCATGTACCCACAGAACCCTTTCGGGTCGGTGTCAGAACCTGAATTTGGTCGGAGGGAATGCCCATGTTTTTCGGAAGACGGGTGGTGCAGAGGCCGGCAATGGTCTGGGCAACCTGCTCCTCACTACGGCAGGGCAGAAAGAAAAAGTCACTGGTGCGGTTCCTCAGCTCCGGCAGTTCACCGTTATTGACCCGGTGGGCGTTCATAACGATCAGGCTTTCCTGAGCCTGCCGGAAGATCTCTGTCAGACGCACAGAGGGCAGCACATCCGCCCGCAGGCAATCTGCAAAGGGAAAACCGGGCCCCACAGGGGGCAGCTGATCCGGGTCTCCTACCAGAATTAACCGTTTTCCGGCGGGAACGGCGCGCAGCAGACTGTGCAGAAGCTGAATGTCTACCATGGACATCTCATCCACAATGACTACATCGGTTTTTAGTGGATTTTCTTCATCCCGGGCAAAATACATTCTGCCGGTGTGAGGATCGATACCGGCTTCCAAAAGTCGGTGGATGGTGGAGGCATCCTCGCCGGTGACCTCCGTCAGCCGCTTTGCTGCACGGCCCGTAGGGGCTGCCAGCAGACACTTTAACTGCATGTGTCCAAAAAGATTGAGAATGCCATTTAAAATGGTGGTTTTACCGGTACCGGGACCGCCGGTGATCAGCAATAGTCCGGAAGTGATGGCATCCTCCATGGCCTGCAGCTGCTGCGCAGAATAGGTAATACCGCTTTCCTGCTGTGCCTGCC
>JAZNFJ010000005.1:0-8029 GCA_045589035.1 Candidatus Avilachnospira sp. | reverse complement strand
ACTTCTGAAAGCACCAAGTTGGATGTATTTCACGCTGGGGAATGATGCCGTTTTAGGCCCTTTTGCATAATAAAAAGCATAGGATCTCAAATCCGTAATGCGATCATTTTCATAATCGCCATCGTAGGCTTTGTTTTCAATTATCCAGTCGGCTTCCCGTTTTGCCGCATTGATATTATCTCGCAGCGTACCCGTCATACCTGCTGCTATGTTGGAAACAATGGGCTTATCACCCCACTCAGGAAATGATCTTCGCAGATTGTCGCAGATCTGCTGATAATCCCCGCCGGGCATCAGTACCATTTCCGTCAGGCTCATGCGCCCACCTCCCCAACGTTGGTCAGGCTCAGCCAGCGGATGCCACCCTGCCCGTCAGAAATAGCGAACTGCCCGTCCATTCCACCGGCTGCACCCATGGGTGTATAGCCGAGAGCAGCAATGATACCTTCCTTGGTGGCAGTTCCATCCTTACCGTCTTTGCCATCTCTGCCGTCCCTGCCGGGCTCACCTTTCTGTCCCTGGACACCACGGGGCAGAACAAAATTCAAAACCGCATTCTGGGGCGTGCCGGAGTTGGTAATCTTTGCCTCCGTGCCGCTGATGACCGAACCCACTTCAATGGTGGGGCTGATGCCGTCGAATTCACCCTTTTCCCTTGCGATTTTCAGTTCCGCGGAAACCTTGTTTGCCGTATCGGCAGCCTTGTTCGCATCCCCGGCTGCTGCCAACACCTGTTCATAAAGGCTGGGTGTGGCTTCCATGGGCTTTTCGCCGGTGACAGGTCCGTTCTGGACGATGGTCCAGAAGCTGTCCGGCATCATGGTGGTCATGACCTTCTCCCCGCCCACATAGCCGGTGCAGCTGACGGAAAGGGAACCGGTCTTTTCCAGACATTCCCAAGGCACAAGGACCGGCACACCGAACGCGAGCAGCACTTCCTTGACAATTTCCTTTTCCACCATCACAGTTTCTGCGGTTTCTTCCTCTTCCTCTGTGGTTTCGCCTTCTTCCGCAGCAGCGGCAGCTTCGCCCTCGTCACTTTCTTCGGTTTCCGGCATTTCTTCTTCCATATACTTCGTGGTGAACACACAGACAACGGAATCCATGTCCTCCCACTCTTCATCCATGGACAATGTCAGGTAATCCACACCGACACCATTCTGAATGACGGTCGTGGGATTTTTCACATGAATTTTCCGCTGTCTTACAGTTGCATAAAGCATTCTCATTCCCCTTTCTTTGTTCTTGACTTCCCCGGGATTTTCCATTATATTTATAATGGGGTTTTGTATGCAATTATTGTAAAATAATAAACACAGCCCCATAGAAACCGGTCATTACCCCATCCCCTGCAGTTGACTTTTCCTGTCTCCGGCAGTATACTCGTATTGTAACTGACAGCTTCTTCAGCGTCTTGGACGTGGTTGCTGGGGGGGCTTAATAAGCCTGTTGGATCCGGTTTAGCCGGCACATCGGTATCTGAAGTTCTGTCAGTTATTTTTTGTTTTCCGCCGGGCTGTTTCCAGCCCGGTTTTTTGTTTTTCCCTCACTCCAGCAGCTCCGGGTGCTTGGCCACATAGTTCTTGACGATCTGGATATCGGCCTTCAGCTGCCGCAGGTCCTCTTCGCTGAACAGGTCGTCATATTCCCCGGTCTCAAAATCCCGGATGTCATACATGGTGCCATAAATCTGTTCCGGGTCTACATCATTATGTTCAATCGCAAACAACGATCCATGCACCATGGCGATCAGCTTTTCCATGCCGTTCTGATTCATGATCTCTTCCATCATGTAGTAATAGGTACCATTTACACACTGACGAATGGTGCACCCATCGTTTAAAAAATCATTGAAGTCTCTAAATGTGGCACGCTTAATATCTTCATATGTAATGTCACCATCTTCATCCTCGATCGGCACTCTCTGCAGTTTGTCAAATATACTCATGATGTTCAATCCTTTCTGTGATACCATGTTTTTAGGCCTCGTTTGCCATTTTTGCTCACATCACCATAGTTTGGGTTTCCGGAAACAATATGAACGGTTGCATTGGGGTATCGCTTTTTGAACTGCTCCACAACGAACTCACAGCTTTTACAAATATGCTTTTCGGAAAGAATGGTCACGTCAAAGGCTTCCGTTCTGTCCGTTTTGATGATCAGTCACCAAAGAACGGCTTCTCCTTGACACTTTTGGACATCTGTGCTACATTCTTCATGAGGGTAGGCGCTGTTACATTTCTCAGGGTTGAGTCTTGGGCGATCACTGGCAGGTCGACCCTCACCTTTTCCCCGGAGCCAACCAGTTGACATTTCCCCCATTCCTATGTTACTTTGACCATAGCAGGGCTGATGGGTGAAGCAAGAGAACCAGTATTGGTAACTCCCTCCACCGGTGTAGGCTCTGTTATGTTATAGAACCGTACTTGGTTAACCCCGCAGGCAATTGGAGCCGGAGGGCCTCTAACCAAGTATTGGTTCTATTTTTTATGCAGCCATCACTTAGCCAGTTCTGCCGTCTTTCCCAGTATCTCCGATGTACTTGCACCCATATGATTACGCATCCATTCCAGCATCTCAATCTGCTGCTCCTCG
This sequence comes from Candidatus Avilachnospira sp., assembly GCA_045589035.1. GTDB lineage: Bacteria > Bacillota > Clostridia > Oscillospirales > Oscillospiraceae > Avoscillospira. Next base: position 5,434 of record JAZNFJ010000005.1, on the reverse strand, counting down.
TTTGGAAGGGCCAACATAATTCCAACTATAGCGTCCTTTTCCACGCCGAAAATTTGCAAGCCAGAAATCAAGTGCTTCTGCACTTCCGTAAGTTCCATTGTGAAGTTCCTCCTCAAATAAGTCTATATATGGTTTATTTTTCTCTGTGATCTTAATCTTCAACAGAGTGGTATAATCCATAAAGCTATGGTTGCTGTATATGTAAAAATACTCTCTCGTATACGCATACCACTGGGAAGGCAACTCATCATGAAATTGCCTTATTTTTTCAAAGCGGTCGTTTTCCATTGTCTCTATCTCAATCGACCGCCCTCTCTGTGCGCGCCGACCTGTCTTTACAGAATACAATCTTTCCCTATCAGTATATTCTCCCCTGTTTCGGTTTTCAAGGGTAGCCGCATTCTTTTTTGCCTCCAGGTATGCCTCTTTCCAATGTTGCAGCACATCGTTCGATAGAATACTCTGATGCGTTTGATTGACACTATCCAGAAAAACGGCTATACTAATATTGAAGGAAGTCGTGGCCGGGCCAGAGTCCGGATTCCCTTGCGGAAGACCGGCTTCCTTCTTTATAAGTGCAACCGTCCATTGACAGCACTTTGAGATGTGGGTATACTATGGTCGGGAGTACGATTATATCCATTGTCTTCGGCAATTGCCGCCGTTGGGATGTAGTTCGTACTCCTTTTTATTGACATTTGCGAGTCAACCTGCTAACCTATTTGTAAGAGCTCCTACCGGATATGGTTGAACGGCATTTGTCGTCAAGTTGTGTCCTATGATGGAGCTCCCTTTTATTTTTGGAAGACTGATCACCATGTGAAGAACATTCTTAGTCCCGTCCGTATAGGTCTTTGACATTTTTGAGCAAATCAGATAGACTAATGGCGAAGGTAGGTAATGAAGCCGGGATGATGGTATTGCCATTATTGTTGACTTCTATGATCCTACCTTCTTCCATTTCAGCCATAGTAACAGCAACATGTTCGGATCTGGCTTGGGAACACCCATAGCCGCCGCGCCTACAACCATACTTGTATTATTTTTCTTCTCCTGAGCCAGGGCTGCTGCCCTGGCTTCTTTTCTTTGGTTCTCCATAGGCTTAACCCAGGCTCTTGGTAAAGCTCATCATGGCCTTTGCATACTGCAATGCCAGATTGGCATAGTACTGCTGAGAGAAGTGCCATCCAACCGGAAAAGATGATACTTGAAAAATCTGTCCCTTGGATTTCCGCTTTTATTTAGTTCGGATCTTGCATAAATCCTTCCATAATCAGCCAATTTTTGGTAGTTTCGTCCGTCCCAGCGCTCCCATTGACTTTCTCCTCATCAAATGTTATACTACGGATGAGCCCGTACTTGGTTCCCTCTAACGGCACATTTAGGTTGCCGCAGACTTGGAACCAACTGCGGGTTCTCCTTTTGTCTTTGTTAAGGTACAAAACACTCTCATCCGTAATGTGTTTGTAAAAGTCGTTTCTCATATGGATTGTTCGAACATTGTTGATCGCACAGTTTCCAGAACGATCCAAACGCATGACCACACCAACCACAACGGGTATTCCCTTTACATACAAATCACCATATACATTGACTGTGTTCTTAACATCGCCATTTGGCCCAGTATACTCTGTGATTACAACTGGATCGTTTAGCAGTCCTGGAATACCTTTCAGAATGTCCCTTGTCAGATGATCATTATGTTTCCCCATAGCCTTTTTGATTTTACCAACATCAAAATACATTCCGGATGCAGGAAGACCCACTTGATTCAAAGCACTGCCGTCTTGAACTTTTCCCACTTTCACACGAGCACCATCTTCAAGTTCGTTCCAATGGTCAACCTGTCTTTCAAAGTATTTATCTTCATGGAAATCTATACCCTTTTGGCTGTTTCCTTTGGAATAATAGAACCCATCACCTGCCTGCCCGTTTTTGTTTTGGGTAGGCATTTCATTTTGCCACTGAGTATCTATCCAGCCGTCTGCCAGAGCAGGTCGAAGCTGACCATAAGGCGACCATTGCCGTCCATTCAGGCCGCTCCAACCGTCACCATTGAAATTGTCCCAGAAATCCCCGTTCTCGATCCACTTTTCCAGTTCGGTAACTGCTTCTTTGGCAAGCCCGGGACCTTCCAGAAAACCGGTGGCAAATACCGTCGCCATTGCCGTTTCCATCATTGCATCCCACGTGGGTGCCTTGTAGTCCTCGTTGAGAATCATCATCTGATAGAACGGTTCTAAAAACAGTTCCAACTCTTCTTCGGCAACCTCACCGCCAACATAAATCGCGCCTTTTGCCAAGAGTCTGCCTAATGCATTTTGGATACCGCCTGCTCTTTCCAGAAGCACATCTCTGGTCAAGCCGCTTACTTTGCCAATGCCGCCCAAAGCATACTGAAGCGCAGCCTCTGATGCACCAACCACCACAGCCAACTGCTTTGCTTTTTCCGAAGGATAGAGGTTCAACATTTCGTTATAATAGTTACCACTGGACGAAATACCAATGGATGCAGCACCAAGTGCCTTCGCTGTCTTTACGGGCACACCAAAACCGGAAGCAACAGAAGATACCATCATAGACGGAAGCATATTTCCCACCATCACACTTCCATCATACAGCATCTGTCCGGTGCTGTTTCCGGCAATCTTCCTTCCTACATTCGCCAGATCGTTTCGAATATACTGTGAGCCATACTGCATGGGTGAAATGGGCAGCTTTTCATCATGAAGCCATTGCTGCACACCTCTTATATATCGATCCGCACCGGTACCAAGACCATACAAGCCGGTGGCAACTGTTCTGCCTACAGGATTGGTGATACCTCGCACCGCAGTTCCCATTTCTATGCCTCTACGACTATTCAGAAAGTCCATCAATCCATCCAAATACGCCTGTGCTCCGGCTTTTCCTACTTTTCCACGAAGATAGTAGTACTTTTTCCGTTCCTCGTCTGTCATATATTCATATATGCTGTTACCCTCAGGCGCAGGAAGCATTTTATTGGAATTTTTTGCTGTTTCTATATCTCTCTGCGTTCCGGGCATTGCTTTGGTATCCTTCCCAAGCAAGACATTCAGCCGCTCCATTTCAGCTTGCGCTGCCCACATTTCATCGGTCATGCCCAAATTGTTGTAAGCGATTACATACTGCTCCAACTGTGCGACATCCCGTTTCATATCAGAATCCCGTTTGGTCAAAGCAACACCTTGATTTACATAGTATGCAAAATCATCTTGCCCCGGCAGTCCTGTATATCTCTCATTTTCCTGAAGCAGTCCAGCCAAACGAATATCCTGCTCAAGAGTTGCAGCTCTCTCATTACACTTGCCCAGCAAGGCAGTAATACGTTCCAACTCTTTCTGTGTATTTAAGATAGAAGTTGTCACACTCGGATATTTCAATTCCCATTCCAGTTCGCGCTTTTTCCCTTCCAGATGGTTTGATTGCTTTTCGTATGCTTCCATTTGGTTGGTTGCAGTATCAATATCATAGGAGAGGAGACGCCCCCTATTCTGTTCCCATTCTATTGCAGCTTTCACTTCCTGCTTTGCGCTCTCACCGGCTTTTTTCAGATTGTCGGACAGCAGATAATTGCTTGTTCCAATGTTGGAAAAAGTAACCGGTTTGGGTTTCTGTATGGTGGTTGGCTTCACCGACTGCTGTGCAGTAGGCTGCTTGACCGGTTGGCTCATTGGGGTGTAAGTATTCTGGGCGGTAGAAGTAGGCTGGTAGGACAATCGGTTGGCGATTTTGGCGCTCTCCATGTTCGGATCTGCCTTGGGAACACCCACTGCCGCCGCGCCTACAACCATGCTTGTATTATTTTTCTTCTCCTGAGCCAGGGCTGCTGCCCTGGCTTCTTTTCTTTGGTTCTCCATAGGCTTAACCCAGGCTCTTGGTAAAGCTCATCATGGCCTTTGCATACTGCAATGCCAGATTGGCATAGTACTGCTCCTGCTTTTGCAGATTTTCCTCCGCGCGGACGGCCTCCTCATAAAGGCTTCTAGCCAGTTCGCTGTTGTTCTCCGCCACCGCCTGCTCAATGGCCAGCTGATACTGCTGACCCAGCAGCAGCCGCTGCCGCTGCAGTTCCGTCCGGGCAGATGCCTGCGCCGCATTGAGCTTGTTCAGATCGCTCTGCAGCTGATTGCGCTGGGCAAGGCTCGCCTGACCCACCGCACCGGAGTTCAGACCGTAGGCATTGGCAACCTCCCGCCATGCCGCAGACTGCCGGGCATTTTCACCTGCGGTCTGCCGTTTCTGCTCCGTATAAAGGCCGTCGATCTCCTTCTGGCTGGCATCCAGTTCCGAAAGATTGGTCTGATAACCGCTCTCCAAAGCCTTCAGCTGCGCCTCCAATGCAGAGGAATACAGCTGCTGCAGATAGCCTTCATAACCGCCGGAACCCATGCCCGCAGAACCGCCGCCATTGGCATATTTGCCGTAGTTCTCATAGTAGGCTTTCTGACCGGCGACATTGGTATCGCCGGTGGTAGGATCCATGGCATCCACCTTTTCCCCATGACCTGCCAGAACACCGTTCACCGCTGTGGGCAAAAACTGCCGTGTGTAAGCCGATGCGCTGTTGTTGTTCTTCAGCGCAGGGGCAGTTTTGATGATATTGCCGTCTGCGTCATACTCCGGCAGCTTCACAAATGTGCTCTCATCGCCAAAGCTGTCACCGATGGTGTCCACCCAAGGCACATTGGTATTGCTCCAACTGGTGCCACTGAGCAGCTGGGCATAAGGGCCGTTCTGAAACTGCGCATACCGCCCCGTAAAGCCGCTGCTTTCGTCGATGCTGTTTCTGGCAGGCGCCATTGTATCCACGAAATTGTAATAGTGGCTGGTATCCTTGGCCCAGTTTTCGATCTGGTCATCGGTGTAGCCGTAGTAGTTCTTCCACGCGTTGCGGATATTTTCCTGGGTGCCGTTCATGTTGTATCCGTAGCCCACATTGGGATTCCAGGTTTCCCATCTGTCCAGATCTTCGTTGTATTTGGTCGTACCGCCGGGCAAATATGTTGCCAGAGTCAAATTCTGCTCATGGAGATATTTTTTGGTATCCTCATCAGCTGTAGCCATCGCTTTTTCATTGGCCGCCATCTGCTGCCGGACCATATTGGCCATACTTCTGACATTGGTTGCCGTATCATAGCCGTTGGTCCAGCCCTTATCGCCCCAATGGTTGGGGTTGTCAAAATTACTGTTGGCTGCCTTGTAATCCGCCAGAGCCTGCGCCATCTGCTCTGCCGTCTTACCGCCGTTTTGGGAGTCGAGGACCGTATAACCGTTGCCGCTGTCACCACCAGAGTATCCGGCGTTCTGCCGAATTACCTCTGCCTGCTGATGGATTTCTTTTTTCTGCTCATCGGTGGTCGCTGCCGCATAGGCATCTTTCAGAGCCGAAATCTGCTTCTGCTGCTCCTCC
>JAZNFJ010000004.1:0-4818 GCA_045589035.1 Candidatus Avilachnospira sp. | reverse complement strand
TCCGCTGCTTTTGCAGCGGACTTTTTGCGTGTATTTTACTGATACTTGGTGATGCTCTCAGGCAGAGCAGCGGGATCGCTGGAGATAGACAGGGTGAATCTCATGTTGTTTGCCTTGCCAAATGCATCGCACCATGCCACGAAAGCTGCGGTCGCTTCGGGGTCGTCAGTGCCGGCCAGCTTGTACAGACCGTCGACGAAGATGTGGGTAATATCAAAGTTGCCTGCATGCAGACCGCTCAGGAAACCCTTCAGGAAATCATAGTTGCCGATATCATATTCGCTGGCATTAATCAAACGGACACGATAGTCAACATCAAAAGTCAGAGCATTGCCCTTTTCAATGCAGACGACGCTGCCGGTTTCTTCTTTAATTGCGGAATTGATAGAATCGATCAGTTTTTTGGTCTTACCGGAGCCCTTCAGACCCAGAATAACCTTAACCATAGGAAACCCTCCTTTTTGCCATGGGGGAACTTGTCCCCTTTTTAACATTCTAACAGTTTTGCATGATAATTACAAGTGTCACTTTTACCGAAAATCAGGTCGCAGATTCTCTGTTCGAAGCACCCATGGCGGCAAGGGTGGCATCCACAGAGGGACAGTCCTCTTCGGCAAAAGGATCGCGGCCGGTAATTTTGGCAGTCAGAGCGGAGGAGAGTTCAAAGAAATAGAACAGTTCTCCCAAAGACTGGGCGGAAAATTCACCGGCATGAATGTCCAGAATGGGGATGCCGGCGTTGTTGTGGGTTTCCACAACGGCGGACATCAGTTCTGTTTCCACATAGTCCATATGACGTCCGGAAAGGAAACCCAGACCGTCATAATCCTTCCAGTCCATTTCCACGGGAATCTTTTTGGAAATGGGGTCAAAGTGAACCATGGTTTCAAAGACATCGCTGCTGTAAAGAAGCATCTGCTCCGCAGAACCCAGATCTCCGGGCAGCAGCATGGATTCGGGGCAAACACCAAAGCCCTCGTGGTGCCAGACATATCGCTGCCACCAACGGCCCAGTTCCGTCATGCTGCTGTCAAAGAAACTGAAGATCTCTCTGCGTTTACCCTTGGCGGGCAGGACACTTCTGGCCGCGGCATACAGCCATGCGGGATTCTCAAAGGCGCGGATATCCAGTTCCCGGTGGGCTTCTGCGGCGCCTTCCAGAACGGTCTGGGGGTCGATACCCGCCACGGTCATGGGCAGCAGCGCCGCTGCGGACAGGGCAGAATGGCAGCCGCCCATCTGCTTGGGCATGGGGAACAGCTCGAAACCTTCCTCCTGCCCCATTTTGTGCAGGACCGTGCCTACGGGAGTAGCGATGCTGATGCGCTCTTTGGCTTTGGGGCCGTATTTCCGCTCCATCATCCACCGCAGGCCGCGGACGGCAATGTTGGCAGCCAGTTCCGTGCCGGTGGGGGAGATGATGAACAGAGAATAGTCCCGCTCCTCCAGCAGCCGCTGCAGTTCCTGCCATTGGCGGCCGGAAAGGCTTTCGCCCATGAAGAAAATCTGGGGCAGCTTCAGCAGATTGCGCTGGGCGCCGCCGTAGCATTGGATGGCGGCTCTGGCGGCATTGTAGCTGTCGCCGCTGCCGCAGACGATCAGCACATCGGATTGGCTGCGGATCTGTTCGCTTTTACGGCGCAGACTGTGGATCAGCCGTTCGCTGGCGCTGTCCGACATGCCCAGCCAGCCAAGAAAATCGGGGCCGTCCGGCTCGTGGTTTCTGAGCAGCTGATGGGCATCAAAGATCTGCTGTTCGCTGCCCAGCAGTTCCGGCAGAGTCACACAGGTCCAGATATTGGAAATATCCACATTGATCATGGCAGCACCTCCTTCGCTTTGGGGTTATTTTACCACGATTGAAAGAAATTGACAACGAAAAACACAAAAAAGCCGATCCAGTCGGATCGGCTTTTTCTGTTTGCAATTAAGCGGTGGGCTGGTTGGCAGCTTCGATGATCTTCACGAACTTTTCGGGGACCAGGGAAGCACCGCCGATGAGGCCGCCGTCGATGTCGGGCTGAGCCAGCAGTTCGAAGGCGTTCTTCTCGTTCATGGAACCGCCGTACAGGATGGAGGTTGCACGGGCGATCTTAGCGCCGAACAGCTTGCGGATGACGGTACGGATGTGCTCGCAGACTTCCTCAGCCTGCTCGGGGGTAGCGGTCTTGCCGGTGCCGATGGCCCAGATGGGTTCGTAGGCGATGACGATCTTGCGGATCTTGTCTTCAGCAACGCCGTTCAGACCGGCCTTGATCTGCATGGTGATCCACTCTTCGGTGATACCGGTTTCACGCTGCTCCAGCGTTTCGCCCACGCACATGATGGGGATCAGATCGGCAGCCAGAGCGGCCTTGACCTTAGCATTGACATCGTTGTCGGTCTCGCCCATAGCGCGGCGCTCGGAGTGGCCGATGATGACGTACTTGCAGCCGGCATCCACCAGCATGTTGGTAGCGATTTCGCCGGTGTATGCACCGGAAGCGTTGGCATTGCAGTTTTCAGCGCCGATGCCCACGCGGGTCTCACGCATAGCGCGGACAGCAGCGGGGATGCAGACAGCGGGAACGCAGATGGCCACATCGCACCAGCGACCCTTGGGCATCATGGCCTTGAACTCGGTCATGAAAGCCTTGGTTTCGGAGGGGGTCTTGTTCATCTTCCAGTTGGCGGCGATGACCGTCTTGCGATACTTTCTGTTCATATTTCTAATCTCCTTACTGAATGGGGTAATGAATTATTTATCTTCCAGGCATGCGATACCAGGCAGCTCCAGGCCTTCCAGGAACTCCAGGGAAGCGCCGCCGCCGGTGGAAATGTGGGTGATCTTGTCAGCATAGCCCAGCTGCTCGCAGGCTGCAGCGGAGTCGCCGCCGCCAACGATGGTGATGGCTTCGGAAGCTGCCAGAGCCTCGGCAACAGCGATGGTGCCCTTTGCCAGAGTGGGGTTCTCGAACACGCCCATGGGGCCGTTCCAGACAACAGTCTTGGCGCTCTTCACAGCATCAGCAAACAGTTCACGGGTCTTTTCGCCGATATCCAGACCTTCCTTGTCATCAGGAATAGCGGAAGCGGAAACGGTAGCGACGTCGATGGGGCCATCGATGGGGTTGGGGAAGCCGTCAGCAACAACCACGTCGATGGGCAGCAGCAGCTTGACACCCTTGGCTTCGGCCTTGGCCATCATTTCCTTGCAGTAGTCGATCTTCTCGGTGTCCAGCAGGGACTTGCCGACGGTGTAGCCCTTGGCAGCCTGGAAGGTGTAAGCCATACCGCCGCCGATGATCAGGGTGTCGACCTTCTCCAGCAGGTTGTTGATAACATTCAGCTTGTCGGAAACCTTAGCGCCGCCCAGAATAGCGACGAAGGGACGCTCGGGATCAGCCAGAGCCTTGCCCATGATGCCGATTTCCTTCTCGATCAGATAGCCGCAGGCAGCGGGCAGATAGTCAGCCACACCGGCGGTGGAGGAGTGGGCGCGATGAGCGGTACCGAAAGCATCATTGACGAAGATGTCGGCCATGGAAGCCAGCTTCTTGCTCAGTTCGGCATCGTTCTTGGTCTCACCCTTTTCAAAACGGGTGTTCTCCAGCAGCATGACCTGGCCGTTCTCCAGAGCAGCAGCCTTGGCCTGTGCGTCTTCACCGGCCACGTCCTTAGCCATGATGACGGGCTGGCCCAGCAGCTCAGCCAGACGGTCAGCGACGACCTGCAGGCTCAGTTCGGGTTTCACTTCACCCTTGGGCTTGCCCATGTGGGAGCACAGGATAACCTTTGCACCGTTCTTGACCAGATACTGGATGGTGGGCAGAGCAGCCACGATGCGCTTGTCGCTGGTGATGACGCCGCCCTTGGTGGGGACATTGAAGTCGCAGCGGCACAGAACGCGCTTGCCGGTCACCTGAATGTCTTCTACAGATTTCTTGTTATAGTTCATTGGTGTTCCTCCTGATATAAATTCGGTTTGTCGTTCCAATGGGTCATGGCTCCCTGAGCCATTAAGTGGAGAAATTCCTGCTGCCGCAGTGCCTCAAAGACCACCACAGCCACAGAATTGCTTAAATTCAGACTTCTGGCTTCCTCCCGGATGGGGATCCGCAGGCAGCGGTCACGGTGCTGTGCCAGCAGCGTTTCCGGCAGTCCTTTGGTTTCCTTTCCAAACAGCAGCCAGCAGTCATTGGAAAAGGATGCTTCGGCATAGCTTCGCGGTGCCTTGGTGGTCATGAGCCACAGATCCTGCGCCTGAGTTTTTTGGAAGAAGTCATCCAGATCCTCATAGACACGCACATCCACCAGATGCCAATAATCCAGACCGGCCCGTTTGACGGCCTTGTCGGAAATATCGAAGCCCAGGGGCTTGATCAGGTGGAGGATGCTGCCGGTGGCAGCACAGGTTCGTGCAATGTTGCCCGTGTTGGCCGGAATTTCCGGCTCTACCAATACAATGTTCAGCATTTGCCTCAATCGCCTTTCTTTCTCCTGAATATTTTAGGGCAAAAAGTTTGGAAATGCAACCATTTTTGTGGCAAAATTTTGATTTATATGTTATTTCCAAAGTTGCGGCGGTCTGAACTGCCATATTTTGTGACTATTACCGAATGGTGGAACGCTTTTTAAAAAAGTTGGGAACTTTTCAAGAGGAAAAACGCATAAATAAGGGCAAAACAGTCCAGACTATTCCAAAACAGGAGGTGGTTGGGTGGAGTATCCAAAGGGCATTTCTGCGGAAAATGTACAGCAGGTATTCCGTGATGCGGCAGATCTGGTGATCCGTCCGCTGGATCTGGACGGTGTCAAAGCCACGGCATTTTTTATCGA
>JAZNFJ010000003.1:0-9842 GCA_045589035.1 Candidatus Avilachnospira sp. | reverse complement strand
TGCCTACGGCCAGCTGAAAAGGGACAGCAATGACTTGGTTTTGGAACTGCTGCCGGGACTGCGTACCATGGTGGAGCAGGCGGAAGATCCTCTGAAACTGGCGCTGAAATTTGCCAGGACCGGCAACTTTCTGGATTTTGGCATCCTGACCCCGGAGGTGGCACATGAGGCTTTGCAGAAGGCCATTGCCGAAACCCCGGAGGCGGAGCTGAACGAAGATACTTATGAAATCTTGAAAAAGGAACTGGAAGCCGCGGAAACTCTGCTGATTTTAGGTGATAACTGCGGTGAGATCGTCTTTGATATACTCTTGGTGGAGCAGTTGCAAAAGCACTATCCCAAGCTGAAACTCCAATACTGCGTCCGCGGTCGGAACTCTCTCAACGATGCCACCCGTACCGATGCCGCCTATGTGGGCATGGATCAACTGGTGGAAATTCTGGACAACGGCTCCGGCATTTCCGGCACGGAACTGGACTACATCGGCGAAGATCTGAAACAGGCCATGGAGCAGGCGGACATCATCCTCGCCAAGGGCAGCGGCAATATGGAGAGTCTGGCCGGCTGCGGCTATAATATCTACTACATCTTTATGTGCAAGTGCCGCCGCATGGCAAAGCTGCTGAACTGCGAGAATATGACCGGTCAGTTTCTGCGGGAAAAGACCCTGCCGCCCATCAATCCTATGGCAGGCCCATTGTAAGGAGCGTTTTTTATGATTTTACTTGGATATTTGCTGACATTCGGCTGGGTGTTTTTCGTTATGGCCGTGACCACGGTGCTGAAAAAGCTGGCAGGTCTGACGGACGAACAATCCCGAAAAATCGTCCATATCTCTGTGGCATTTGCGTGGATTCCCATGGCAGTTTGCTTTGGTGCCACATGGCATCTTCTGGTGCCGGCTGTGTTTTTTGCCGTGTTCAATTTCCTTTCTTATAAATTCAACATCCTCTCTGCCATGGAGCGGCAGGATGACGAGAAGAAATCCCCCGGCACGGTTTATTATGCCGTGTCCATGGCGGTCATGGCGCTTTTGTGTCTGCGGGATGAAACCTTCCTTGCCCCCTACGGCATGGGTATGTTCTGCATGGCTTTGGGAGACGGTCTGGCACCCATCACCGGCAGCATTCAGAAGGGGAATATCCGTATTCTCCACGGCCGCAGAAGCCTCTATGGTACTTTGACGGTTTTTGTCAGCTGCTTCGTGGTGGCTGCGGTGATCTCCGCTGCCTTCGGTCTGGGCTTTGCGGTCTGGAAAATGGCACTGATTGCCTTGGGTGCAACGGTGCTGGAGTTTATCGGCATGAAGGGCATCGACAATTTGACTTTGCCCATCGGTGTGTGCCTGTTGGCATGGATTTTGCTGTAAAAGGAAAGCTATGGAAGTTGTAAAAGAATTGATTTTAGCGCTGATTCTCAGCACTTTGCTGGCAGGTCTGGCTGCGGTGCAGAAAGCCTTGACTCCCAAGGCGCTGTTTCTGGCATGGAGCTGCTCCTTGATCATCACCTTCTGCGGCGGTGTGATCAGCTTCGCCATTCTGGCGGCTACGTTTATTTTCACGGTGGTGGCCGGGAAAATCGGTAAAAGCCGCCGTGCCGTGGAGAAAAAAGTCAATGCCAAAACCGGCAAGCGGGATGCTATGCAGATTTTCTGCAATGTGGGCATGGGCAGTCTGTTACTGCTGCTTTCCTGCCTGCTGGAAAAGCCCGAACTGAAGCTGGCTTATGCAGCTGTTATGGCGGCCTCTCTGGCGGATTCCCTTGCTTCGGAGCTGGGCATTCTCTCCAAAGCCGACCCGGTGGACATCTGCACCTTCAAAAAGACCCAGCGCGGTCTTTCCGGCGGTGTGACCCTGTGGGGCTTCTGCGCATCCTTAATAGGCGCACTGCTCATCGCTGGTGTCTATGCCATTGGCACACCCAGTGGAAAACATATCCGGTTCATCACCGCCTGCGGATTTGCCGGTGCGCTTTTGGACAGCATTCTGGGCTCTTGTCTGCAGGTCAAATACCGCTGCCCGGTATGCGGCATGATGACGGAACGAAAAAACCATTGCAGCGAAGAAACCGTTCGGGTCAAAGGCTTCCCCAAAGTCACCAACGACGGTGTCAATCTGATTTGTAATGTGTTTGTAGGCATTTTGTCAGTGGTTTTGCTGCTGATCGGAGGAAAAGTATGAAATACAAAGCAATTTTGTTCGATATGGATGGTGTGCTCATCGAGTCTGAGTGGCTCATGCGTGCCACATCCATCCAGTCCTTGGAAGAGTACGGTGTCCATGCCAAGCACGAGGATTTTCTGGAATTCACCGGTATGGGTGAGGATCGCTTTATCAGCGGTGTGGCGGAAAAATATGGTCTGAAGTATGACAAAGCCATGAAAGAGCGGGCCTATGACTTCTTTGGTCAGCGGGTCATGGAAGAAACCGATGTGCCCGAGGGTGTCAAGGAAATGTTGGAAACCCTTCACAGCCGGGGAATCAAAATGGCAGTCTGCTCTGCCGCGGACCGCCGGAAAGTCATGTATAATCTCATGGCCATCGGTGTGGATGAGAGCATCTTTGAAACCATCATCACCGGCTCTGAGGTGGAGAAGAAAAAGCCCGACCCGGAGATCTATCTGAAGGGTGCCGCGGCGGTAGGCGAAGATCCTGCCGATTGCCTGGTGGTGGAAGATGCCATCAGCGGTGTGCAGGCCGCCCGTTCTGCCGGCATGGATGCCGCCGCCGTTCCCACTACCTTTACCTTGGAAGAACTGAAAGAACGGATCAACCCCACCTATCTTCTGGAACACATCAAAGACCTCCCCAACCTGCCGGAATTGCAGTAAATAAGATACAAAAACTCCGATGCATCAAAAGATCGCGCATCGGAGTTTAATCTTTATATTCCGCAATATCTTCCAGCTTGCATTCCAGAATTTTACAAAGCAGGCTCAATGTGTGGGTGCTGACATTCTCGTTTTTACGCAGTCGGTCGAGTTGACCGGAACTGATACCGTATTCTTTCATCAGCCGATATTGCGTCATGCCTTTTTCTTTCATTGTCACCCAAAGGCGATCAAAAACGATCATCATTTACACCACCTGTCAAGCTATAGTATTAGCTTACAGGGGTGTCGGTATATTGACAATTGCCCATAATCGGGCTATATTTTAAGATAAAGTGAATGGAGGTTAACGGCATGGAAGAATATGAGGTAATTTATAAGAAAATGTATCTGTCCCTGTTTCAAAGTGTAACAACTGCCCTTGAAGTGATGGAGGAGCAGAACTATGGACAGGCAAAGGATATTCTGAAAGAAGGTCAGCAGAAGGCAGAAGAATTGTATATGGAAGCGGAAGATTAACGGAAAAGACCACCCATCGGGTGGCCTTTTTGTGTTATTCCAGTTCAAATACGCCGGTGTAGAGCTGATAGTAAGTGCCCTTCTGTGCCATGAGATCATCGTGGTCGCCCCGTTCAATGACCTTTCCGTGGTCCAGAACCATAATGGCATTGGAGTTCATAATGGTACTGAGTCGGTGGGCAATGACGAAGACCGTTCTGCCCTGCATGAGCCGGTCCATACCCCGTTGGACAATGGCTTCCGTGCGGGTATCGATGGAAGAAGTGGCTTCATCCAAAATCATCACAGGAGGATCTGCCACGGCGGCTCTGGCAATGGAGATCAGCTGTCGCTGACCCTGGCTCAGGCCGGAGCCATCACCGGAAAGGATCGTATCATAGCCCTGGGGCAGACGGGTGATGAAATCATGGGCATAGGCCAGCTTGGCGGCTTCGATGCATTCTTCATCGGTGGCATCCAGTTTGCCGTAGCGGATGTTTTCCATGACCGTGCCGGTGAAGAGGTTCACATCCTGCAAAACCACACCCAGAGAGCGGCGGAGATCACTCTTTTTAATTTTGTTGATGTTGATGCCGTCGTAGCGGATCTTGCCGTCGTCAATGTCGTTGAAGCGGTTGATCAAGTTGGTGATGGTGGTCTTGCCGGCGCCGGTTGCGCCCACAAAGGCGATCTTCTGTCCGGGCTTGGCGTAAAGGCTCACATCCTGCAGCACCAGCTTATCTTCCACATAGGCAAAGTCCACTTCAAACATCCGCACATCACCGGTGACCTTGGTGTAGGTCAAAGTGCCGTCTTCGTGGGGGTGCTTCCATGCCCAGATGCCGGTGCGGCTGTCGGTTTCCGTCAAGGTGCCGTCTTCGGCTTCCACCGCATTGACCAGTGTCACATAGCCGTCGTCGGCTTCGGGCTTTTCATCCAGCAATGTAAAGATTCGCTCCGCGCCTGCAAGGGCCATGATGACTGCATTCATCTGCTGGGAGATCATGGTCACAGGGCGAGTGAAACTCTTGCTGAGGGTCAGGAAAGCCGCCAGACCGCCGAGGGTGATGAGGGCTTCCTTGGAGAAAACTGCCATGGCACCGCCCAGAATGGCGATGAGCACATACTGCAGGTTGCCCAGCTGTGCCATGATAGGCATAAGGATATTGGCGAAGGTGTTGGCCTGCTTGGCATTCTGCCGCAGATTTTCGTTTTTTTCGTCAAATTCCTTTTTGGAGGCTTCCTCATGGCAGAAGACCTTGATGACCTTCTGACCGGAAACCATTTCCTCAATGTAGCCATTGACATCTGCCAGGGATTTCTGCTGGGCGGAGAAGAACCTGGCGGAGTTGCCGCCGATCTTGCCCACCACCAGCAGCATGATGAAGATGGTGAGGATGACGAAAACCGTCAAAATCACATTGTTCAGCACCATGGCGACGAACACCGTCAGAATGGTCATGAAAGAGGACAGCAGCTGGGGGATACTCTGGGAGAGCATCTGCCGCAGGGTGTCCGTGTCGTTGGTGAAGTGGCTCATGGTCTCGCCAAAAACATGGGTGTCAAAATAGCGGATGGGAAGAGTCTGCAGGTGGGTGAACATATCGTTGCGGAGGTTCCGCAGAACACCCTGGGAAACCGTGGCCATGACGATGCCCTGTACGGCGGTGGCAACGATGCTGATGCCAAAAAGAACTGCCATTTCCATGATGATCTTCCACAGCTCGGAAAAATCTCCGGAACCGCTGAGCATCATGGGCTTGATGAAGCCGTCGATGATCTTCTCCGTGTAGGTCATGGTCATAGTGGAGGTCAGCGCGGATGCCACAATGCAGATGCACACCACGATCAGCTGCCAGGTGTAGGGTTTCAATGTACCCAGCAGCCGCTTGACCGTATCTTTTTTTAAGGAACGGAAATTCACAGGGCCATGGGAGGCGCCTTTCGGTGCAGGAGGCATCAGCCCACCTCCTTTCTGGTCTGGGACTCATAGACTTCCCGGTAAATATCGCTGGTCTGCAGCAGTTGCTCGTGGGTACCGAAGCCGCAGACCTTGCCGCCGTCCAGAATGAGGATGTGGTCGGCATCCTGTACGGAACTGACTCTCTGGGAGATGATCAGCTTGGTGGTATCGGGGATCTCCTCGGCAAAGGCACGGCGGATCAGCGCATCGGTGCGGGTGTCCACGGCAGAGGTGGAGTCGTCGAGAATCAGTACCTTGGGCTTTTTCAGCAGGGCTCTTGCGATACAAAGCCGCTGCCGCTGACCGCCGGAAACATTGGTGCCGCCCTGATCGATGACCGTGTCATAGCCATCGGGGAACTCCCGGATGAAGCCGTCGGCCTGGGCCAGCTTGCAAACCCGCTCCATATCTTCGTCGGTGGCATTGGGGTCGCCCCAACGGAGATTATCTTTGATGGTGCCGGAGAACAGGACATTCTTCTGCAGCACCATGGAAACGGCATCCCGGAGGGTCTGCAGGTCATAGTCCCGGACATCCACACCGCCCACTTTCACAGCACCTTCCTGCACATCGTACAGGCGGGGAATCAGCTGCACCAGACTGGACTTACTGGAGCCGGTGCCGCCTAAGATACCGATGGTTTCACCGGCGGCGATGGAGATGTTGACATTGTCCAGCACCGGCCGCTGGGCATCTCGGGCATAGGAAAAACGGGCATTTTCAAAGGTAATGGAACCGTCGGCAACCTCCGTCACAGGATGTTCGGGGTTGCGGATGTCCGGCTGTTCCTGCAGCAGTTCACACACGCGCTCCACAGAAGCCCGGGAGAGAACCAGCATCATGGTGATCATGGAGAGCATCATCAGATTCATCAGCATCTGCAGCACATAGGTCAGCATGCTCATGAGATCGCCGGTGGACATTTCTGTACCGCCGGTGGTGACGATGATCCGCGCACCCAGCCAGGAAATGGCCAGAATACAGATGGCGGAAGCCAGATTCATAGCGGGAGAGTTGAAGGCAATGATGGTATCGGCCTTGCGGAACAGCTTGAACAGACCGCCGGAAGGCTCCTTGAACTTCTCAATTTCGTGGTCCTTACGGACGAAGGTCTTGACCACGCGAATGCCGCGGACATTTTCCTGCACCACCTGATTGAGCCGGTCCAGAACCTTAAAACCCTTGCGGAACAGGGGGTGGACTGTGATCATGATGGTGGCGAAGGTGATGGCAAGCAAGGGCAGGACCCACAGGAACACACTGGCCAGTTCCTTGTTGATGCGGTAGGATGCCACCACGGACAAAATGAGCATGACAGGTGCGCGGACCGCAATGCGGATGATCATCATAAAGGCTTCCTGAATGCGGCTCACATCGGTGGTCAGACGGGTGACGATGGAGGCAGAGGAAAACTTATCGATGTTGGAGAAGGAAAATTCCTGCACCTTGTGGTAGAGGGTCTGCCGTAGGTTTTTGCCGAAGCCGGTGGAGGCGATGGCGGCACTTCTGCCGGACAAAGCGCCAAACACCAGGGAAATGGCGCACATCAGGACCAGTGCCAGACCGCACTTGAGAATGTAGTTCATATTGCCCATGTCGATGCCGAAGTCGATGAGATCAGCCATGAGCAGGGGAATAAGGATGTCCAGCACCACTTCCAGCGTAATGAAAATGGGTGCAAGGATGGCATCCCTTTTGTATTTGCCCAGACAGGGCAGAAGCTGTTTGATCACGGATACTCCTCCTTTATCTGTCTATGATAGAACGATGCAAATGAAGTGTCAAGGACTTCACAAAAAGTTCAGAATTTACAAGGCTTCCAACCGAATTTCGGAGGTGTATTTCTTCGTTTCACCGGGGGCGATAAAGGCAAAGCCGCTGAAAGCGGGATCGTAGTCCAGATTCTGGCAGTTGACCATGCAGGTCTGAGGCTCCAGACAGATGTATTCATCGGCATTGCCGTTGTAGAACAGCCGCCACGCAAGGTCCGGGCTGTTTTTGTAGACCACTTTCAGGCTCTTTTCGTTGTCGATCAGTTGGATGCGGTTTTCGCCGAAACTGCGGTAGTGGCGGCTCATGGGCAGCTTCAGAGCAGGGAAGATGCCCTTTTGCATCTCGGTGGTGTGTTCATCATCAGGCAAAATCCTGCCTGTGGGCAGATAGTTTTCCATATTTCGCTCCACCAGATGGCTCACATCAGCCAGAACATAGATGTTTTTGGGGTTGGAACCATCCACAAAGGGTACCCGGAAGGTGGTGTGATAGCCCAGAAAACAGGGCATATTCTGCGCTGAATGGTTAGTGACGGCGGCGGTGATGGAAAGCCCGGTTTCTTTCAATAAATAGGAAAGTTCAATGGTGTGGCCGTGGGGGAAACCTTCTCGTTCTGCCACTATCAGCCGGAAAACAGCTTCATTTTCGGTTTGTTTTACAACTTCAAAGGGTGTTTCGTGGACAATGCCGTGAAGGTGGCAGCCGGTGTTTGGTTCGTTGATGGGGAAATGGTAATCCCGTCCTTCAAAGGTGAATTTGCCGCCTGCGATGCGGTTGACAGGGAAGAGAATGGGCATGCCGTAGAGATAGGGGTTGTCGATGCCTTTTTCATAGTCCGGCTCCCGTAAAATAGCGGCTTTGTGGTCTTCATGCCGCAGGCTGATGCAATTGGCGCCGCGGCTGGCATTGATCTTTGCGGCCATCTGACCGCAGGTGAGGGAGATGATCTGTTCCATAGTGTTCGTCCTTTACCGTAGATAATTGTGATAGGCTGTCCGGCGATACTGACCCGGGGTCATGCCGGTCTGTTTTTTGAATACGCGGCTGAAATACTGCTGGCAGCCGAAGCCGCAGTCCTCCGCAATCCGGCTGATGGGAACATCGCTGTTCCACAGCCGCCTTTTGCTTTCATTGATCCGCAGGCGGGTCAGATATTCATGGGGGGACATGCCGGTGGTTTTGGAAAATACATTGTGGAAATAGATGGGGCTGAGGTTTACGGATCTTGCAATGTCTTCCAAGGTGATACCTTGGGCGAAATTGGCTTCCATGAAGGTTTTGGCACAGGCCACCGCTTTCGGATCCCGGTTATGACCGTCGGCATCCTGCAATACCAGCTGCAGGAAAGACAGCAATGCCCCGTAAAGCTCCAGAGAATCGTCTCCCTGCTCATGGAGCAGGGTGATTTTTTGCAAAAGGGCCATGGCAGTTTCCGGTGCGGAGCAGGGGAAGTATTCGGGGGCATGGCTTAACCGCTCTGCCAGTTCTCCCTCTGCGTGGAACTTCAAAAACATGGTGCGGAAGGGAAGCCGGCTGTGGCAGACCTGCCCGGGATGCTTGATCTGCATGTGGTGTTTGCGGATGGGAAAGACCTTGTCGTCTGCATAGACGAAAAAACCGTCCTCTGTGAAAAATTCAATTTCATACAGCTGCACGGTGCGCTTGGGGGAGTATTCCAGATCCCAAAACTTGCGGCTGTCAAAACTGCCGCAAAGGATGTTGGTTGGCAGGGTCAGCATAAGTCACCCCCTAAAAAGTAAGATTAGATAAAAAGAAAGTAAGAATATGCCTGTAAAACGAAAAACTTTCTACTATAATATAATAAAATAATATAAAAGTAAAGAGGTGCCACAAATGGAAAAAGTGAAAATTTCCGTCGGCAAACTGGTCATTCCCACTTATCCGGAGCCTGCGGCAGAAGAACTGCCCATGTTTGCGGAAAACCGGGTCCACCAGAGAAGTTCCGGTAATCCCTACCCCAACAAAGTGGTCATGCAGGTCAACCGGGAGGAGAAGATTGAGAAAGAATACACCGTAGTCACGCTGGAAAATGAATACCTGAAAATTGAGATTTTGCCGGAAATTGGCGGCAGGGTCTATTCTGCCTACGATAAAAAAGCCGGGGTGGACATGTTCTATAAGCAGCATGTCATCAAGCCTGCCCTCATCGGTGCGTTGGGGTCGTGGATCTCCGGCGGCATTGAGTTCAACTGGCCTTTCCATCACCGGGCTTCCGGCTTTATGGCCTGTGATTTTACCACCCGGGAACTGGAAGACGGCTCTGCCGTTTGCTGGCTGTCGGAGCATGAGCCTATGGATCGGATGAAGGGCATGGTGGGTATTGTCCTGCGCCCCGGCGAGAGTTTCTTTGAAACCAGAATGCGGCTGTATAACCGCACGGATACGGAACGGTCCTTCCTCTGGTGGGAAAATACAGCCGTGGCGGTCAATGAGGATTATCAGATTTTCTTCCCACAGGATGTGCGTTATGTAAACTTCCACTATCTCAAATCCCGGACCACCTACCCCATTGCCGGCAACGGGGTCTTCAATGGCATTCCCATGGAAGAACCCAGAGATATCTCCTGGCACAAAAACACCAGAGAAGCCACTTCCTATTTTGCTGCTGCTTCCGATTATGACTTCTTCGGCGGCTATGACCACGGCAAGGAAACCGGTGTGGTCCATGTGGCGGACCATCATGTGTCCCCGGGCAAAAAGATGTTCACCTGGGCATACAATCAGCTGTCCAAGTCCTGGGAAAATGCCCTGACGGAT
>JAZNFJ010000002.1:0-13010 GCA_045589035.1 Candidatus Avilachnospira sp. | reverse complement strand
CCATCCAGAATGGCGTCGATGATGCCGCGGGTATCCTTGATGGAGATACGCTTGCCGGTGCCGTTCCAGCCGGTGTTGACCAGGTAAGCCTTTGCGCCGGACTTTTCCATCTTCTTGACCAGCTCTTCGCCGTACTTGGTGGGGTGCAGTTCCAGGAAGGCTGCGCCGAAGCAAGCGGAGAAGGTGGGAGTGGGCTCAGTGATGCCGCGCTCGGTGCCGGCCAGCTTGGAGGTGAAGCCGGACAGGAAGTAGTACTGCGTCTGCTCGGGAGTCAGGATGGAAACGGGAGGCAGAACGCCGAAAGCGTCAGCAGACAAGAAGATGACGTTCTTGGCATCGGGGCCCTTGGAAACGGGACGGACGATCTTCTCGATGTGGTTGATGGGGTAGGAAACGCGGGTGTTCTCGGTGACGGAACCGTCAGCGAAGTCGCACTTGCCGTTGGCATCAACAGTCACGTTCTCCAGCAGAGCGTTGCGCTTGATGGCATTGTAGATATCAGGTTCGGAATCGGGATCCAGGTTGATGACCTTTGCATAGCAGCCGCCTTCGAAGTTGAAGACACCCTCGTCGTCCCAGCCGTGCTCGTCGTCACCGATCAGCAGACGCTTGGGGTCAGTGGACAGGGTGGTCTTGCCGGTGCCGGACAGGCCGAAGAACAGAGCGGTGTTTTCGCCGTTCATGTCGGTGTTGGCGGAGCAGTGCATGGAAGCCATGCCGTTGAGGGGCAGGTAGTAGTTCATCATGGAGAACATGCCCTTCTTCATTTCACCGCCGTACCAGGTGTTCAGAATGACCTGCTCCTTGGAGGTGATGTTGAAGATAGCAGCGGTCTCGGAGTTGAGGCCCAGTTCCTTGTAGTTGGTGACCTTAGCCTTGGCTGCGTTGTAGGAAACGAAGTCGGGCTCGAAGTTCTTCAGTTCTTCCTCGGTGGGAGCGATGAACATGTTCTTGACAAAGTGAGCCTGCCATGCCACTTCCATGATGAAACGGATGGCCATACGGCTGTCCTTGTTGGTGCCGCAGAACACGTCCATGACGTACAGCTTCTTGTTGCTCAGCTGCTCAATGGCCAGACGCTTGCATTCGTTCCATGCTTCGATGGAAGCGGGCTTGTTGTCGTTGGCGTATTCGGGGGAGGTCCACCACACGGTGTCCTTGGAGTTCTCGTCCATGACGATGAACTTATCCTTGGGGGAACGGCCGGTGTAGATGCCGGTCATGACATTGACAGCGCCCAGCTCAGTCAGCTGGCCCTTCTCAAAGCCTTCCAGAGTGGGGTCCATTTCCGCTTCGAACAGCTGTTCGTAAGAGGGGTTGTAGACGACTTCGGTAGTACCGGTAATGCCGTACTTTTCCAGACCATAAGTGTTCATAAGATATAGTCCTCCTTATAATTCTATTGCCGCTTTTGCAGGCAATAATAATGTACTTGCTGATGGAAATACAATTCCCACCGAATAACAGTATACCACATTTTTTGCACGATTTCTACTGCTATTTCACCGATTTCTCAGAATTGTGAAAACCGCCGATTTCCGATTGCCAATCCCCATAAAAAAGGCTATAATCATAGTAATATAATACAAGGAGTTCCCCTATGCTTCTTTCCGCAGAACAGCTTTCCATCAACTACGGCGTCAAGGAATTATTAAAGGACGCCTGCCTATATCTGGAACCCGGCGATAAAATCGGTGTCATCGGCATCAACGGCACGGGAAAATCCACCTTCCTGCGGTGCTTGGCCGGGCAGGAAGAGCCGGACAAAGGCGTGGTCACCCGCTACCCCAACGTGCAGGTGGTCTACCTTGCCCAGAATCCCCCCATGGATGACGGCAACACCGTTCTGGAGCAGGTCTTTGCCTCTCAGGATGAAAGTTACCGCGCCATCCATGCCTACGAAGCCGTTTCCATGCTCTCCAAGCTGGGCATTGACGACCCCGATGCCAAAATCGGTATCCTCTCCGGCGGTCAGCGGAAACGGGTAGCTCTGGCAGCTGCCTTGCTGCAGCCTGCCGATGTGCTGATTTTAGATGAGCCCACCAACCATCTGGACGCGGAAATGGTGGCATGGCTGGAGCAGAAGCTGAAAGCCTTCCCCGGCGGCATCGTCATGGTCACCCATGACCGGTATTTTCTGGAACGGGTGGCGACCCGCATTGCGGAGCTGAGCCGGGCAAAACTCAGCTATTTTGAAGCCAACTATTCCAAATATCTGGAACTGAAAGCCCAGCGGGAGGAAATGGCAGAGGCTTCCGAGCGAAAGCGCCAGACCATCCTCCGCCACGAGTACCAATGGATCATCCGGGGCTGTCAGGCGCGGACCACCAAGAGCAAAGAGCGCATCGACCGCTATGAAGCCCTGAAAAACCAGCAGGCACCCCAGTACGATGAAACAGTGCAGCTGGGTGCGGCAGCCAGCCGCCTGGGCAAACAGATCCTCAATCTGGAGCATGTGAATAAGTCCTTTGGGGAAAAATGCGTTTTGAAGGATTTTTCCTACCGTCTGGACCGCCATGACCGCATCGGCATCGTCGGCGGCAACGGTATGGGCAAATCCACTTTGCTGAACCTCATTGCCGGCAGGCTGCAGCCGGACAGCGGCAGCATCGAAACCGGCGCCACGGTAAACTTAGGCTATTTCACCCAGGAAGCCAAAGATCTGGACCCCAATGAAACCCCCTGGTCTTTGATCCACAATATCGCCTCCCATGTCCACACGGACGAAGGTACTTTCTCGGCATCTCAGATGCTGGAGCGGTTTTTGTTCATCCCCGCCATGCAGCACACACAAATCGGCAGACTGTCCGGCGGCGAAAAACGACGGCTGTACCTGCTGAGCATCCTCATGGCATCGCCCAACATTCTGCTGCTGGATGAGCCGACCAACGATCTGGACATTACGACCCTGTCCATTCTGGAGGACTATCTGGAAAACTACCCCGGCCCTGTGCTGGCGGTGAGCCATGACCGATATTTTCTGGACAGAGTGGCGGAGCAGATTTTTGAAGTCCGTCCCGGCGGCGAAATATTCCGTTACACGGGCAACTATGGCGACTATCTGAAAAAGCGGCAGCCCGCGGAAGAAGAAAAGCCAAAACAGGCATCTGCCCCCAAAGAGCAGCCCAAGCCCCGGCAGCAGAAGCTGAAATTCTCCTACATGGAGCAGCGGGAATACGACTCCATCGATGCAGACATTGCCGCTTTGGAGGAGCAGATCGCCCAATGGGACGAAGCCATTGCCGCCTCCGGTGCCGATTTCGTGGCATTGGAAAAGGCCATGGCAGAAAAAGAGACTCTGGAAGCCCAACTGGAGCAAAAAATGGAGCGCTGGGTCTACCTCAACGAACTGGCAGAAAAAATCGCCGCCCAATAAGAAAGGAATTTTTATCATGGATAAACTGTTGGAAAGCATCAGCATTCAGGACTGCCCCATCTGTAGCGGTGCAGCCATTTTGAGTGAAGAAGGCGGCTGGGCCTTCACCGTGGAGTGCGTGGATTGCGGCGCACACACCGCCATTTCCACCTACGACAAGCCCGAAGAACGGCAGGAAGCAGCCGAGCGGGCTGCCTACACATGGAATCTGGGCAAAGTAGTCGCCCCCGGCCCCGGCGAATAAGCAAATACCCAAACGATTACAACGCAGAAAGGGATGATCTTCATGGCAAAAATCCACAACGAACAAATCCGCCAAAACCTGCTGAAAAAGCAGCACATGGTGGATGTAGCAGCCGGACGGAAACCGGCAGATGTGGTGCTGAAGAACGCGGTGTATCTCAATGTCTTCGCCAACGAGCTGAGCCATGGGGACATCGCCATTGCCGAAGGGCTGATCGTGGGTCTGGGGGACTATTCCGGTCTGACGGAATACGACATGACCGGCAAGATCGTCCTGCCCGGCTTTATCGACAGCCATATGCACTTGGAAAGTTCTCTGGTTTCTCCCAAGGAACTGACCAAGGCAGTTTTGCCCCACGGCACCACCACCATCATCACCGACCCCCACGAAATCGCCAATGTCATGGGCACCGACGGCATTGAATATATGCTGCAGGCCACGGAAGGACTGCCTCTGGATGTGCGGTTTATGCTGCCTTCCTGCGTGCCTGCCACCCCCATGGACGAAAGCGGCGCGGTACTGGACTACCGGGCTTTGGACAGCTTCTACGACCATCCCCGGGTACAGGGACTGGCGGAAGTGATGAATTTTGTGGGCGTGGTGGCAGCGGACGGACAGGTTTTGGAGAAAATTGCCGCCGCCCAGATCCACCACAAGAAAATCGACGGTCATGCCCCCATGCTCACAGGCAAGGAACTGGATGCCTATGTGGCAGCCGGGGTATACTCTGACCACGAGTGCTACGATCTGGACGATGCCATCGCCAAGATCGGCAAGGGTCAGTTCATTATGATCCGGGAAGGTACAGCTGCCCAAAATTTGGAGGCCCTCCTTCCCCTGCTGACCCCCAAATATGCCGACCGGTGCATGTTCTGCGTGGATGACCGCCATCCCAGCGACCTGTTGGAACAGGGTCACATCGACTACATCTGCCAAAAGGCCATTGCCGCCGGTGCCGATCCCATCCTCACGGCAAAAGTCGCCACCCACAATGCCGCCCGGTACTATCAGCTGAACAACCGCGGCGCGGTGGCTCCCGGCTATCTGGCGGATCTGGCGATCATCGATAATTTTGAGCATTTTGAAGTGCAGCTGGTGTTCAAGGACGGTAATCTGGTCTATGACGGACAGGTGCAGCCCTTTGCCGAGCCGGAGATCGATCCCCATCTGGCAGCCAAGGCCCACGACACCTTCCATGTTTCCAAATTGACGGAGGACGATTTCCGCAGCAGCCGCCCCCGCGGAGTGCTGGGCATGATTCCCGGGGAACTGGTGACCACAGACAACGGCTATGCCACCAAGGTGGATGTGGCGCAGGACATTCTGAAAATCGCCGTCATCGAACGGCACAAAAACACCCATCACATCGGCTTGGGCTACATTCAGGGCTACGGCCTGAAATCCGGTGCCGTAGCGACCTCCATCTCTCACGACAGCCACAACATCATCGTAGTGGGCACCAACTCCAAAGACATGGCCTATGCCGCCAACCGCATCGTGGAAAACCGGGGCGGCATCGTGGTGGCAGAAAATGAAACAACCACCGCGGAGGTGGTTCTGGAGATCTCGGGCATCATGTCCGATGCACCCATGACAGAGATCAATGAAAAACTGGAGCATGCCAAGGATGTGGCATTTAGGCAGGGTGTCAGCCGGGGCATCGACCCCTTTATGACCCTCAGCTTTATGGCACTGCCGGTGATTCCCCAGCTGCGGCTGACCACCAGAGGTGTCATCGATGTATTAACGCAGCAGTATATTTAACGTCATGCACCAAAGGCCCCCTCTGACGAGGGGGCTGCTGAGCAAAGCGAAGCTGGGGGAGAGATTTCTTTTTCTTTCATTTCTCTCCCTCCGTCATTTGCTTCGCAAATGACACCTCCCTCATCAGAGGGAGGGTTGGGTGCATACAGATAAGGAACGATCTATGTCTAACTACTTCTATATTTCTCCCTCCTATGACGGCTGGATGAACCTTGCCGCCGATGAGTGGTTTCTGGACCATCTCGGTCCGGAGGATATGATTCTCTACTTCTACACCAACGAAAACGCCGTCATCATCGGCAAAAATCAGAACCCGTGGAAGGAATGTGACCTTGCCGCCATGGAAGCCGACGGTGTGCAGCTGGTCCGCCGGATCACCGGCGGCGGCGCCGTCTATCACGACATGGGCAACCTGAATTTTTCCTTCATCGCAGGCGAAGGCATCTACAATGTGGAAAAGCAGCTGCAGGTGATCTTGCAGGCAGTGCGATCTTTCGGCATTCCCTGTGACTTCTCCGGCAGAAACGACCTGCTGGCCGACGGCAGAAAAATCTCCGGCAATGCCTTCATTAAGCGGGGACAGATGTGCCAGCATCACGGCACATTGCTGCTGAACGCAAATCTTTCCAAATTGCAGAATTACCTCCGTCCCGATCCCCGGAAGCTGCAGGCCAAGGGTGTCAGCTCCGTCCGCAGCCGGGTTTGCAATCTGCAGGAATTTACCCCGGATGTCACCCCGGATGCCATGATCGCCGCCATTCGCAAAGCATTTTGCGAGGTCTATGGAGATGTGGAAGATTTCAATCCCACACCGGAAGATTTGGCAGCCATGCTCCTCTACCGGGAGAAGCAGGCATCCTGGGACTGGCGGCTGGGCAAGACCCCCGGTTTCGATCTGGAATTGGACACCCGGTTCCCGTGGGGCGGTGTGCAGCTGCTGCTGACGGCAAAAAACAGTACTGTCACAGAGGTTTCGGTCTTTTCCGATGCCCTGGACCCGGAACTGCCGGAGGATGTGAAAACCCGGCTCACCGGCTGCCGGTTCTCCTCCAAAGACCTCTCCGCCGCCCTCATGGAGAGCGAAAAAGAAGCCCTAAGAGATCTTGCACAGTTCATATTGGAACAACAGTTATAAAGAAACGGATTGCCACGCACCTTCGGTGCTCGCAATGACACCTCTTAATTGGTCATTGCGAGGCCTGAAAGGCCGTGGCAATCCGTATTTTCTTCTTTACAGAGGATTTTGCTTGATTTTTGCAAATTTTCTGGGGTACTGCTTCGGGGTGGGCTTCACCTTTTCCACCACCACGATGCGATGGACGGCATCGGCAATGGGATACTCGTAAATCTCCTTCACTCTGCCGCCCAGAGCGGTGATGGCATGCTTGGCTTCCTCGGCTTCTTCCGCCGCCATGGCACCCTTGAGGGCGAGGAAGTATCCTCCCACCTTCACATAGGGCAGGCAAAGCTCCGCCAGAATGTTCAGCCGCGCCACCGCACGGGAAGTGGCAATGTCATAGCTTTCCCGACAGGAAGTGACATACTCCTCGGCTCTGGCTGCCACCACCTTGGCATCCACACCCAGCTGGGGCAAAATCTCTGCCAGCCAGTTCATGCGCTTCTGCAGGCTGTCCAGCAGGGTCACCTGCAAAGTCGGCTCGGCAATGGCCAGCGGCACACCGGGGAAACCGGCACCGCAGCCCACATCGATGGCTTTTTTGTTCTTACAGTCCACTACCTGCAGAGCCGCCACGGAATCCAGAAAATGCAGTTCCGCCACAGCCTGCGGCTCGGTAATGGCCGTCAGGTTCATGACCTGATTCTTCTCCACCAGCAGTTCGCCAAACCGGGCAAACTGCTCCAGCTGCCGCTCCGTCAAACCCGTCAGGGTCTGCTCCACTGCCCGGCGCATCAGCGGTTGGGAAGGATGAGTGCCACAAATGTGGCGGACTCATTGGTATGGTTACGGATGGCATGGCTGTGACCGTCAGCACAGAATTCGGCATCGCCGGGGAAAAGTTCTGTCTCGACGCCATCTTCTTCCACCATGAGTTTGCCGCTGAGGACGAAGTAGACCTCGCCGTTGTCCACATGCTCGTGGACACCTACGGACTCACCGGGCTGCAGGGTTAGCACCGACAGCATTGTGGCACGGCCGCCCAGTTCCTCGCCGGAAAACAGGTGCCGGAACAGGGGCTTGCCTTCGCCGCCGCGGATATTGGGCTTGAATTCTGCAAATTGTTCGGAATATTTATGGATCATGAGAATTTCTCCTTCATTGTCAATTATCAATTGCCAATTACTTATGATATTTACTGCCGGCCTGGATGCTCTCCGCCCGGTACAGCTGCTCCAGCACCATGACCCGGGCCAGATGATGGGGGAAGGTCATTTTGCTCATGGACAGCTTGTGATCGGCTTGCTGTTTCAGACTCTCCTCCATGCCGAAGGAAGAGCCAATGAGGAAACAGGCGGCGGATTTGCCGGAATTTTTCACGGTTTTCAGGGTTTCTGCCAGTTCCTGAGAGGACTGCAGTTTGCCCTCCGGGGTCAGCACGCAGAACCAAGCCCCCTTGGGGATGGCCTTGCGGATGGCCTCAGCCTCTTTGGCAAGACCTTGTGCAATTTCCGCCGGGGAGGGGTCTTCCGGCAGCCGGTACTCCGGCAGTTCCAGAAGTTTAAACTCGCAGTAGCCCTTCAGCCGCTTGGCGTATTCCTCCGCCGCGGAAATATAGAATTTTTCCTTGCATTTTCCCATGCAGATGAGAGTGATGGAAAACATGGCGTCTCCTTACCGCAAGAAGCCTTCGAGAATTTTTTCTTCTGCTTCTTCTGCCGTCAGACCAAGGGTCATCAGCTTCAAAATCTGATCGCCGGCGATCTTGCCGATGGCGGCTTCGTGAATCAGACCTGCATCCACATGATTACAGGTGATCTCGGGGATGGCGCGGACCTTGGCCTCGCCCATGATAATGGCATCGCAGCTGACATGACCGAAGCAGGGATTATTGCCCTCGACCCGGGGATAGAAGATCTGCACGGAGTTATCCTGCGCCACAGAGCGGGAAATGACCCGGGTCTTGCTGTCCTTGCCGTTGAGGAACACATCCATTTCACTTTCGGCATACTGATTTCCGTGGGTCAGAAGCTTCTCCTGCACCACAAATTCAGCACCCTCGCCCACCACAGCCTTGGTGTAGCGCTTGGTATCATCCACGCCACGGATCTGGACGGTTTCCAATGTCACCTGAGAGCCTTCCTCCAGATAGAGGATGGTCTGGGGGTTCAAAATCCGCTTGCCGGTGCCTTCGCCCTCGCCATAGTGCTTTTCCACATAGGTGACCTTGGCATTCTTGCCCACATGGAAGGTGTGGATGCCGTCATGCTCGGAGTCGCAGTCGCCGCAGTTGTGGATGCCGCAGCCTGCCACGATCTTCACTTCGGCACCTTCGCCGATGAAGAAGTCGTTATAGACCATATCGTGCCGTCCGGCTTCGGTCAGCACCACCGGAATATGGACATTTTCATTTTTCGTACCGGCAGCGATGTGGATATCGATGCCATCTTTGTCGGTCTTGCTTTCAATTTTAATATTATCTGTGTTCTGGCGGAAGGCCTTCTTACCGTCGGAACGGATATTCACCGCGCCGGTTTCGGGGATGGCCGCCATATCCGCCACTTCCTGCAAAATGCGTTTCTGGATATCGTTCAGCATGTTCCCTTCACCTCCAGCTTGTTGCAGCCCATGACCGTATCGGTCATGATCTGAGAGTAAAGTTCATCGGCAGGACCTCTGTTCTGAATCTGACCGCCTGCAATGATGACGATCTCGTCTGCCAGACGGATGATTCGCTCCTGATGGGAGATGATCAGAATGGTCTTCTGATGCCGATCGTGGAGTTCCTTGAATGTTTCGGTCAGTCTTGCGAAGCTCCACAGGTCAATGCCTGCTTCCGGCTCGTCGAAGATCATCAGATCGGAGTCCTTTGCCAGCACCGTAGCGATCTCAATGCGCTTGACTTCGCCGCCGGAGAGAGAGGTATCCACATCCCGATCCACGTAATCTCTGGCACACAGGCCCACCTTGGTCAGGTAGCTGCAGGCCTCGCTGTGGCTCAGCTTCTTGCCGGCTGCGATCTGCAGCAGGTCGGAGACCTTCATGCCCTTGAACCGGGGCGGCTGCTGGAAGCCGTAGGAGATGCCCTTCTTGGCTCTTTCTGCAATAGAAAGGGCGGTGACATCTTCGCCGTTCCAGAGAATCTGACCCTTGTTGGGGGTCGCCAGACCCATGATGACCTTGGCAAGGGTGGTCTTGCCGCCGCCGTTGGGGCCGGTGATGACGATAAATTTCTTATCCTCCACATTCAAAGATACATCCTTCAGAATGTCGGTGGTGCCGTTCTCATAAGGAACGGTCAAAGTAATATTTTTAAGTTCCAGCATGGGCTTTCCCTTCTTTCTTTATATCTTTGCTATATCTTACCATATTATAACAATAATAGCAATCGTTCTTAATTTAGTGCAAGTCCCAAAAAACCATCCAAAAGGGGCTGTTCTCCCCCCAACCATTTGACCATGGCGAACGGTTCGCCGCCCAGATCCTCCGGCAGGACTTCCGCCGTAAAAGTTTCGCCTGCGGCGGCAATGCCTGTGGGGGTTTTGTAAAAGGTCAAACCGTAGAGTTTTTGGGCATATGAAAGGGTGTTTTCATCATACACCATATGAGGCACAGAAACAAGTGTTTCTCTCAGCCGGGCATACTCCGAAACAGAAATGGGCTTGCCGCCGGCAAAGGCCGTTTTCCGCCGAAAAAAGGCGGTCCGAAAACCCAGATTTTCATAAAAACCAAACAAAGACCCTTCACCGGGTGTCAGCACGCAGGCTTCATAACCCCGATTTTTCAGCTCCTCCTCGGCAAAGACCATCAGTTCCCGGCAAAGACCTTTGCCACGATGGGCTTTGGCTGTGGCAACGGCATAGATGTAAGCCGTCGGGGTCTTGGGGGAAAGGATTTGCGGCAGAGCATGGACCATGGAGCAAATTTCTCCATTCTCCTCCGCCACATATGACAGGCAGTCGGGAAAGGCCGCAAAGAAATCCTCCACCTGCTCCCGGCTGTCCCCAAAGGCTTCCTCCCAAAGGGCGGCAATCTGCGGAATATCCAATTTTTGGGCAATACGATACATAGCTGCACCTCTAAAGACGCACCATAAAGGCCCCCTTGTGCAAAGGGGGCTGTCAGCGAAGCTGACTGGGGGATTGTCAACCCCTCCGCCTCACTTCGTTCGGCACCTCCCCTTACACAGGGGAGGCTTTAAGTGCTTCCTCTGTTATCTTCTCTCTTGCGATATATTTCTTCAAAAAGATGGGATGGTAGCTTTCCTTGGCCTTTCGCAGGCCTTCGATGCCCATATCGTCCTCCCGGTTGAGGTAGCGGACCTGCGGATACTTCTCCCGGACATAGCGGGCGAACTCCCGGTTGACCAGAGGGTATGCGCCCCGGACATCGGCAAAGGCCTTCTCGAAATTCACGCCGAAGGTATCCCGGCTGATGCGGTTGCCCATGGAAAATGCCACAGGCTCGTCCCCGGCATAGAGGATGATACCCTCAAAGCAAAGAGCCTCATAGTTGTCAAAGGCCTTTTCCAGTGCTCTGCGGTCGGCTTCCGTTTCCTCGTGACTCTCGTACCACTTTTCCGCCAAGGCCTTGCACACATGCATATTTTCGGCGGTAATGACTTCTGTGTGCCAATTGGGATTATCTTCCAAAAAGCGGTTGATGTGGTTGCGCTTGGCCTGATACTTCTTGCCCGCCAGCTCCGCCAGGGTGTCGATCTCGTAGAGATAATCCCAGGCATAGCGGATCTCCTCATACTCGAACTGATAGGGGAACAGCCGCTTCATGGTGGCCATGGTCCCCTCCGTCAGGCTTCTGACCACAAAGGGTTTGCCGTGGCGGCGGCTGTCCTCCCACAGAAGTTCCAGCACTTCCTTGGGATCGACGCAGCCGGCAGGGTAGATATACTGATGAATCCCCTGAAAATCCAGTCTTTGACAGAGGAAACCCTGATATTTCGTCACTTTTCCGTAAAAATAGGACCAGAGGAACAGATTGGCGAAGGTGTACTCCGCACCCCGGTAGCCGGAGCATTCGTAGATCTCCTGAATCCAAGGCCGATCCTCAATGGTCGGCAGTTTAAAATCCAACATAACGATCATTCTTTCGTTTTCTTTTATCATATCACAAATGTCAACCCGAAACCGTGACAAAGTCACTCTGCGCCTTGTATTTTTCCCCAAATGGTGCTATTATATGAGAATACTAGGAATCTGTGCCGATTTTTCGGCTGAACAGGAGGCGTTCGCTATGTGCGACAAGTGCAAAGAAAAGTTCTATATCACGACCCCCATTTACTACCCCTCCGATAAACTCCATATCGGTCATACCTACTGCACCGTGGCAACGGATACCATGGCCCGCTATAAGCGCATGCGCGGTTATGATGTCATGTTCCTGACCGGCACCGACGAGCACGGCCAGAAGATCGAAACCAAGGCCAAGGAAGCCGGTACCGATCCCCAGAGCTTCGTGGATAACATCGTCACCGGTGAGCGGGGCGTTCTGGATCTGTGGAAGCTGATGAACATCTCCAACGACCGCTTCATCCGCACCACCGACGACTACCATGTTGCCGCCATTCAGAAGATCTTTAAGGAAATGTACGACAAGGGCGACATCTTCAAGGGCAGCTACAAGGGCAAATACTGCACCCCCTGCGAAAGCTTCTGGACCGAAAGCCAGCTGAAGGACGGCAAGTGCCCGGACTGCGGCAGAGATGTGGTGGATGCAGAGGAAGAAGCCTACTTCTTCAAGCTGAGCAAGTATGCCCAGCCTGTCCGCGACCTGCTGACCAACACCGACTTCCTGGAGCCCCGTTCCAGAGTCAACGAAATGGTCAACAACTTCATCGATCCCGGTCTGGAAGATCTGTGCGTTTCCCGCACCAGCTTCACCTGGGGCGTGCCTGTGGACTTCGATCCCGGTCATGTGGTCTATGTCTGGGTGGATGCCCTGTTCAACTACACCACGGCTCTGGGCTTTATGAACGACAAGTATGACGATTACAAGGACTTCTGGCCTGCCGATGTCCACTTCGTGGGCAAGGAAATCGTCCGTTTCCATTCCATCATCTGGCCTGCCATGCTCATGAGCATGGGTATGCCCCTACCCAAGAAGGTCTACGGCCACGGCTGGCTGCTGCTGGACGGCGGCAAGATGTCCAAGTCCAAGGGCAATGTGGTAGACCCCTACCTGCTGGCGGAACGCTACGGTGTGGATGCCCTGCGCTTCTTCCTGATGCGCTCCTTCCCCTTCGGTTCTGACGGCAACTTCTCCAATGAACTGCTGATCTCCACCATCAACACCGACCTCGCCAACGATCTGGGCAATCTGGTCAGCCGTACGGTTGCCATGATCCAGAAGTACTTCGGCGGCAAACTGCCTGGAGAGCAGGTGGCAAATCGCGAGCTGGATGCAGAGCTGGAAGCTATGGCTGCCGGTCTGAGAGATCGCTACGAAGAGCAGATGGAAAAGTATCAGTTCCAGAATGCCCTGGCCGAAACCTT
>JAZNFJ010000001.1:0-2385 GCA_045589035.1 Candidatus Avilachnospira sp. | reverse complement strand
CTTGCTGCGGCAGTGGCTCCACCTGCCACGCCTCCTACGATCACAACTTTCATATTAACGTTCCACCTTTCCCTGATAAGCGGCAATACCGCCGATGTTGGTTACATTGGTATAGCCCATATGCTGCAGCATCGCTGTCGCCTGCCGGCTTAGGGCGCCGGAGTAGCAATAAACGAACATCTCTGTATCTTTATTTTCTGCCACAGATGCCACTTTGTCAATGGTCTGCAGCGGTACATTTTTGCTTCCGGGAATATGGCCCTCCCGGTATTCCTGGGGTGTACGCACATCCAGCAGAACAGCGTTTTCGGTTTCTGCGTATTCTTTGAGTCCTTTATGGATGTCGGGCTGTTTGAAAAAGTCAAATATCCTCATAACGGACCTCCTTCATTCGTCTGTGTTTCTCCGGGCCAATCAATGATACCGCCAAACTCGACAATGTTGGTATAGCCTAATTTCACTAATTTTTCAGATGCCTGCTTGCTTCGGTTGCCGCTGCGGCAATATACCAGTATCAGCTGATCTTTATCCGGCAGCTCCGGGATGGCATCTGTGCCGATGGTCTCGTTTGGGATGTTGATAGCACCGGGGATATGCTTCTCATCAAATTCCGCAACTGTGCGAACATCCAGAATGATGTATTCCTTTTCTTCTTCCATCATGGCAACGGCCTCGTCCATCGTGATCTGACGGTAGCTGACTTCCTGCTCCGCAGGTGCAGCACAGCCCGCCAAAAGAAGAATTGCTATGAAAATTGGCAGAAGCCTTTTCATCCTCAGCACCTCCTGATTATCTTTTTGACTGTATTATATAAGGCGGATACATTCCATTCCGTGATGTTATCACATAACGATTTAAGACCGCTTACAGCAGTGCCATATCCAGATAATTGTCTTTTAGTTTATTTAGGTTTGTGTGGCACATGGTCTGTCCGATGATCATGTGAAAAACTTCTTGGAATATCAAATTTTAACGGACTTTGTCTTGACCAACACAGACGCCATCTAAACAACTTTGGCGTATTGAGAGATACAAAAACGCTAACATTTATCAGTATGGCCCCCATCTTTGACTCCGGCAATTCCATGTTCTGGAGTGACCCCAGAAAACCGGAACGGGAGGACTTGACCGACATTGAAGTAAACAGCTTTGTGAAAAATGAACTGTTGCGGGATTTTATTGCGTTTTATGTCGAATACAGATATAATATAGACACCAAGAAATTGCGAGGTTTTTCATATGGCCAGAGCTTCTACGAAAGAAAATAAAAACATCTACCATCAGACCAGAGAGAGCCTAAAACTGACCCGGGAAACCGCTTCTGAACTTTTGGTGTGCATATCTCCGGAGAGAATTGAAAAAATCGAAAATGAACGAACCCTGCCACACCCCGACGAAGTTCTGGTTATGGCAGAAAAGTACAAACAGCCGAATTTGTGTAACTATTACTGTGCCAACCAGTGCCCCATCGGTCAGCAGTATGTGCCGGAGATCAAAGTCAAAGATTTATCTCAAATCGCCCTGGAAATGCTGGCTTCCCTGAACTCCATGGGCAAGCAAAAAGACCGTCTCATTGAAATCACCGCAGATGGCAAGATATCCGGTGATGAACTGGAGGATTTCATCTACATTCAGGAAGAATTAGAGCGCATCTCCATCGCCGTGGAGACCCTGCAACTGTGGTCTGAGCGAATGCTTGCTACCGGTGTGATTGATGAAGCCCAGTATCTGTCACACAAAAGCAAGGGGTTTTCTCCTCCAGCAGAACAATAGACCCTCTTATTTTGCTGATCCAGTCATTTATTTTCCTTTCGCCCAGTCATACAATAGATACATAACAGGACGCGGCATTCCTAATCTGCGCGAAAGAAGTGATCCATTTGAGCACAAGAGAACGAATCCTGATGATCCGACTGATCGAGCGAATAGAAAACCACCCTGCGTACGCAAAGGCTCTGGGAATTGACAGCACTCCCACCAAGCCGCGCATTGGTAATTTGCCTACCGCCTGATCGGCCCCGGAGATTGCCGCAGCTAACAGGCTGCAGCCAAGTTAGAGTTTAGAAAGGAGAACAATATGGAAATTTTATTTGGAATCGTAGCTGCTGTAATTTTTCTTATTATCATCATTTGTATCGGCTATGTGAAAGCACCGCCCGATACCGCCTACATGATCTCCGGTTTCCGAAAGCCCCGGATTCTGATTGGTAAAGCCGGTGTTCGTATCCCGTTTCTGGAGCGTCTGGATAAGCTGTCCCTGAAGATGTTCTCCGTGGACGTCAAGACCACCGACTATGTGCCCAACGCCGAGTACATCAACGTGAAGGTGGACGCCACCGTCAAGATCCGCATCGGCCAGAGCGAGGAAATGATGACCCTGGCCTC